>CAYTGW010000063.1:0-18922 GCA_964437395.1 uncultured Desulfocicer sp.
AAAGGGCATTTCATCGAGTAATCATGTAATGCCCCTTTATCCTTTCCAATCTTGCTGCATAATCACCCCGGGAATGGGCATAATCTTCATAGACGATTTATTGTTCCAAACCTGAATGGATAGTCTTACTCAAGTGCAAGACGGCTCTGCAGGGAGGATTTCTATGAATTCTAAAAATGTAGGTATAATCCTCGTCCTGTTTTTTTTCATTGTGTTGAATATCTCTGTCTTATCGTCAAACTTCCGACTTTTCGCAGCGGAAGCACCATACTCGATCGTCCAGAAATGGCAGATCAGGGATGGGCTTCTTATTCCGGAATCCATTCTGTTTGACGGAACAGACAATATCCTCTATGTTTCCAATATTAATGGACAACCAACAGAAAAAAATCAAAAAGGATTTATCTCAAAGGTTACACTGGATGGAAAAATTGTTGTGCTGAAGTGGGCAACAGGGCTGAATGCACCAAAGGGATCAGCGATTTTTGGAGAGTTTCTATATGTTTCCGATATCGATCATCTGGTCCAGATTCATCGCAAAACTGGAAAAATAGTAAATCGATTTCCAGCCCAGGGAGCACAATTTTTAAATGATGTGGTTACGGACGTAAAAGGAAATGTTTATGTCTCGGACATGTCAGCTGAAAATAGTGTGATCTACCAATTGTCCCAAGGAAGGATGCAGGTTTGGTTAAAAGGGCCGGAAATCAAAAATCCAAATGGATTACATATGGAGCCTGATCGGCTGATCATTGGGAACTCCGGTGATGGTTCAATAAAGGCAGTCAACCTGCTGGATAAAAAAATTACGACACTGGCAACAGTGGGGTCCGGAATTGATGGGCTTCGGCCAGATGGAAACGGCAATTTTTTTATATCAGACTGGCAAGGAAAAACATCTCTTGTCATGGCTTCCGGTCAAATCCATACTCTTCTGGATACAACCGCTTCCAAAGTGAATTCTGCGGATCTGGAATACATTATATCCAGAAAGCTCTTGTTGATCCCGACGTTTTTTGACAACCGGGTCATTGCATACGAGGTAAAATAGGTATCCTGAAAACAATATGCAAAAAGAAAGTCGTGAAAAGTGCTGTGAATACGTTGTACACCATTCCAGTGTTCTACCGGAAAACAAATGTGACTGGGATGATAAGACCTGGGAGAATATGCCACACCTGGAACTGAACTGTTTCCGACCGGAAAGCAGTGGGCACCGTCCAATAACAAAAGCAAAATTACTTTATGATTCAAAATTGTTAAAAGGTATATTTCAAGTTCAGGATCAATATGTTCGTTGCATCCATACCGAATTCCAGAAACCAGTTTATCAGGATAGTTGTGTGGAATTTTTTGTTCAACCCAAGCCCGATTACGGATATTTTAATTTTGAATTCAATTGCGGAGGCACCTTGCTGGCATCCTATATCACGGATCCCACCAGGATCGGAACCGATCTCAAGGAATATACCCCTTTAACCCGGAAAGAGGTTGAGCAGATGAATATTTATCATTCTCTGCCCCGGAAAGTCTTTCCTGAAATTCAACAAAAAATCACCTGGCACCTTGAGTTCTCCATTCCCTTCCTGTTGTTTGAAAAATATATTGGAACACTCCCGGATATCCGAGGAAATACATGGAAAGCCAATTTTTATAAATGTGGAGATCAGACATCCCATCCGCATTGGGCTTCCTGGTCACCTGTAACCGAACTGAACTTTCATCTACCAGCCTGTTTTGGCAATATTTGTTTCCAAACCATCTCAAGACCCGGGAAGGCCGGCATTGTAACCAAAATAATGAAAGGAAAGAAAAATGTTTCCCGATGTTCAAATTAAAAAAATTCTTTATGCAACAGATTTATCCGAGTATGCAAAAAAAGCATTCTCTTATGCTGTAAGCCTTGCCCGGCATTATCATGCAACCATCACAATTTTACACACGGTAATTGATAATCCGGATATCTATTCCGGTGTTCTCAGTTATATTGATCAGGAAAAATGGGAAGCCATTAAAAAACAGCATGTGGATGAAGCCAGGGAATCCCTTATCGGGAAAAAACGAAGCGGAATGCCCATTCGACAGGTGCTGGATATCTTTTGTGAAGATGTGAAATCCCAGTTTCACGACCAGCCCTTTGAAACCGATAAAATCATTGTAACGCGCGGAAATCCGGTTGAAGAGATTCTCCGGTATTCAGAAGAAAACAACTGCGATATCATTGTCATGGGTTCACGGGGACAGGGAAGCTTTCTGAATGCAATGATCGGCAGTACATCTCTGAAGGTTTTGCACCGTTCAAAAAAACCGGTTTTGCTGGTTCGTCTGGAGGATGAATAGGTTATCTCAGGTTTCCGGTTATGCCGGGCCTTGACTTATCCAGCACTTTACATATTTCATCAAACCATTTTTCAGCCATCTTTTCGGATCCGGTTTCATTTGGGTGTGTACCGTCAAAGGTATCCATAAACGGATCAAACCCGGTTGAAAAATTGATGACAACCACATCAGAAGAAGATGTTTTCATATCCTTTGCAATGCCCTCGATTTCTGCATTTAAAATAGAAAGCCGGCGATTCCATCTTGGTTTTGCACTTGGAATGACCTTGGCCAATAGCACGGCAACACCGGGATTGTCCTTCTGCAAAAGGAGAATGATATCCTTCAACTCCTTAGCCATCTGTTCCGGTGTCTCGTTTGCTCCGGCATCATTATGCCCCAGATGCAGCAAAACAATATCGGGGGTATAGTATTGCAACCATTCCGAAAGCTGACCATCACCCGTATCCGGAGCAATTTCTTCTGACGTCATACCGAGAATCTGATCGGAACGCCATGACCAGTGTCCTTCATGATCCGGGTCAAACTGTTTGCCCTTATAAAGCGGGCATTCCTGGCCAGATTCTTCCTCGTATCGTTTATTCATGGATCCGATAAAATCAAACCCGACCTTGAGATCCACCAGTTTTTTCCAAAGGAAATAACGATATCCGCAGTATTCCCCAACTGAATGGGTAATGGAATCTCCCAGGCATAAAATCCGGATCGGTTGATGAATCTTCTTCTTGTCTGCTTCTGCAGGCTGCACCAGCAGGATAAAAAACAGAAACAGGACAGAACAGATGCATTGCTTTTTCATAACTCCTCAATAAGCCGCTGATGAATATTATCAAATCCGCCGTTGGACATGACCAGAACCACGTCTCCGGAACAGGCTGTCTTTTTCAGGAAACTGATAATTTCCTCTGTGTCCTCGAAATAATGGGCATCCTTTTTTCTCTCTTTCATGTCCTGTACCAGTTTAATAGATGAAAACCGCTCTCCTTCCGGTATTTTTTCAAGAAGCGGCGGTTTCCGGATACAGATCAGGTCTGCCAGATCAAAACAGGCTGGATACACATCCTGAAAAATATTTCGCATACTGGTGTTGGTTCTGGGCTCAAATATAGCAATCAAACGGCCTTTTGGATAAAATGGCTTTACCGCTTTTATGGTTTCCCGGACTGCGGTCGGATGATGGGCAAAGTCGTCCAGAATGGTAATCCCATTTTTAACCCCTCTTACTTCCTGCCGCCTTTTTACGCTCTCAAAATTATCAAGCGCCCGCTGAACGATTGCCGGATCAATCCCCAATCGGTCTGCGGCAGCAATCACGGATACTACATTCAACAAATTATGTTCTCCCATCAGCCGTGTCTGAAAAGTATGATAATGAATTCCGCTCTTCATCACTTCAAATACGCTGTAGGGCGGATCAATGGACATATTGCTCAGCCGCCAAAAGGATTGTTTCTTCTTCCCGTAGGTAAAAACCTTATAGCTGCGATCCTGAATGAGTTCTTCTATCGCCTCGTCTCCATCGTATGCAATCAGGGTGCTTTCCTTCGACAGCTTGGATAAAAAGGCATCAAACACCCTGCGAACATGCGACAAGTCCGTAAAGATGTCCGCATGATCAAACTCCAAACTTGTCAGAATGGTGATATACGGATCATAATGAAGAAATTTGGGTCCTTTATCAAAAAAGGCGGTATCATACTCATCACCCTCGATGGAAATGTATGGCCCTGTTCCGATCCGGTAATTGCTGTGAAAGTTCTTCAGAATGCCGCCGATCATAAATCCGGGGTCCAGACCAGCTTCATGAAGAACCATGGCCATAAGGGAAGAAGTAGTTGTCTTCCCATGTGTGCCGGTCACCACAATCGGTTTTCTTCCGGCAACCGCAAACCGGTTCACTGCCTGGGGCATGGAGCAGTACCACAACCCCATCTCATGGGTTTTGACCGCTTCCGGATTGTCTTTTGAAATTGCATTTCCGATGACCACAAGATCCGGTCCGTAGGTCAGGTTATCAGCACTGAATCCGTCAAAAGTACGAATCCCCTTTTCGACCAGGAAGTCACTCATGGGCGGGTACATCTTATGATCCGACCCGGTTACTTCATATCCCAGCTCCTTGAGCATACAGGCCAGAGCGCCCATAGCTGTGCCGCACACAGCAATCAGATGGATGGTCCGGACATAATCCGGAATCCTGTTTTTTTCCAAATTCATTGATTTATCCCTTGTGGCATTAGTCTGCTGTATTACGTTCTGTTTCCCGCATTCCATTCACAGACGTGCTCCCGCCACTGGCCCGTAATGAATAAAACACTTTATCCCCCCGGGAAAACCGAATCTCAGGAAGATCAATGGTGTTGCCAAATCCGCCATCCTGGACATTGACACGCAGTTTATGAGTCCCGGGTTTAAGAAACACCCTGACAAGGGACAGCTTTGCCGGAAGCGTATCCCATCCCCGGGTATCGGCTTCCTCCATGGCAATAAATGCAAGACGGATTAGAAGCCCGGCAAGCGGGTCCTTGTTGTCCCGTTCAAATCCCCGGATGATCACTTCCTTGGCGGCAATTCTGGCTGCTTCTTTTGCATAAATCAGTTTAGCCCGGTCATCCAGGGAGTCATTGGCAACAGCAACTATATCGGTTTCAATAATATTTGATGATTGCATGGAATTGAAATCCATCACTTCAGGACTGCCGAAGTAGCTTTTCTGTTTCTTGTAGCGTGGAAATGAGACCCGAACACCGGGAGGCAGGAGTATATCTCCGGAAACCTTTTGAGGCCCGTCGCCCATACTGACAAATAATATCAGTTCTGCAGAATTACTATTGGCCGAAGGAACCGGTTCCGGATCTTTTTTGTCTTTCCCGGAAGGTTCCAGCTCATCCTGAAAACCAAGTATCCGGGAAAGCCTCTGGACATGGGGCTTTACCAGAGAGGGGTCGGGAATGGTTTCTGCCAGCTTCTTATAAACGATATAAGCGTCATTATATTCCTGAACTACTTCGTAGCAAAGCGCGATCATCGCTCTTGTAAAATATTCCCGGGAAAGGGCTTCCGGATATTCATCCAGAATTTTCTGGGTCTGCTTTGCCTCTACCAGTGCATCTTCATATTGTTTTGATAGCAGGTAATTCATCATGAGATAGGTATGAACCCACAGCCGTTCGGAATATTCCCCCTTATACTCCGTGACCCACTCATTGATGACAAGAGAACTGGCTTGCTGGCTTAAATTAATGACATCCTGTTCCCGGATCAGATCCGCAGCCTGCCTCAACTCCCGGATGCTTTCTTCATATTCTCCGGCATGGTGCAGCAGCAGTCCTTTTTCCATGAGGTATTCCAGCTCGCTGAGACCGGAACTGTCGGTCTCCTGAATGATTTTCGCAGCTTCCTGGACATTCCCCTGGTGAAAAGCCTTCCTCGCATCCTTTAGTTTTGCACCGGCACAACCGGTTGTCAACAGAACCAGAAGAAGGAACAGGGATACCCCAAACCGTTTCGGCATCCTGTTTTTCATCAAAACCCTACCATCCGATGAAAGGTTTGGACGCTTCCCTCGTCAGTTCAACGCTGTCCGCCCACTCAATCAGGCTGGTTTCAAGATCGGTCAGTTCCAGATTCAGACTATAGTAAATATAATTTTTCTTGGTCAGACGGAACTGGCTCCCCTCGCTTTTCTCAATGGATCGCAAGGTTCCGGTCAGCATGTATTTTGCTCCAAGCTGCCTGGCAAGCCTGACTCTGGATTCCTGGGTCACCCGTCCTGTTTCCTGATAATCGGTTTCGTTGATGATGTTGTCACGATTTTCTTTGCTTACAAACCGGGCTTTGCCTGACTGAAGAATCTCCTTCCGGATTTCATCGGATATGCCGCTGGTGCTGATGTGTTCCGATGTCCGGTTGGTAATGCCATAAACAATGCGGATCGGCCGGTCGGTAGCCCCGCCCAGGGGCGGTTTGGTGGTAAGCGACTCCACGAGGGTTTTCACAATTTTTTTCTTATCCGTGAAATTATAGGTCTCGTCATAGTTCAACTCTTCGTCCGGTGATACCGCACGGGTTGAAACCGTACATCCGGCAGCCAATCCGAATACACACAACAAAAGAATCATAACAGACAATTTTTGCATGATAATCTTTCCTCTGGGTTTAAAAATTAAATTCTGGTACATGTCATCCATTAAACTGGACGAATACAGATATCACAGGGTAACCGCATTTTGAAATGATTCATTTGTTCAATCAATTCCTCTCTTGAGAGGGATTCAGCAAAATAGCATTCCAAATGCAGTTACCTGACAAATATCAGATTTACTCTTTTTTGAAAAGGATATAAACCATATGGCATCCGATCCAGTCTCAATATTAAAGGAAGTTCAAGCCCAAAAAGGCTTTGTTACCATACTGACCGGTGCGGGTATCTCTGCTGAAAGTGGAATCCCCACTTTCAGGGGTCCGGAAGGATACTGGACAATCGGAGCCAGGGAATATCATCCTCAGGAAATGGCAACTTTTCAGATGTTCCGGGAAAAGCCTTATGAAGTCTGGCAATGGTATCTGTATCGCCTCGGGGTTTGCAGCCAGGCATCTCCCAATGCGGGCCATCTGGCACTGACGGATCTGGAAGAAAAACTGCAAAATTGTTTTACGCTGATCACCCAGAATGTGGATGGTCTTCATCTCCGTGCAGGCAGCACACTGGAGCGGACATTCCAGATCCATGGGAATGTCTCGTTCATGCGCTGCGCAAAAGAATGCAGTCTATCAATATTTCCAATCTCCGGAATCCTTCACAATAGAACAAAGTCCGACAAAGTAACCGATGATGACCTGAACCTTCTCTGCTGCCCGAACTGCGGCAGCATGACCCGTCCCCATGTGCTGTGGTTTGATGAAACCTATAATGAAGAACAATTCCGATACACCAGTTCCCTTGTGGTCGCAGAAAAAACCGATTTGCTGATCATTGTCGGAACCTCCGGAGCCACCAACCTTCCCAGCCGGATTGCCCAAATCGTGTTTGGACAGGGCAAACCCATCATTGACATCAACATTGAAAAAAATCCATTCTCGCAACTGGCTGAAAAAAGCAATGGTGGCGGATTTATACAGGAATCATCTGCCTCTGCCCTTCCCCGGCTGGTCAGGAATCTGTATTGAGAAACTAAATCGTCTGCCGGAGATCTAAACAGGACATTAATTATTTATTATTTAATTGATTATTCTTTTAAAATAGTATATTAAATAGGACATTGATCAGGACATTATAATGATTTTAAAACCGGACGATGGTTGTTTGTATTTATCATATGTTCAATTAAATTACAGGATGTTGATTCGGTCATTGATCCGGACATCATGGTTGCAGAATGGTTGAAAAAACAAAAGATCTGTCATTCATCCCCCCGATCCCGGAAAAACGCCTGGGGGAACTTAAAGATCTGGCCCAGGAAGTGATCATTGCTTCGGCAACACTCGATGGACGGATTGCCCGTGATACGGCAATGGCGCTTGGAGACCGGCTGCGATTCCTGAACAGTTACCACTCCAACCTGATTGAGGGGCACAAGACTTCAATCTGTGAAATCGAAGCAGCCCTGATGAAAAATTTTTCCAAAGATGAACAGAAGCGATATGCACAGGAGCTTTGTGCAGCGCATGTGAAAACGGAAAGGGAGCTGATGCAGGAGATTTTCATACGCACTCCGAAAAATATATGCAGTTTTGATTTTGTTGCTGAAATTCATCGGAAATTTTACGAAAAACTACCTGAGCATCATCAATTCACCCATAGCCAGGGTGGATTTACAGGGTATTCTGTCCTGCCCGGAAAAATGAGAGACGAAAACATCTCCCTGGATGGCGGAATCACAACCCATGGCCCGGATCATCAAACCCTCCAGGAGAAATATCAAGAGTTCAGCCGATTGTATGCCCCCGAAAATTTTCACGGTGACGAACGCCTGATTGCGGCTGCTGCGAGTCATCACCGGCTGGGATGGCTTCATCTATTCCGGGATGGCAATGGCCGTGTTGCTCGGCTGTTTTCCGGCCTGTACCTGGCCCATATCGGAATCAACCAGAACAATCTCTGGTCATTATCCAGAGGATTTTCCAGAAAAAAACAGTGGTATATGACCAATCTCCAGTCAGCAGATTCCCCCTCAAAAGACCGGAAGCATTTTGATCCGGATTTTTTTGCGGATTATTGTATCTATTTTCTGGAAGTATGCCTGGATCAGATCCGCTTCATGGATCAGCTTCTCGGGCTCAACCGTATTGATGCAAGGATCGAAGGATACATAAAAGACAGAGATAAAAAAAGAGGGGCAAGTAATCCGATCGACCCAAGATCAGGCAAGCTGTTGAAGGCGTTATTTCTGCAAGGCAAGATCCCGAGAGGTGAGGTACAGGCGATCCTGGGAATGGAAAAACAGACAGAAAGGCATGTCCGGCGGATCATCAGCCAGCTTTTCAAGGAAGGACTTGTACGCTCTGAATCCCATCGCGCGCCCTTAACCATTGGCTTTCCAGCGCACGTCCTTCGATACTATTTCCCGGATCTATTTGACCCATCTGTTCTTGGAGAGAACAACAGCTTTTAATCCATCAAATCAACCAGACCTGCCATCACCGCCTCGGCTGCCGCAATGGTTTCCTCAATATCCTCATAAGAATGAGCAGCAGAAACAAACCCGGCCTCAAACTGGGAAGGTGCGAGATAAATTCCCTTTTCCAGCATTCCTTTGTAATAGGATGAAAACATCTTTAGATCCGATGTCTTGGCGTCTTCAAAACTGTGAACTGCATGGCTGGTGAAAAACATCCCCAGCATGGAACCCTCTCTTCCAGATGTAACGGCTATGCCGGCCTTCTGTGCCGCAGCAGCGAGCCCTTCGAAAAGTTGTTCGGAGCGCTCATCAAGCGTTTCATAAAATCCGGCTTTTTTCAGCTCTTTCAATGTGGCAATGCCCGCTGCCATGGCAACCGGATTGCCCGACAGGGTTCCAGCCTGATACACCGGCCCCTGGGGTGCAATATGCTCCATGATCTCTTTTCGTCCGCCATAGGCTCCGACCGGCAAACCACCTCCGATAATTTTTCCCAGACAGGTGAGATCCGGCTGGATATTGTAAATCGACTGAGCGCCGCCATAAGCAACCCGGAATCCGGTCATCACCTCATCAAAAATCAGGAGCGCCCCTGCTTTTTCAGTCATCTCCCGCAAACCCTCTAAAAAACCCGGCATGGGCGGAACCATCCCCATGTTTCCGGCAATAGGCTCCACGATAATGCAGGCGATCTGATCCCCCTGTCTGTCCATAACCTTCTGAAGAGCCGACAGATCATTGAATGGCAGAGACAGCGTGTTTTGCACAACCGATTCCGGAATCCCCGGGCTACCCGGAATATTGAGGGTTGCCACACCCGATCCAGCCGCAACCAGCAAGGTATCGGCATGACCATGATAGCATCCGTCAAATTTGATAATCTTGTCCCGCCCGGTAAACCCGCGTGCCAGACGGACAGCACTCATGGTTGCCTCGGTTCCGGAATTCACCATTCTGACCATCTGGATGGAAGGCACGGCATCAATCACCATTTCGGCAAGTTCAAGTTCAAGCCCGGTCGGTGCGCCAAAGCTGGTTCCCTTTTCCAAAACCTTCTGAATCGCTTCAATCACGGCAGGATGACGATGCCCAAGAATCATCGGCCCCCATGATCCCACATAATCAATATAGCGGTTTTCGTCAGCATCAAACACCTTGCTCCCCTCGGCATGATCAATAAAAATCGGATCTGTGCCCACCGATTTGCAGGCGCGAACCGGACTGTTGACACCGCCGGGAATGATCGCCAGAGACTGTTGAAAAAGTGTGTTGGATTTTTCTGTATTCATATGGATATCCCTTCCTCCGGTGCTGAATAACCGGTTTTAAACTGATTATTGCTGAAATGCGGTTACCCTGTTGCTGAATTGAGTTGACAATTTTTTTTAATCAAAGGAAATAGCATTGTCACCTGAATCCTGCAAGCATTAGTAAAAAATTTGCCGCTGATTTCAGGTTGATTAACCCTTTGACAGTTCTTGTGCGGCAATTCATTTGATGAGGAAAAATGATCAGCTTCAACCAATCACACAAACAACTATCCAGATTCCTGGAATATATCCTTGGACGCAATCCACATGAATTCGGCCTTGTGCCGGATCAGGATGGCTTTGTCAAACTCAAAGAGTTTATTCTTGCAGCCAATGAAGAAGAGGGCTGGCGGCATATCCGGCAGTCAATGATCAATGAACTCATCAACAGCTCGCCAAACCCTCCTGTGGAGATTATAGAGAATAAAATCCGTGCAATCAACCGGGATCTTCTTCCCGGAATTCAGCATGCTGTTGAAATTCCAAAGCTACTGTACACTGCTGTAACGCAGAAATCCCATCCGGTCATCCTGGAGAGAGGAATCCTCCCCACTCAACATGAATATGTTATCCTGTGCGCTGAAAAAAGCATGGCCCTCCGGATCGGAAAGCGAAGAGACCCGTACCCTGTTTTGATCACCGTAAACGTTCTTCAGGCAGAAGAGCAGGATATTTTTTTCAAACAGGCCGGAGATAAAATCTATCTGGCGGAACAGATACCTGTCGACTGTTTTACTGCGCCGCCCCTTCCAAAGGAAAAACCAGAGTCCAAAAAACCCAGAAAACAGCCGGAACCGCAAGGGCCTAAAATGCCGGGCAGTTATTTCATCAATCTTCAGAACAAAAAAGAAAAACCATGGAAAACAGTGAAAGAAAAAGACGATTCATGGAAAAGAAATAAAAAACGCCTCCGAAAGCAAAACTGGAAAGAATGGCCTGAATAATGGCATATTTAAAAAATCCCTGAAAATCCTCTATAAAAAAAATTGACATCTTTTTATGGTTTTGTTACTTATACGTTCCTTCCCGGATCAATGGTGGAAAAACAAATTCGGGCCGTTAGCTCAATCAGGCAGAGCACCTGACTCTTAATCAGTAGGTTCTGGGTTCGATTCCCGGACGGCCCACCAAGTAAAATCAGATAATTACGCCAGGACACCTGAGCAAATTTAAGCAATGGGAAAAGAATTGGGGAAAGATTAAACAGAAAACCCACGTCTAACGCGGGTTTGTGTGTTATTCGGTATTTTCTAAAATCCTCAAAATCTCTCCTGCCTACTTTAATCCGACTTTTATTAAATAATTCTTTTTGTTTTTCCTTATACATTTCCTCGTGTCACTAAGACTTTGTCTACCAAAACAGTCTCAGCCGCAGAGGCCGAAACGGCGATGATAAGAAGTAGTGGTAGAACGTATTTCAATAGAGTCTCGGGTTTCATAGTCTTTCAAATCTTTGCAGAACAGTTGAACTGTGCCGCCCGGCTTTTTGGGTCGGCACAAGTGATGGTTTATGGGCTCGCTATTATTGATGTACAGAATATTCGTCAAGAAGTCTACGAATCATTTTTTGATACTGGGTATTATACTTCTTCGCTTCCTTAGGTGCGTCCTGGACACCGGTGGTTCGACAGTTCCGTGCAAGCACGTTAGAGACTTGCATCCTGACCACATACCGCTCACACAAGGGAGCAGTCCTCGACTTGTTAAGCCTCAGTAGGTCTGTAGCCGCTTGACGATGCGTGCGGACATTCAAATGTTTTCACCATATCATTCGTCCCTAGCCCTTAACCGGGGAGGTTTCCCGGAGGGTTGTCCTGTCACTATTCCAACCCAATTCGGTACATTGTCAGTGAGGCTTCGCACCCCGTCATCAGCGCAACGGCGGCACGCTCACATAGGGATCGGTAGGAACATACCGAGTATTCCAAAGAACATAAAATCTCATAAATACAATCATATATGCGACTTCGTGTCGCAACTAACACTGAGTAGAGCGGCAAACCGCAGAATAATAGTCGGCAGTCCAAATGAAATTCGGCTGATCCGCTACTTCAATCCGGTTTGTCCGCTCTAACGATTGGTTCGAGTTTTTGTGTCCATATTATAATGGTGTAAAGTACAGGGTGTCCCTATAAGTTTTCCCAAGCAGGTCTTTTCCGCAAATACATCCCCGAATGTGAAGGCGGTAATCCGCGAGTGAAAAAAAAGTATCGACCAGACCGTTCTGTAATGACGATCCATATCACAGTATTTGCTCTTATAAGAGTTAACCTGACGGCCCCTGTACAATTATAGGTTTGATTATGACAAAGTGGTACTTTTTCTTTACGAATGAATGTGTATCAACAAGCTGTTGACACGCAAACAGCTTTTTTATATGTTCATAGCGAAATTTCATGAATTTTAAAAAAAATAAAACAAAAATGGCATCTTATGAATTCACATGTTTTGTCGATATTGATCCGGGAAAAGGCATTTTTCATTTTTACCGTTGTTACCCTGCTCGTAATCCCTCAGATCATTACATACAGTGATTCCATAAGCTCAGTACCGGTGCCGGCTTCGCTCTGGCTTTTCAGCTCGGGTCTGATTGGATTAACAGGTTATTGCCATTCAGGCTGGTTTATTCATGACCCGGTTCTGAATCATTATAAATAAATTATTTTTCAAGGATTAGCGTAATATGAATAAGGGAAAGCACCTGATCCATTTGGTATCTATTTTAGTGGTTCCCATTGTTTTACTATATTGTACCAGCCTGTACGGGTCAGGCCCGATTTTAAAAGATACTTCTCATACCCGGGCTGACATCATTAAAATCGATATCCTGAATCGTTTTGCCCCGCTTGAAAAACCGCCTGTTGAATTTCTTCACGATGCTCACACCGAAGCCCTGGCCAAAAAGAAACTGGATTGCACAGCCTGCCATCTGACCGAGAATGACCGGATTTTTCCAAAATTCAAGCGAATCAAGGATGTAGACAGGATAGAGGTGATGAATCTTTATCATAAAGAATGCATATCCTGCCATGGAGAAATGAAGGTGGCACATGAGAAATCCGGACCGGTTGAGTGCGATAGCTGCCACAGGGAAAAAGCGTTGTATTCATCTTCCAAACAGCCCATGGGATTTGATAAATCCCTTCACTTCCGTCATTCCGAGGCGCAGGAAAAAAAGTGCGAACTATGCCATCATGAATATGACGAAAAGGAAAAAAAGCTTTTTTATGCCAAAGAAAAAGAAGGAACCTGCCGATACTGCCACAAGACTGAATCAAAAGACAAACCGATTTCAATGCGTCTGGCATCCCATATTGCCTGCATCAACTGTCATACCAAAAATTTGGCGAACCATCTGGCCGGCGGCCCTGTAACATGTTCAGGGTGCCATGATCCAGCGGCACAGCAGAAAATTAAAAAAATATCACCTGTTCCAAGAATGGAACGGAAACAGCCGGATATTGTTCTGCTTAAAACCGATCAAAAAGGCATGGAAGCAGATACCGAGAAACAAAACAGGATGAATTTTGTTCCTTTTGATCATCAGGTACATGAGAATAATAATGATACCTGCCGGGTCTGTCACCATGAGAGCCTCAAGCCGTGCAACGAATGCCATACCCTTACCGGAATAAAAGAGGGCAAAGAGGTCAGCCTTGAAAATGCCATGCATCCGGTTGATACAGACAGAAGCTGCCTGGGTTGTCACAGCATAAAGCAGGAAGAAAAAAACTGCGCAGGATGTCATGCTTTCATGAGTAAAACAACTAAAGAAAGTGATTCATGCGGAAAGTGCCATATGGTACCGGTATCTGAAATGGAGAAAACAGGTAACCCGGACGATGAAAAATCATTGGCCGCTGAAATGCTCCGGTCCAGAAAACCAATAACCGGCACGTATCATGAAGATGATATTCCAGAAAAAGTTGTAATTAAAAATCTGAGCAAACAATATGAACCGGTTGATTTTCCGCATCGCAAGATTGTCAATGCTCTTGTAAACAATATCAAAGACAGCAAGCTTGCAGGATATTTTCACAGTCAGGAAGGAACGATCTGCAAGAGTTGCCACCATAACAGTCCTGTCTCCAAAAAACCGCCTCAATGCGGAAATTGCCATGGAAAGGTCTTTGATGAAAAAAATCCTTTAAAACCCGGAATCATGGGTGCATATCATCAGCAGTGTATGGGTTGCCATCAGGAGATGGGCATTCAAAAACCGGCCGGGTGCATTGAATGTCATAAAGAGAAAAAAAGTTAAAAAAAACGTAAGTTGAGGTCTTTCATATGTCCATATCACGAAGGAAATGTCTAAAGTGGATCGGCGCGGCGGGTATAGGATCTATTGCCGGCAAATCAGCTTTTGCTGCCGGCAATAAGCATTTTGAGGGGTATCCCGGAAGTTTTGGTGTTCTGCATGATATTACACTGTGTGTTGGATGTCGGAGTTGTGAGGCAGCCTGCGCCAAGGTAAACGAGCTTCCTTTGCCGGATAAACCATTTACGGATCTTTCCGTTCTGCAGGAAAAAAGAAGAACAACAGCAACAGCCTATACAGTGGTCAATCAGTATGAAGCCCCTGGCAGACAAGCGCCTCTGTTCAGAAAAAACCAGTGCAATCATTGTCTTGAGCCTGCCTGCGCATCAGCATGCTTTGTGAAGGCTTTCAAAAAAACGGAAACAGGCGCCGTTACCTATGATCCCACCGTATGCGTCGGATGCCGTTATTGCATGATCGCCTGCCCTTTTGAAATTCCGGCCTATGAATATGATGAACCGCTGACTCCCCGTATCATGAAATGCACCATGTGCTATCCCAGAATCATAAAGGGAGAACTTCCCGGATGTGTCGAAGCCTGTCCCAAGGAGGCCATGACATTCGGAAAAAGGGAGGATCTGATCCGGATCGCACATGATCGGTTCCGCAAATATCCGGAAAAGTATATTGATCACATTTATGGCGAGACGGAAATGGGCGGCACAAGCTGGCTGTATATTTCAAGTGTTCCTTTTTCAGAGGTTGGCATGCGGGAGGACCTCGGCGTTACACCGGCTCCCGAACTGACCTCCGGCGCTCTTTCAGCCGTTCCCATGGTTGTGGGATTATGGCCTGTACTTTTAACGGGAATATACGCCATATCCAAACGCAAAGAGATTGTTTTCCAGCAGGAGCTTGACGAGGCAGTCCGGACTGCTTTTGACAAGGCAAATTCAAAACTGGCCGATGCCCTTGCAAAGGTTAAAAAAGAAACAAAAACTGCTGTTGAAAAAGAGGTCCAAAAAGCTCTTGAAAAAGCTGCCCAGTCCCGAACCAAGGAGGATATCTGATGTCTGACAAATCTGCAATGGAGGTCAAAACATGGTTGACCCCTTTTAATATAGTGTCCGGTTCCATCATTGTCGTCGGGATTGTGATCACCATCCTGCGGTTTACGATGGGATTAGGAGCGGTCACCAATCTTTCCAATGACAATCCCTGGGGATTATGGATTGGCTTTGATCTGCTTGTGGGTGTAGCCCTTGCAGCAGGAGGGTATGTTACATCAGCAGCCGTATATCTTTTTGGAATGAAAAAATACCATTCTGCGGTGAGGCCGGCGGTGTTAACAGGATTCTTAGGGTATTCGCTCGTTGTTTTCGCCCTGAATTATGATGTCGGCAGACCCTGGCGGCTGCCATATCCTTTTATCATGCAGCAGGGAACAACATCACTTCTTTTTGAAGTGGCCGCATGCGTTGCGCTCTACCTGACGGTTTTATTTCTCGAATTCGTACCGGCTCCGCTGGAATGGCTGGGGATTAAAAAAGTGAGAGCTCTTGCAGTGAAGCTGACCCTGGCCCTGACGGTATTGGGTGTTGTTCTCTCCACATTGCATCAATCCTCTCTGGGCGCCCTTTTCCTGATCGCTCCGTCCAAGCTCCACCCCCTTTGGTATTCTCCCTATCTGCCGGTCTTCTTTTTTGTATCCAGCATTATCGCCGGCTTGTCTATGGTCATATTTGAAAGCACGCTTTCCCACCATTTTTTTCATGATAAAATGGATGAGACGCATCTGAATGAAAATGAAGGCGTAACCCTGGGTTTCGGCAAAGCCGCTTCCCTGGTGCTTGCAGGTTATTTTATCATAAAAACGATGGGAATTGCCGGAGGAGACAACTGGCGTCTTCTGGTAACCCCATATGGACTCTGGTTTCTCGTTGAATTGATAGGGTTTGTTGCTTTGCCGTCATTTTTATACGCGGTCGGGGTTCGGAACAAGGATCTAAAACTGATCAAATGGACTGCTGCATGGACAGTGATTGGCATTGTCATCAACCGGCTGAATGTCTGTCTGATTGCATTTAACTGGCAGCTTCCCTCCAGTCAAAGATATTTCCCGCACTGGATGGAAATCGCCACATCTGTTTTTATCGTAACAATCGGCATTGTCATTTTCAGATTTATTGTAACCAGAATGCCTATTTTCTATGAGCATCCGGAGTACAAGGATGTCCACTAAAAGACCAAGTTGGTTACATAATTCCATTTTGCAATTCGTAGGGGCAGGCCCCTGTGCCTGCCCTTTGTGTGACCATTTATAATGTCAACATGAAAACGAATCGGAATAAGGAGGCATGTTTTTGATGGAAACAATTTTTTATACCTATCAGGATTTTTTTACATATACCAAAGGGGTTCTCTATCTTCTGATGATCGCCGCTCTGATTGGTATTGCATTGTTCTGGAGATTTCTATCCGGAAGGGATGATGAAGAAAAGCCGTAATAATGAGGTGTATTGATTGAGACCCGTTTTTTAATTTTCCCGACAGATTGCTTGCGGGAAATGAATGTAAAAGGAAATCTGACAAATGTTTTACAATATCGTGCTGCATGCGGCCCTGACGGTTTTTGGGATCGGTCTGATATATAAAATTTCAGGCTGGTTCCGTTTCAGTATCGGTATCCATTCGAAGAACAAGACGATATCGGCAAGAATCCCGGCTGCACTGAAAGGGCTGATTGCCGTCATATTCAGTCAAAAGCTTGTGACGCTGATCCGGGTTTTTATCATGGACGTGCTTCTTCAGATACGGGTACTGAAAAATGACAAGCTCCGCTGGCTCATGCATATGCTGATTTATGCCGGTTTCATGTTCCTTTTTTTCACTCATGCCCTTGACAGAGTCATACCGACTTCGCTTTTTAACAGGTATTATTTAAAGCTCAATCCATTCCTTCTTTTTTCCGGGTGCATGGTGATTTCAGGTATTGCTATTGCTGTCTACCGCCGTTTTATTTTGAAAGTGCCGCGCCTGAAAACCAATGCCATGGATCACTATGTCATCATTATGCTGGCGATCATCATGCTTTCCGGCATTGCTCTGGAGTCTACCAAACTCACATCCTACAACCACTATCAGAAGATCTGGTATATTCATATCCTGACCTGTTTCCTGGGGCTTGCTTATCTACCCTTCAGTAAGATGTTCCATCTGTTTACTACTCCGGCAAGTCTGCTGGCCAATGCGGTCATGGACAAAAACTCCGATCCGGCCAATATCATGACCCGCCAGGTTATGGAACTTGATTCCTGTACGCATTGCGGCACATGCAGTCTTCACTGCTCTGTCGCGGTTGCCTTTGACAGCATCGGGAATGAAAATATCCTGCCGTCGGAAAGAATGGTATTTCTGAAGGACTATATTACCCGAAAGAATATCAACGCCCGGGGTCTTGCAGCGATTCAGCAGGGAATATATCTTTGCACCAATTGTGACCGCTGTACGGTTGCCTGTCCCGCAGGGATCAATCTTCGGGACCTGTGGTTTAACGTCAGAGAAGAGCTGATTCAGCGCGGGCATTCCGTCTCTCTGATGTTGACACCTTTTTCTTTTTACCGGGGACTCAAGCAGCAGGAACTGGACCCGGCGCAGTATGACAATCCATTACATAAAGCGCAAAAAGACCTAACCGATCCTTTTGAACTGATAAACAGAACCGAAGAAGTGATTTCATTGACATCTGCAAACAGGGAATTCAAGCAGTCAGCCGGCCTTTCTGCACGCGCCGGAACCTATTCCTATTGCTTTACATGTGAAAATTGTTCAACCGTATGCCCTGTGGTCGGCAATTACGAAAATCCACAGGAGCACCTCGACCTGCTGCCACATCAGATCATACGTTCCATGGGATTCGGTGTCAAAGACCTGGCAATGGGTTCCAGAATGCTGTGGTATTGTCTGACCTGCTACCAATGTCAGGAGCACTGTCCCCAGGGAGTAAAAGTGACCGATATATTTTATGAGCTTAAAAACCTTGCCGCAAAGGAGGCAAGCCGTTCTTCAGAATAGAACCGTATCTGATGAACGCGCTGTTAAATAGGGATGCGATGATGAAATTTGCATTATTTCTGGGTTGTAATATTCCGGTCAGGGTTCAGCAGTATGAACTCTCCACCAGAGCCGTATTGAACAAACTCGGCATTGAGCTTGTGGATAGTAGTGAATTCAAATGCTGCGGCAATCCGATCCGGAATACCGACAACAAGACTTTTATCCTGATGGCCGCAAGGAATCTTGCTCTGGCGGAACAACAGGATCTGGATATGATGGTACTTTGCAAGTGCTGCCTCGGCAGCTCAAAAAAAGCAGCACAACTGATGAAACAGAAC
>CAYTGW010000064.1:0-18686 GCA_964437395.1 uncultured Desulfocicer sp.
GATATTTTCTTTTAATTTCAATATGTTTATGGTTACCGTTCAAACACTAATTATACATAACAACAGGTAAAATCAGTCACAAAAAATATGGGTGGCCATAACAATGGCCACCCATACCAGATTTAATTTTATTATAACCGCTCGGCAGTCACGAAGATCAGGGCACTTCGAACCCTGAACAATAGTCGTAATCGATATAGATGCGGCTGAGCTCTTTAACAATTTGTTACTATGTGGAATTAGGGCCTGAATATTTTAATTTTAATGTTAAATATGCAGTATGGTTTCGCCGTTGGCTTGAGGGACACAAAACAAAACAACTAAGTACGATATGACCAGCAATACTGGTAAGCCTATTTGATAAATTATTATCATTATTCTGGAAGGATATGATTTGATGGCATTAGATTTGATTTTATCATTAACTAAAGAAAACTGTTTCCATCCAAGTTGTTTTTCAATCTCCAAAATTCGATGTATTTTTATTTGAGATATACTTCTATGACGTTCAAAGAAAAAAGAAATTACTAAATTAGCAAGTATTACAAATAAAATAACGAAAGGGAATAAATATATAAACATTTCATGCTGCCTGCTTAATAATCCAAAAGAAAGACCCAAGAATAATAATACACCGGACTGCAGCACTCCACCGAATCTGATCGAAATATCATCATAATGTTTAATCATGTCTTGTGTCAGTTCATACTCTTTTATTAGTGAGTCGTTACTGCATTGCCTGTTACCCATTATATCACCATTATAGAATCGTTAATATTAAATGCTGTCAACTTGACATTTTTAAGGCCAGTATTTGAATTCTATATAATAACAAATTGTTAAAGTCAAATTCGATGGTAAGTAGTGCCATGGAAAAACAGAAAACCGTGCCGGAAGTTCGGATCATCGATGGTCTGGACAAATGATCGCAAGAAGCAACCGGAATTCCCCATATGATCAATCTTTATATCCGGAAAACCTGGGCAGAAAATTCTCCTCTTCCCGGATGTACCTAATACTCGGTCGACTTTTTGGCTTTATCGGTTATCCTGTTGATGGCATCTTCGGCAGTTTTCACCGACTTTTCCGCTTTTTCAATGGCTTCTTGTTTGGTTACGCCGTCAACCGTTTCGGTCTTCATATCTTTCACTACCAGAATTCCAACAATCAGCATGGCGATCAGGACGACAATAATGAGGGCTCCGCGCATTTTTCCTCCTGTAATATTCAGTTTTTTTTCAGCAGATCCGAGTGGATCTGCCGTGACACGATTCTGTTTCCCTTTTTTTCAGATAACCATCAAAGAATCAAATCAAAAATGGGATATTCAAGGCAATTGACACTTTTTCCAGAAAATGGAATAATCATGCATCAATTCGTAAACCGGTTTTACCGTTTTCTTCCCTGGCAAGACCCAGACCCCGAAACACGACAAAATAGATAGAGGAGAAAAAAATGGGCACAAACAATCTGGTATTTCTGGAAAATATTGAATGGTTTGATGACACCGGCAAACAACTGGTGCAGCGGATTCCTGAATCCGGATCGGGCGAGATCAAGTGGGGCGCCCAGTTAACGGTCCGGGAGAGTCAGGCGGCCGTGTTTTTTTATAAAGGCAAGGCGGTAAAAGCGTTTGCCCAAGGCCGGCACACACTGAAAACAGCCAATATACCGATTCTGACCAAAATTCTGAGTATACCCTGGGCAATGGAGTCTCCGCTTCGGAGTGAGATCATTTTCTGCAACCTGAAGGTGTTTCCCAATTTAAAGTGGGGGACACGGGAGCCGGTCACATTTAAGGATTCGGAACTGGGACTGGTCAGGCTGCGTGCGTTCGGCGTATTCAATCTCCAGATCGTTCAGCCCATACTTTTTGTTAACTCACTGGTGGGAACAAAAGGGATGTTCAGCACTTCCGAGATCGAAGAGTATTTGAACCTGGTGATTGTGTCCCGTTTCAATGATTATATGGGGGAGATGCTGGATTCGGTTCTCAATCTCCCATCCAGATATGATGAAATATCCAAAGGCCTTTTGGAAAAACTGCAAAATGATTTCCAGCATTTTGGACTGGCAATGACCCATCTCTATATCAATTCGGTCACACCGCCTCCTGAGGTGCAGCAGGCGATTGATGACCGGGGCCGGATGGAAGTTCTGAAGGACATGGACAAGCTGATGAAGATGAAGGCGGCCATGGCAATGGAAAAGGCGGCTGTTTCGGAGGGCGGAGCCGGTAATGGTATGGGCATGGGGATGGGAATCATGATGCCGGCCATGTTTGCAAAGTTTTTTGATAAAGAGAACAAAAGTGGGGCAGCGTCTTCTTCCGCGTCTGCATTAACCTGCAAGGAGTGCGGACAGCCGGTTCCGGAAGAAGCCCATTTCTGCCCCATGTGCGGCCATCCCGCAGATGAACTGCCTGCTCCAAAGGTTTGTAGAAAGTGCAAGACTGAGGATTTATCCGATTCCCGATTTTGCAATAACTGCGGGGAACGGATGTGACAGGCGCAAGAGCAGAAGCATACGGAATGCTTCCACGGAGATGGAACGGAATCTTACGAATCCGTGGAAGCATCTGATGCAGGAAAGGTTCATCCGGGACGGGATTGGTTTACTCTTTGGGATGACACTCCACACAGCCTGTGGGTACGGATTCCGGAAAAGATGTATCTGCTGTAGTGGATGTTGAATCCGTGAATCGCTTTTTCCTGTTTTTCAGAACCCGATGACACTCACTGCACTGTTTATGGTACGCATATTTATAGTACTTCAAGGCTTCTTTTGTGAACATGCCCTCTTTCAGGGGATTTTTGGGCACATCCACCTGATCGTGACAACCCGAGGTTGTGCATGTTTTGACCGGGCTGTTTCCATCCCATGTGTGATGACATTTCATGCAGCTTTGGGAAAAATGCCTTGAGTGCGGAAAGTCAACCGGGGTTCGTAACGGAACAACCGATTCCGGAGGCCTGATGGTTAAATTTCCCATGGGAATACAGATTGTTCCATCTGACCCCTGATATTTTGTTTTACTGTCGTCCTGGGCCACAACAAAAGGGCTGCTGTACATGATCATTGCCATCAGACATAAGATTCCAATACTGATTCGACGCATTTCATTTCCCTCCATCATCCGTAGTAAGAAATGAAATCACTACCTGTTCTTTTTGATATTTTCAACCCTTGTTTTAACATTTTTTCCGGTAATAGTTTTTATGGATGTGATATGGGTTGTCTGGATGTTTCCGGTGGGCAATGGAGTCATTCGGGGCTTGACCGTATCCTATTCTTTACTGTATTGAAAACAATAACATAGCGTATTGAGATAAAATGATTCCTGTTCCGGAACATCATATTGGATTCATGAAGATATCATTACAAGGCATGACGAATGAATTTTTCCATTGATCATCAATGTCCTCAATGCGGGGCTCCGGCTGTCCTGGAGGAGGCGGAACGGCTGTTCAACTGCCCGTTCTGCCGGGTACGTTCATACCTGCTTGGGGGTCAATATTTTCGGTATATGTTTGAGCCGAAATCATCTGCAATGAACCGGAAAATCATATATGTTCCTTACTGGCGGTATAAAGGAATGATGTTTACCGGTTCTTTGGAAGGGATGGATCATCGGTTTGTCGACATCAGTTCCCTGGCGATTCAGTCTGACTGTTTTCCGGAATCTGTCGGGCTTCGGTCACAGGCATTGAAACTGAAGTTTGTTACTCCAGGCACCAGAGGGAGCTTTCTGAAACCGATTCTTCCAGTCCATGGGATGCTGAGTCAGTTTGAAAGGAGTTTCAGGGAGAATTCAAAAAAGGAGATTTTCTTTTCTGCTTTTGTCGGTGACCATCTGAGCCTGATCTATTCCCCGTTTTATATTGATCAGAAAATTTATGACGCGATTCTGGAGAAACCGATCACATCCGGACTTCCTGAAATGGGCTTGGTAACACCGAAAAACACGGAAAAACCCAATTGGCCCATACGATTTATCCCGGTCATATGTCCGGATTGCGGCTGGGATCTAGACGGCGGACGGGATTCATTGACATTGAATTGCCTGAACTGCCACACAAGCTGGCTGTCCACGGGGAAAGGGCTGCTGAAACTAAAGTTCGGCATCCTGTCCGGCGGACAGGGAAATTCATATTACCTGCCGTTCTGGAGGATCAGGGCATCGGTTTCCGGGATTCAGTTGAATTCATACAAAGATCTGATCCAACGGGCAAATCTGCCAAAGGCAATCCAGAAAGGGATGGAGGAAAAACCGTTTTATTTCTGGGTTCAGGCGTTTAAGGTGCGTCCCAAAATTTTTATTCAGTTATCCCGGCAATTGACGCTTGCACAGCCGGATCAGGGGATGGCCAGTGAATTCCCTCGGACAGGAATGATGTATCCGGTCACCCTGCCGGTAACAGAGGCGGTGAAGAGCCTGAAAATCAATCTTGCAGAGTTTGTCAGACCGGCCAGGGAGTTTTTAAATCAATTGCCGGAAATCGAGATCCAACCGGAACGTTTTAAACTGGTCTATGTTCCTTTTTATGAAGACCACCATGAACTGATTCAGCCGGATTATCATCTGACTGTTCATAAAAACATGCTGTCCATGGCAAAGAATCTATAGAGGGATTTCATCTTTCCCATCACCCGGCAGGATATTTGTGAACTGGTATTCTTCCACTGGAAATCCAAAGGATGCTTCAAAACTGTTTTCTCCCCACTGCTCAATTGTGAGAAAATTGTTTCCTTCCTCATCTTCATAGTTCCATGAAATGAGTTCCTGACCTGAACTGCCGGCATCCTTGAAATAATGACCGCCTCCGGATTCCTCAAGATGATAGGTTTCGTCGTTGTAACGGATTTCTTCCGGCGGGTCGCCATGATCCAGAATATGTTTTTGAATACCAGGATCAAGCTTTCCGAGGTTGATTTTTCTGCAAATGCTCCAGTATTCCTCATCATCAGACTGGTATTCAAGATAAACCGTATCATCAACGGTCTTCAACTGCCACTCGTAGGTAATTTCATTGTCTCCCCAGTTGTACCAACTGGCCGAGACAACTTCCCAGGTTTTCATATCCCAATCAACATAATATCCGGTTTTCAGACCGGAAAGATCGAATTTGGTCAGGGAGTCCTTATCGTTGCCATCTTTTTTATTAAAAAAATCTTTCCAGCCCATTTTTTCTCCTTTATGATCAACAGATCCTGTTTGAGCTTTATAATAAGATGCAATCGGTTTTTGTAAAGCATTAAAAAAAATGAAACTGGAATGTTGTGTTGTTCCTGGAAAAAGGATACACGGTAATCATTGAGAGCTGAAGCTTTTTTGTGTATTTTCAGCAAGCCTGTTGTTCTCTGTCCGATTTTTGTGTTGATACCATAACGATACCTTGTTTCTCAATGGGAAAAAAAGAAAAAATCCGGGAATATATTGATGCATTGATCCAATCCGAGCGGATGAAACATCAGGTTGCCTATCACCAGATGTTGACTGGAAATCCAGGTGATGGAATATCCATATCCGGACTCATGTCCGGTAAAATGAAGGAAGTGCTGAACCGGATCGGCATTCAGGAGCTTTACTGTCATCAGGCAGAAGCGATGGATCATATCCAAAAGGGGCTGCACACGGTTATTGCAACACCAACCGCAAGCGGAAAAACCCTGATCTACAATCTCCCGGTATTGGAGAGGATCATTCAAAATGACAATGCGCGGGCGCTTTATATTTTTCCATTAAAGGCACTGGCTCAGGATCAATTGAAAAATTTTCAGGAAACCGCACAACACATAGGAGAAGATTGTCCGGGCGCGGCAATATATGACGGTGATACTTCGGCCTGGAACCGCAAGAAAATCAGGCTGTCTCCTCCCCATGTGCTTTTGACCAATCCGGAAATGCTGCATCTGGCGATTCTGCCTTATCATGACCGATGGATTGAATTCTTATCCGGTCTTCAGATTGTTGTGATTGATGAGGTGCATACCTATCGCGGTGTCATGGGTTCCCATATGGCTCAGGTATTCCGGAGGCTGATCCGGGTTTGTCATTATTATGGCGCAAGGCCTACCTTCATATTCAGTTCCGCTACCATTGCAAATCCAGGTGAACTTGCCGGCCGGCTTACCGGGCTGGATGTGAAAGTTGTATCGAGAAGCGGTGCACCTCAGGGAAAACGGCATGTGGTTCTGATGAATCCGGATGCGAGCCCGGCTCAGTCAGCCATACTTCTGTTAAAGGCGGCCCTTCATCGGGGATTGCGAACCATTGTATACACGCAATCCCGAAAGATGACGGAATTGATTGCAATCTGGGCCGGCAGTCAGTCCGGACAATTCAAGGATAAAATCAGCGCGTACCGGGCCGGGTTCCTCCCGGAAGAACGCCGGGATATTGAATCCAGGCTTTCCAATGGAGAACTGCTGGCGGTGATTACGACCAGCGCGCTGGAACTGGGGATTGATATCGGTGATCTGGATCTGTGCATACTGGTCGGGTATCCGGGGTCTGTCATGGCAACATGGCAGAGAAGTGGCAGGGTAGGGCGTTCCGGGCAGGAAGCAGCCCTGATTCTGGTGGCGGGTGAGGATGCACTGGATCAGTACTTTGTCCGGAATCCGATCGAGTTCATGAAAAAAAAGCCGGAAGCGGCTGTGATCAATCCCTATAACCAGGAGATTCTGAAAAAACATCTGGTGTGCGCTGCTGCGGAATTTCCTTTGCTTCTTGCGGAACCGTTTATGCAGGATGAATCTGTTCGAAAAACAGCTTCTCTTCTGGAAGACAAAGGAGATTTGCTCAGAAGCGGGGATGGTGAACGGCTGTTTTCCCGCCTGAAGATTCCTCACAGGCATGTTGATTTGAGAGGTTCGGGAAACCGTTTTCACATCATCTGCAGCCAGACCTCGGAAAATCTGGGCGAAATCGATGGATTCCGTGCATTCAAGGAAACGCATCCCGGAGCCATTTATCTTCATAATGGCAAGACATACAAGGTGGATCATCTGCTGTTAAATGAGATGACTATAAAAGCCGCCCCTGCCGATGTTCCCTATTATACGAGGGCCCGTTCCAATAAACATACGGAAATTCTTGAAATATTCGGTCAAAAGAATCTGCTGGGAACAACGATATATTATGGACAACTGAAAGTGACCGAACAGGTTACCGGGTATGAGAAATGGCGTATTCATGCCCGGAAAAAAATCAATGTCATTCCGCTGGATCTTCCTGCCCAGACCTTTGAAACCCAGGGATTCTGGATTGCAATCCCCGGTACGGTGCAGGATGAGGTGATATCCAAATATCTCCATTTTATGGGGGGAATTCATGCGATTGAGCATGCGATCATCGGCGTGGTTCCTTTTTTTGTAATGGCAGACCGGAATGATTTCGGTGGGATCTCCATTCCTTTTCATCCGCAGATGAATCAGGCTGCTGTATTTGTGTATGACGGAAGTCCGGGTGGAGCGGGTTTGTGTGAGATTGCCTATGATCAGGCAGAAGAGCTGTTTCTCCGGACAACGCAGATTATCGAGACCTGTCCTTGTGAAACAGGGTGTCCGGCATGTGTCCATTCCCCCAAATGCGGTTCCGGCAACCGGCCGATTGATAAGGCATCTGCTTATTTTATCATGGACCGGATTCAAAAAAGAACCGTACCGGATTTGAACAATACCGTGCAGATTTTTGAAAAAAAAATTGAAATCCTGCCGGTAAAAGAAAAAACAGACCTGCTGATACCCTGCAAGGATTCCAATGCGTATTTCGGTGGTCTGGATCTGGAAACACAGCGTTCGGCCCAGGAGGTGGGAGGATGGCATCAGGCCCGGAAAATGGGGATCAGTTGCGCGGTTCTGTATGATTCTCAGAAAGATCAATACCTGGAGTACATGGAAGACAACATACCTGGCCTGATCGAACGCTTACTGGATTTTCAGTATGTGGTCGGATTTAATATCAAACGTTTTGACTATCTGGTTTTGAGCCATTATACAAACTTTGATTTTTCAAAACTGAAAACATTGGATATCCTTGAAGAGGTGCATCATCGGTTGGGCTACCGGCTGTCGCTGGATCATCTTGCCGGTGCAACGCTGGGTGTTCAGAAAAGCGGGGATGGCATGATGGCGCTTGAATGGTGGAAGAAGGGAGAGCTCCGGAAAATCGTCGACTATTGCAAACTGGATGTTGAAATCACAAAAGATCTTTTTTTATTTGGTCAGCAAAATGGTTATCTTCTGTTCAAAAACAAGGCAGGGGATTCGGTACGTTTGCCGGTGGGCTGGCATTGTTCATACAATATATTGTGTTCAAACTTTTCTTGACATACAGTTTTCAATAAAGGATATATAAAATAATTCCAAATATTTTTTTTCAAACACTCTAAGGAGGCAACACATGGATAGTGTAAAAAATATTTTTACGATCTGCGCGTTTTGCTTTGTTTTGAATCTGCTCTTTATCGGATCAGGGGCTGCCGGGGATACGGAGATGATTGGTATCAATGTGCCCCTTTCGGGTCCATATTTGCTCCAGGGGGAAGATGAGCTGAAAGCCTATAAGCTGGCAATCAAGATGTTGAATGACAAGGGAGGGATTCTTGGGAAGGGAATCGTTTATACGGTTAAGGATACAAAAACTGATGCCGAGGTCGCTCGTCAGAATGCCAGAGAACTCATTGAAGGCGGAGCTGTTATGGTTACGGGAGGATCCAGCTCGGCTGAAGCGATTTCTCAGTGCGAGGAGTGTCAGAAAAGCGGTGTTGTTTATATGGCGGCTCTGACGCATTCCAATGAAACAACCGGGACACATGGACATCGGCATTGTTTCCGCTGGTATAACAATGGCCATCAAACAGCAAAAGCAATGGCCCAGACACTGGTGGAAAAATTCGGCAAAACAGCCAAATATGCTTACTTATATGCCGATTATACCTGGGGACAGACTCTTCAGGAATCCATGCAGAAAGTGACCGAATCATTCGGAGCCGTCACCGTACTGAATCAGCCGACGAAACTGGGAGCCAAGAGTTATATTTCAGATCTTTTGAAAGCCAAAAAGGCAAAACCGGATGTGTTGGTGTTGGTCCATTTTGGCAATGATATGATCAATTGTTTGAAGCAGGTTACCCAGTTGAAGTTGCGGGAAAATATGGCGATCGTCGTTCCTCTGATGGAGATTCATATGGCCCAGCCCCTAGGTCCAGAAGTCATGCAGGGAGTTCTAACCTCCATGCCCTGGGATCATAGTCTTGCAGGGCAGCTCGAAGGTTCAAAAAAATTCGTGCTTGCCTTTGAAAAGGAATACAACAAGCCACCGGGAAATGGCGCAGCATCAGCATGGGTGGCTATTTTTCAATATGCAGATGCGGTTGAGCGGGCAAAGTCTTTTGACCATATTAAAGTGATTAAGGCTCTGGAGGGGCATAAATTCAAACTATTGGGGGAAGAGGAATACTGGCGTGACTGGGATCATCAGGGGATTCATCCGACGTATGTAGCTATAGGAAAGAAGCCTTCTGAAAGCAAAAACGAATGGGATCTTTTTCAGATTATCGCAACTAAAAAAGGTGAAGACCTGGCACGAACCCGGGAGGAGAATCCGGTCAAGTTGGAGCCTTTAGAATAATAATAAAAGGTAAACAGCCATGAAACGAGTTGAAATAAAGCTTGTAATGACGATACTTGTCATCAGTTCATTGCTGAGTTGTTTTGCGCAAGATGCTGCTGCAGAAGCAAAGGTGCCTCTCCGTATTGGTTACCTGCCTCTTTTGCGTCAATTACCGCTGGTGGTTTCATATGAGAACGACAGGATGACACTTAACAGAGTTAATCTCAAATTAGACAGGTATAACTCCTATAATTCTCTTGAAGCGGCCTTGAGGGTAGGAGCGATTGAAGTTGCCTCCATTCCTGTTCCCATGGCTCTCAGTATTGCCGCCGATGGATACCCGATCAAGATTATCGCGGCGATACATATGGGAGGGTCCAGGCTCCTTGCAAAAAACAAGGGGGGGTTCGAGATGCTGCGCGGCAAGCTTATCGGAGTTCCTGGGCTGGATTCCGGCGAGAACCTGAGACTAAACCAGGTCATGTCGGCAGCCAAGTTGCGTCCCGGGTTTGATTACAAAACCATTGGCGTTTCATTGAATACCGTCATCAATGATCTGAAAACCAACAGGATAGATGCCATCTATCTTCCTGAGCCCTACGGGACAATTGCGGAAAAAGAGAATTTATGTATGGAAGTTGACGGGCAAAAGGAGCAACTGGCAGGAACGCTCGAAACAGTATTGGTTATCCGTTCGGAAATCATTGAGAAGAACGAGTCTGCAGTTCATGAATGGCTTGATAGTCTGATCAATAGCTGTCATTTTATTGAAAATGATATCGCCAAATCCGGCGCCAATCAGACGGCCATCATTCAGGAAACATATTTTAATTTTCCCAAATCCATTGTGATCGAATCGTTAGTTCACCATAAAGGAGGGTTGAAGTTTGATCTCTTGACTCCCCCCCGTAAGGAAATACAAAAATCATTGGATCTATCCTCCCAAATGAAAATGCTTACAAAGTCTGTTAATCTGGACAATCTGATTGTTATTAAACTGGTTGACCAGATAACCCAAAAGGTGAAAACCAAATAAATTTTGATTTCGATGGAACGCCGCCGAATATAAAATGAAAAAGAGGAAGGAGCCTCAGATGAAACATTTGAATCCGGGTTTAAAAGGGAACGATTCACTGTTTAAAGGGGCAAATTTAAAGATCAGTCATAAGTTTCTATTATTGAATTTTACCCTGATACTGTTGGTCAGTATTTCTATCATGGTTTCGACGCTCTATCTGTCCAATAGTGGAAAAAACCGGGTTCTGGCAGGGGTCTCTGAAAAACTTGAAGATTTACAGAAATCCATTATCGCGGAATTCAGCAAATTTACCAAGCTTGCCGATGATGGAATCAGAGAAGCCAGCGGACTGGTGGCAATCGACAATGTGATTGCGATAGCAAATGATAACCAGAAAGAATTTGTCACAGTTATTGATGGAGTGATTCAAGGTGTTGGAGATAATGTTGCTAAAATTCTTGAATCACAAAAGGAGATTGTTGGAAATGGCCTTGATGACATTCTATCCAATTCAACTGATTCCTTGAGTGAAGTCATGGAGTTCGATAACAGTTCGCAAGGTCTATTGGCGAATATGGCTATTTTTAACCTGAATTCCCTGAAGACATCTGGTTTGGATAACCTGAACCGATTCGACCAGTTGATCAAAGAAGTGGAGGTTAATCTTCAAAAAATGCAGGACCAGAACAACGAAGAAATAGATACGTTATTAATTGAACTTATCGGCAAACTTGAAATCCCTAACGTTAACCACGATCAACTGATCGAATTTATGACGAAATCCTTTGAATCTCTAAAAGAGCGGGTAAATGAAAGAAAAAATACGTTTTATAAGAAATTGGCCGGTGATTTTGACCTGCAGGCAAAAGTAATGACAGAAGAGATGAATCTGGTTGCCAATAAAGTCAATTATGCCATCTCCTCGGAATTGGAAAATTCTTCAAAGGTTCAGATGGAAAAAACTGAAGAAGTGATCACCGAATTATTGGAAAATCAGATGAGAATACAGCAGGTCATCAACAATTCCAACGATCAGTTAAGCAATGCCATCAGTGAGTTGGAGACAAATATACCATTGAAGCTTAAGGAAAAAGTTGATGAAGCCAGCAAAAAAATTGAGGAACAGACCGCTGATTCAGGAAGAATTGCAAAAGGTGCTCATGCCAAGGTAGCGGCGAATGTTGAAAAAAATACAAGTGGCGCAATCAAAAAGTTTGAAGCGAGCATCATCGATTCTGAAGATATCATAATAAAAACATTGGAAAGTTCGTTGTCAAAAACATTTGGCTTCGGCTTGGGCATCGCCCTCGCCTGTGTAATTGCGGGTTCCTTTTTAGCCGTTTTACTGGTGTCAAGAATACTCAGACCGATAACAACTACCATTGATATTTTGAAGGATATTGCCGAAGGGGAAGGTGACCTTACGCGCCGCCTTGATGTTAAGGTGGAAGATGAGGTTGGAATGTTAGCCAAGTGGTTTAATATCTTTGAAGAAAACATTCAGGGTATGATAAAAAATATTGCTGAAAATGCCAATACGCTTGATAACTCCTCTTCCGATCTGTTGAATATTTCGAATGTCATGTCTTCCCGTAATAAGGAGACATTGGGAAAAGCAAATAATGTAGCAGCAGCTTCTGAAGAGATGAGTACGAATATGGATTCAGTGGCCGCTACTATAGAACAGGCGTCGATGAATGTGAATGCGGTGGCATCTGCGGCTGAGGAAATGACAAAGACGATTGTCGAGATAGCAAAAAACACCGAAAAGGCAAGTACCATAACTGATTCCGCTGTCAAACAGATGAACAGTGCTTCCGATAAAGTTGATGAGCTTGGGAGGGCTGCCAGGGAAATAGGCAAGGTTACACAGGTTATCAAAGATATTTCTGATCAGACGAATCTTCTGGCTTTGAATGCCACAATTGAAGCGGCTCGCGCCGGTGACGCAGGCAGGGGGTTTGCGGTAGTGGCGAATGAGATCAAGGAGTTAGCCCGGCAAACTGCAGCCGCTACTTTAGAGATAAAGAAGAAGATTGAAGGGGTTCAAGGCTCGACAGGAGCAGCAATTACAGAAATCAGAGACATAAAAAAAATAATTTATGAGGTAAACGAAGTTGTATCCATGATTGCCAGTGCCGTAGAAGAGCAATCTTCAACAACAAATGAGATCGCAAGCAATATGAGTCAGGCTGCAGTCGGGATTCAGGAAGTAAATGAAAACGTTTCTCAAAGCTCAGCCGTTTCAGATGAAATTGCGAAAGATATATCAGAAGTCAATCAGGCAGCGATTGAAATGTCTGACAGCGGCAGCAAGCTCACTTCGAGAGCTGAGGAATTGAGTAAACTGGCACAGGAGTTAAAAAAGATGGTTGGTAAGTTTAAGGCCTAAGATTTGATTGTTTGATGCAGTACCACGTGTCTCGGGTTATTCAGGATATTCTCGTTCCCGACCCCGGTAGCTTCAGCGGTGACATGCTGGTTCCATAGCCCTTAGATAATTTTAGATTACCACACGCACTGTCTTGCGTTTGCAATGACCAATCAGGATTGAGACATAGTCTCTCATACCTAGGCATACGCCGGGGTTCCCTGCCGGCCTTGCTTCTACAATGGCTTTGATGATAGCAGATCCCCCACAGTCAGATTGCAAAAAAGGTGCAGGTCACCCAGCAGCAGCTCTCAAAAATTGAAAACGGCGCCAATTGCAATATTGTGACTTTTATAAAAGTATGTGATGCGCTAAACCTGCATTTGCATGTTGCATAAAAGAAGGATCAACGCCGGCAGGTATTGCCGGATGGATGGCATTGTTGACTTACATTTTTGAATTGATTATTATGGAAACACCATCCCAAAGAAAACCGGCAAACAGGTAACCCGGCTAACCTCTTCATTCCAAGAGTATATATGGATGCTGAACTTGTAAATCCTTTTGTAGAAGCAACCCTCCATATTCTGGAGACCACTGCTTCCGCCACTGCAAAAGCCCGGAAGCCGTATTTGAAAAAAGAGTTGTCTGCAACCGGTGCAATCTCCGGAGTGATCGCGCTTTCCGGTGATTTCAACGGTATCATATCCATCAGTTTTTCGGAAAAACTGATCTTGTCGGTTGTGTCCGCCATGTTTGGCGAAAAGATGACTGAAGTGAATGATGAAATCAAGGATGCGGTCGGAGAGATCACCAATATGATTTCCGGCCAGGTAACCACAAAAATGACGGAAAAGGGCAAATCCTTGAAGGCTCAGTTGTCAACGGTATTGATGGGCTCATCCCATGAGGTTCCGTTTATTCAAAACAGACCGGTGATTGCCATGCCTTATCATACGGATAATGGTGATTTTACCATTGAGGTCAGTTTTGAAGAATCATGAACCGGTTTGCTCTCCCATTTTCTTGCGATTATGGGTTTTTCTTTTTATTAGATATCATTGAAACTCTATTTCTGCCCAATCTTTTTGATTCATAGAGGCCATCATCCGCCAGTTTCAGGAGCGCTTCGGCTGAATCAACGCCATCGCTTAAATCCGAAACTCCCTGGCTGATGGTGATTTTAATGCTTTTGTCTTTAAAATGATAGATTTCCGCTTCGATGCCCATGCGTAAAAATTCAGCCAGCGCCAGAGCGGATTCGGAAGTCGTTTCCGGCAGCAGACAACAGAATTCTTCCCCGCCATACCTGGCGACAATATCAACGGCCCTGATCCTTTCGTCAATTGTAGTGGCAAGGCTTTTTAAAATAAAATCACCAGCCTGGTGACCATGGGTGTCGTTAATTTTTTTAAAATGATCGATATCCAGCATGATCAGACTAAGCGGGCGGTTGTACCGTATGTGTCTGTCAACCTCTTCTTTCAGTTTTGCCTCAAGGTATCTCCGGTTAAATATGCCGGTCAGCCCATCCCGGGTATTCATTGTGATCAGCTTATTTTCATAGGCTGCAACCTCGGTGACATCCTGAACCGTAAGATAAATATAGTTGATTCGATTATTTTCATCACGCAAGGGGCCGACTGTGCAACTCTGCTGCATGTATTCAAAGTCAGATCCGAGCGTATTGTACGCCTTGAATGGAAAACAGTATTTATGAAGTTTCTGAGAAAAAAAAGCAAAATTTCCAAAGGTAAATACGGATTTGCAATTTCGCAGGAACCAGGGTGTATTCAGATCCGGGAAAAAATCAAATAGGGATTTCCCTACGATTTTTTCAGGAGGGAGTTTGCTGTGGGTAGACATCCAGCGATTCCACTTATAGACTTTCAGCTCGCTGTCCAGAATGACGATTCCCACGTCAAGCATATCAAACATTTGTGAAAAAATCATTCGTATGAACCCATAAATTCATGCAATGCTTTACGTAACCAGTCGATGGACTCGTGATTGGTCAGAATTAAGAGAAAACCATTGATATCTTTTTCTTTGAAGGTGAAGATCGTTTTCATCACGATTGCAGTCTGCAGGGGATCAAAATGTTCGATCAGATAGTTGTAATCACTTGACTTGCCTTGTAAAACCTGAGGCGGAGAATAGGTCACAAATGTGCTTAACAGTTCAGACACCTTCCCGACACATGCACCAATAAGGATATTTCCGATTTCGAGTAATCCGCCTTTTTCAAGGGTTGCGGCAGCCGTACCTTCATGATGATAGTCTGCTCTATCATCCAGGAAGGCCAAAAGGTCTTTTCCACTTCCACTCGGGAAAACCAGAAGCCCGGATCCTTTGAAGTTACCCCAGAATTTTTGTTCAACAATACTGCTCTCTCCATCATCCTTTATGGTATTTTTCAAGTAGAAAGGTAGCTCTCCAATACCGATCACCTGGATGTTCGGTATGCTCAGCATGACATAAATATCTACAACTTCGGCAAGATCAGCTGTTGCATTACCAAAGGCGATATTCATTATTTCCTGAAGAATATCTTTTTCATCTTCGGAAAAATTGATACTGGCCTCTTGATTCATTATTATTTCTCCTGAAGCTTTTTCATTTTAATCTCCACTTTTGAAATAGCTTCCTGAATGGATTCTGTTTTTGCTGGTTTTTTAAGCAGGGTGAAGGCGCCCAACTCCATAACGCTTGCAATCGATTTAGGTTGGATATCGGCGGTTGTGACAATAACGATTGCTTCTTTGTCAAATTCTTTTATTTTGGCGGTTGCCTGATAACCATCCATAACCGGCATGGTGAGATCCATGAACACAATATCCGGATGTAGCTCCTTATATTTTTCAAACCCTTCCTGGCCGTTTCCAGCCTCAAATATTTCATAACCTTTGTCTTTTGGTATGCAGGTTTTCAGCATTCGGCGTGCAACCGGTGAATCATCGACGATTAAAATGGTATTGATCATAATAAAGCCACCTTTTTACGATTTGACTGTGCAGTTAATAGGTATATGATTCTATGTTTATATTGGTAAATCAATTCATTCAATTTGCTAAAATCTAAGTGAGTATCGGGATTGGGCCGGAGATTTTGCCCTTACCCTCCAATGGTAAAAAACAAATACAAAACGCTTACAAATTAAGAGATTTAAATTCCGGTGTCAAGTTTTATCCTTGGGTTTTCATGGTTAATCATCAAAAAGATCAATCCTGAATCCTCCTGTATTGAATATCCGATGTTTCTCAAATGGAATGACCTGTTATGATTTATGTTTCTTGACATCGAATCGATATTTTGTAACCATAAAAAGAAAACAGATTCACTTTACATCCTGCTTATATCACACCCAAATGGAGAAAAATGATGGATTTATCTCATATTGATTGTTCTAAACTGGACAGACCGGAAGTATCCGGCTACCTGTTTCACCCCCGGCCGGATGCAACAGATTTTTTTTCTTCAACTCCGGACACCTGTATCCGAATTCCGGTTGAAGAGAGTATCGCAGTCGGGGCAAGATTTCACATTGCCGATAAGTCGTTACCGAATATTTTGTTTTTTCATGGAAACGGGGAGATTGTTTCAGATTATGATGACATGGCGGATCTGTATCATCGTATGAATATAAATTTTCTCCCGGTGGATTATCGGGGATACGGGAAGTCAGATGGATCTCCAACCGTTACCTCCATGCTGCGGGATGCACACATGATTTTCAAGTTTGTAAAAGATTGGATGGATCAGAATAATCTCTCCGGATCTCTTGCCGTTATGGGGCGGTCTCTGGGAAGCGCTTCTGCTCTGGAGATTGCAGCATCGTATCCGGATCAGATTTCCGGATTGATCGTCGAAAGCGGTTTTGCATTTACGTTGCCGCTCATGAGGCTTATTGGGATTGATGTGGATACCCTTGGGATAACCGAAGAGGATTGCATTGGAAATCTCTGTAAGATGAAAAAAAATCGAAAACCCACGCGAATCATCCATGCGGAATTCGATCATATCATTCCTTTTTCGGATGGTGTAGCACTATATGATGCCTGCCCGGCTCAGGATAAGAAGATCGTAAAGATTTCCGGGGCAGATCATAATACGATTTTTTATTATGGCGGAGATCTGTATATGAAGACGATAAGCGATTTTCTGCACAATGAAAATTCGCCTTGAATCTTTGGTATTACCTCTTATTTCTTTTTAAAGGTAAACTGCATTTTTAATGAGCCAATTTCAAGCAAATCATACTCGTTCAGTTTTTTAGCCCCTTTGATGGTTTCATCATTTACTTTGGGTTTGGCCATACCGCCTACATAGCTGAGGTAATAACCATCAGGCCTTCTACTGATTGTGGCTGCATTTTTTCCGGCCAGAAGTCCGCTGATAACGATATCCGAAGAGGGAGCCTTTCCAATCTTGGTCATTTTTTTGGTCAGTACCACATCTTCGGTTTTGCCGGACAGGTCTGACAGCATCCCGATCGGACCGACGTTGTTTAATCCCGGATGAAGGTCAGGCATCGTGGAGGCAAGCATTTTCCGATGTTTTTCCGTGTCCATGATCATGGTCTGGTCCATCCCGGCACCGGCAGTGTCCGGTTTTTTTTCATTATCTGCATAACGGAATTCAAGGGTATGTTTGCCAATCGTGATAACATCTCCATGGTTTAAATAATGGGATTTGACAAGTTGTTCATTCACAAAAGACCCGTTCTTGCTTTGAAGATCCGTAAACAGAAATCCTTCTCCGATCGAATCGATTTTTGCATGATTCCCGGATACAGCAAGATTTTCAATCACAACGTCGTTGGATTCCCGTCGCCCTAACGTAATGGATGATCCTTTTTCAAGGGGATATTTGCGAACAACCTCATCTTTAAATTTAAGGATTAAACTGGGCATGCTCCACCTCTTTTCTATGAATGTCAATAAAATGAATAAACCCTGATAGAGTATCTGACAATACCTTGCTATGGATACGATTTTAATTCCTGTGTTGTTATCGGTTCATAATAATTTTTCTGATTTTGATAAACCGATCGATCATTTTTTTCAAATGAAAAATGATTGATCGGGTATTCTTTATTCTGATCACGATCAGGGTGATATTGTCTTCTCCACCCCGGTCATTTGCCATCTGGATCAGGTTGTCACATGTTTTCCGGGGAGAACAGGTTAAGGCAACATCACGAATTTCGGATGGTTTTACCTTATCACTCAGGCCGTCCGAACAGATAATCAGAATATCATCTTTATATATTTGTAATTCAGACAGGTCTGGTTTTACGGTTTCACTGATTCCCATACCTCTGGTGAGGACATGATTGAAGCTCTCACCGATTTTTTGGGCGTTGTCCGGATGAAGTGCCATATGTTCAGCTTGAACCGTATGCAGAACAGACAACAGGTCAGCCGATACCGTCGAACCCATTCCACGCAGTTTTGGATTCTTTTCAGAAAGCTGGTAGACACTTTTATTGGCCAGATGAATACCGGACAGCAAGCGGTTGGCATCCTTGGAAAGTGTTTGATCCAGGTCTTCGAGTTCTTCTGCTTTTTCATCCTGTTTAAAACGATCCATATATTCATTGATCGTATTAACCACGATTTTACTGGCAACCTCACCGGCCGCATGACCACCCAGTAGCGGCGGAGCAGGCGCAGGTG
>CAYTGW010000065.1:0-9082 GCA_964437395.1 uncultured Desulfocicer sp.
AAAAAAAAAAAACTTAAAAAAGTTGCGTAGTCCCCGGTTTCAGCCGGAAGTTTTCGAAAAGAGATATCCGGAAGTGCACTCATACTGTCCTTGATTGCAGCCTTATTCCTTCTTTGGGTATCCAGAATCCAGTCCAGTTTTCGAAGCTGGGCAACACCGACTGCTGCATTCAATTAGCTAATCCGATAATTGACTCCCAGGATTGGATGTCCTTCAAGTCCGCGATCCTTTCCAATGTGATCATGACAGTGATCCGCATACTGATCCGATAGAGTATAGACCTTCCGGTCATCCGTCACAACTGCACCGCCCTCACCGCATGTGATTGTTTTTACCGGATCAAAAGAAAAACAACCGGCCTTTCCAAATGTTCCCAGGCTTTTCCCGCGAAAACTTGCTCCTATCGCCTGGCATGTATCTTCGATAAGAATAAGACCCTTCTGATCACAAAAGGTCTTGATTTCATCAATCCTTGCCATGCTGCCGCACATATGAACCGGCAGAACAGCTTTGGTTCGTGGGGTCAGTTTTCTTTCAATCTCTTCTGGGTCAAGACACAGGGTTTCATCAATTTCTGCAAACACAGGAACCGCTCCGGCATTGAGTACGGCTTCAACTGTGGCAATAAAAGTGAACGGCGGTAAGATGACCTCATCACCGGCACCTATTCCGCATGCAGCAAGAGCGACCGACAGGGCAGCCGTTCCGCTTGAACACAGATGACTGTATGCAGATCCGATTCTTTTGGAAAGCTCCTGTTCAAAGAGAGCAGCTTTATAATGTCCGTTTCGTACCTGATCAAAACCATACCGGAAAAGCACCCCGGTATCGAGTACATCCTGTACTTCCTTGCGTTCTTCATCTCCAAATATTTCAAATCCAGGCATTTTGTATCTCCTTAAGTGTCCCTGTCACTTAAATTGTATGAAAAACGATCTTATGGGGAAAAAACAGGTCTTCATTTGTAAGATCAATTTTGTTTATAATGGATTTCTCCCATATCATCCGAATCGGATGTCTGTTTCATAGGCGGGTGGTATACGTGTTGAAAAAAATCAAACCGACTTTTGGTTTTTCCCCTTCGATATATTCCGGGTGTGCATTTCGCCTTGTTTTTGATCAAAGTAATTCTGAAAATACTGCTTTATGGCATCCCGTGCATACAAACCCGCTTTTTTCCCGATGAATTTTTCATGAGCCACGACTACGGATACGGCAAGCTTTTCATTACCGTTTTTTTCTTCGGCAAATCCAACAAACCAGTCATATCGTACATTAAGTAACTTCCGGCTTCCAATCGTACCCGTCTTGCTCCCGATATCCAGTTGTGACAGAATTTTATCCCGGTTTGCCCCCCGGAAAGCCTTTCGACTGGTTCCGGAACTTACCGTCTCGCGCATCATCGTATAGAGCGCTCTTGAAGTTCCCTCGGTCGCGACATAGCTGATTACTTTTGGTTCATTGCGGTATACGATATCCCCTTTCTCATTCCGTATCTGCTGGATTACAGTCGGCTCGACCAGCCCGCCTTTATTGACAATTGCAGCACTGATCAGGGCGCCGTGCATGGGAGTAATCGTGGTTTCCCGGTTGAACCCGCTGGCAGCCTCTGCCAACTGAAAAGTTTTGTCTGTCGAACTGAAAGTGCTTGAAGTCATCGGCATTTCAAAATCAATTGTTCGATTAAAGCCAAAACTCTCTGCATAATCAAGAAGTATCTCCCTTCCCAAATAGTTTGCCCCGATCTTCCCAAAGACAGGATTCACGGATTGGGCAAAGGAATCCTGAAAACTGATTCGATTGGCATGCCGACGATTTTTACCATCCCTCAATTGTGATTTGTAAAGGGTATGCTTGCCTCCGTAAAAAGTAAAACTGGAACCGGTGCTGAATCCGCATTTTTCAATTCCGGCTGCAGCCGTTATGATTTTAATAACACTGGCTGCCGGGAAAAGTCCTTCGATACATGTATTTTTGTTCTCCCCGGTTCTATCAAAACCCACCAGAGCGTGGATTTCCCCTGTTCCGGGGTTCATGAGGACAATCCCGATATTCCTTGAATGTTTTCTATCCAGCGTATCGGACAGATATTGCTGAAGGGAAGTATTCAGCGTCGTTTCCACAAGATAAGAATGTTTATCCGATTTTACGGAAAAACTGGCGTCATTCAATCCCAACAGATCGACATCCCTGATAAAACCTTGCACATCCTTTTTGGTAAGGAGTGTTGTCTGTTCTTGCTTTGTCTTTTCCTGCCTTGTTTCTTCTTGCTTTATTTCTTCCGACGAGCTTTTTGACAGGATAACCGATTTCTGGAAGAGCTGTTGACAGACGGTTCCGCTGAAGCTTACAGATGTCCCATAGACAATGACCACCAGGATAATGAAACCTGAAAAATACTGAAAAAATTTAAAAGCCAGCTTTCGATAAGCAGCTTTTCGCTGCAAGCTGAATTGATATTCCTGCCAGCTTGGCTCTCTCCGGGTTGGTATTTTCATTCTGTTCGGCATGTTGTTGATCGTTTTATATTCCTATTGAGGATTCATCAAGAAAACTGACTTATGCCTGCAAACAGTTACAGATCACAGTGATGTAAAATCAATTGTTCATTTTCAGCGCAGACCATTATCCATTAAACAAAAAAACAAAATATATCAACCGAAAATCTGATGGATGACAGCATAAAAAAATTATTCCTCTGGTTGTAAGCCGGATTATGAAAGCGGTGTACCTGGTTTAACCGGTTTATCCATTCCGGCGACTGTACATTCTTTTTCATCAACCGCCGCAAGCAGCATGCCGTTTGAAAGAACACCCATCAATTTAGCGGACTTCAGGTTGGCAACAATAATTGCCTGTTTGCCGATCAACTCTTCCGGTGAATAGCTATTGGCTATGCCTGCAACAATTGTCCTTTTTTCTCCGATATCCACTTCCAGTTTTAACAGCTTTTTTGCCCTTGGAATTGTTTCCGCAGCAGTTATGGTTGCCACTCTGAGATCCACTTTCAAAAACTCTTCCATTGAAATTTCCGGTTTCATTTTGAGCCTTGTTTTGACATCCTGATCTGTATATCCGTCTGCTGCATCCTCTTTTTTTATATCAATACGGGGGAACAGTGTAATGGTTTTGGGAAGAACGGTTCCGGGTTGGATAATTCGCCATTTTCTGAGGTGATCCAGCTCATAAAAAAGAATCTCAGGGTCGATGCCAAGATGTTTCTGCATTGTCTTTGCTGTTTCAGGCATGATCGGATAAATCAGTCCGGAGATTACCCTGAGTCCCTCCAGAAGATTATAAATCACGGCTTCCAGTTGTTTCTGACTCGATTTTTTCTTGGCAAGTTCCCAGGGTGCTGTAAGATCAACATACTTATTCATTTTACTGATCAATTCCCAGATTGCAGACAGCGCCTTATGAAAAGCAAACTTATCCATGCAGACTTCAAACTCGGTGACAGCTTCGGCTGCATCCTTTTCAAGTGAAAGGGAAACCGCCTCGTCAAGCGCCAGGTCAATCTGGGGAACGCCGCCCTTGAAATATTTATGAACCATGGCCAGTACCCTGGAAAAGAGATTCCCAAGATCATTGGCCAGATCCGAGTTGATCCGGTTGACCAGTCCCTCTTCTGAAAAACTTGAATCAAGGCCGAAAACCATATCCCGCATCAAAAAATAACGAAACGCATCCAGGCCGTACTTGTTTTTCAGGGAAAGCGGTTCGACAACATTGCCGAGGCTCTTCGACATTTTGCTCTGATCCACATTCCAATAACCGTGTACGTTGAGATGCTTGTATACCTCTATGCCGGCGGCTTTGAGTATCGTGGGCCAATAGATACCATGGGGTTTCAGGATATCTTTGGCTATAATATGCTGAGCCGAAGGCCAGAACTGAATAAACTTTTTCCCATCCGGGTAACCGAGAGCGGAAATATAATTCAGCAGGGCATCAAACCAGACATAGGTAACATAATCTGTATCAAAAGGAATGGTGATACCCCATTTCAACCTGGATTTTGGCCTGGAGATACAAAGATCCTCAAGCGGCTCTTTTAAAAAGGATAGTACTTCGTTTCGATATCGCTCCGGACGGATAAAATCAGGATTTTTATGGATATGCTCCACAAGCCAGTCCTGGTACTTGCTCATTCTGAAAAAATAATTGGATTCTTTTATCCGTTCCGGTTCGGATTCATGATCCGGACATTTTCCGTCTACCAGCTCTTTTTCCGTGTAAAACCGTTCGCACCCGAAACAATACAAACCCTCATACTCGCTGAAATAGATATCCCCGGCATCATAGATATCCTGAAGAATCTTTTCTACGATCTGAATATGATTTCTATCCGTGGTCCGGATAAAATCATCATTTGAAATGCCAAGTTCCGGCCATAATTCACGAAAAAGTTTGCTGATTTTATCAACATACACCCTTGGTGTTGTATTTTCTTTTTCAGCAGCCTCAACAATCTTATCGCCATGCTCATCCGTACCTGTCAAAAAGTAAGTTTCCGCTTTTCGCATCTGATTGAACCGATTAACAACATCAGCAGCAATGGTCGTATATGCATGGCCAAGATGCGGCCTGGCATTCACATAATATATCGGAGTTGTCACATAAAAGGAATTATTCATCCTGTTTCCCCTTTTTCATTGAATCTCATCGATCTCCACTTCAACCTCTTGGTCATCCTCTTCCAGCCGCATTGTAATGGTTCCGCCGATCACATTGTGACGAACAATCTTACCCTTCCGGCCGCCAACCTCTATTGTTCTTCCAATCTTTGGTACACTTTTCTTCAAGTCCCGATAGGTTTCATTTTCATATGTAAGACAGCACATCAGACGCCCGCATTGACCGGAGATCTTTGTAGGGTTGAGTGATAGCCCCTGTTCTTTGGCCATTCGGATGGAAACCGGTTCAAATTTTCCCAGAAAAGAAGAACAGCAGATCACACGGCCGCATCTTCCTGTTCCACCGCACATTTTTGCCTGATTCCGTATCCCGACCTGACGCATTTCAATACGTGTACGAAACTCTTTTACCAACTCTTTTACCAACTGCCTGAAATCCACACGGCCATCTGCGGTAAAAAAAAATGTAAGCTTTCCGGAATCAAAGGTGCTTTCAACAGAAAAAAGATTCATTTCAAGCCCAAGCACTTTAACCTGTTCAACACAGTAATCATGGGCATCTTTTTCAATCTTGATATTATCCTCAAGCTTCTTGAAATCTTCCTCAGTTGCGATTCTGAAAATTTTCTTAAATGGCTTGTTCAGATCTTTTTCATCAACCGGTCTTGGCGGATTCACGATAAAGCCAAAACCAAGACCTTGTTCGGTTTCAACAATAACATGGTCTCCTTTTTTTAAAACAAAGGCACCGCTTTCAAAATCATAAATTTTCCCAGCAGACTTAAATCGTATACCGGCTATTTTTTTCATCTCTATTGTCCTGCCATTTTCATCATCAGAATTTCCGTGGAAAGCCTTACGTTTCCATTGGATTCAATTTTTTTTTGTACCGTATGAATCAAATCGACCAGCGAAAGTAAGGTTTCGAAATCCGATTTTCGATATTCATTCCGGATGGTATCTTCCAGATCAGCATAAACAATTCTATCCGGAGCATACCGATAAATGATCAGATCCCGCAACCAGATTCTGAAAATCTCCAGGCATTCGGTCAATATTTCTTTGTCTTGAGATAATCGCTCTGCAAACGCCATGATAAACCCGACAGGCCTTGACCGGAGGCTTACCAGTTCCTGAATGAGTTGATTCCGTCTAACCAACCAATGATTGGTTTTCATAAAAACTGCTTTTGAAATACTTCCGGAAGCCATTCTCGCTAAGATGCCGGCTTCATCCGGTGCAGCTTCGTGATCTTCCTTCAGAACACCGGCGATAAAATCTTCCGGCATCGGACTGAAACGGATATGCATACAACGCGATGCAATTGTCGGCAGAAGGTTGGAAACCTGCCTTGCTGTCAATATAATGGTTGTGCGATCCGGAGGCTCTTCCAGAACCTTTAACAATGCATTACCTGCTTCCGGATTCATGGAGTCAGCATCAGAGATAATGATAAAACGGTTTACCGCCTCGTAGGGTTTCAAAGAAAGTTTCTGAATGAGACTGCGCACCTGGTCAATTTTTATTAAAGAGCCTGTGGGTCTGATCAGGAGAAGATCAGGGTGGCTGTTGTTCAGAATTTTCTTGCACGACCTGCATTGCCCGCACGGCCAGATATCGCTTTCATCATTTCCGGATTGTTCATCAGGCTCTGGCTCAGAACCACCGGGAACAGCCCTTTTAAAACAATTACAGGCCATGGACAGCAATTTTGCGGCTGCCTGTTTCCCAACACCCTGTAATCCAGTAAAAAGCAGTGCATGTGACAAGTTCCTTGCTTCAAAAGCTCTTGTCAGATAAGACAATGTCTTAATGTGGTATTTCAGGGAGTTAAATTCAGATGAAAGCGCAAATGTCGGCAAATCAGCTTCTTTGGTTCTAATAATCAACCCGCTCTTTCAACTCTTTTCCACATTTAAAAAAAGGCAATTTTTTGGGTTGTATGGTAACCTTGGCACCGGTCTTTGGATTTCGACCTGTATAGCTCTTGTAGCTTTTTACAAAAAAACTGCACAGCCCGCGAATTTCAACCCTTTCTCCCTTTGCCATTGCATCCGCCATGGATCCGAAGAAAATTTGAATCACTTTTGCTGCATCTGATTTTGAGATATTGGCTTCATTTTTTAAGGCAGAAATCAGCTCCAACTTGTTCATATATATCCTCCTTGTAGTGGCAATCGAATATCAAGAATGTGTGTAGCTTATTAATAAAACATAACCCTATAACAAGTCAAGTAGTTATGATAATATTTGAGGCAGAAGTTCAACATCATCTTCATCCACATTCACCGCAGCGAACTGTCCAAGCGCATCGATATTGACAACAACACGTCCCTGACCGCGGTATTGTACAAACTCCCCAATTATACCAATAAACGGCCCGTTTACAACAACAATCTTATCTCCTTTTTTGAAGCGGGTGCCGGTTATGATCTCTTCCCCGCCCATAACCATGATTTTTAACGATTCAATGGTTTCTTCATACACGGAAAGCGGACCGCTTGCATTCCCTACAAATCGCACCACCCCTGCTGTTTTAACGATTTCAAGGTGTTCAGGAGGATTCAAATCGGTTCGGACAAACAAATATCCGGGAAAGAGCGGAATCTGAATCATCAATTTCCTGTCCCGTCTTTTGCTCCTCACCCGTATCTTGGGAAGAAACGCCTGAAAAGATTTTTTTTCCAGTCCTTCCTTAACAACATTCTCGAACCGGCTTTTGGTATGCAGCACATACCAGGCTTCTTTTAATAGATCTGAACTCATATGGATACTATCATTTATTGTTTAATTTGATTATTCTTCTTCATCAATAGGCCGAATTGAACGCCCGAATCCCCCAAGCCCGAAAAGATTGATCATCAGAGAGTATTTCCTGTCCTCCCGGGTCTTGGTGATGCCAAAATCCGCAGACCAGCATCCGGTCTTATAGAGCACACTGGCTCTGGTTTCAATATATTTTTTTTTGAATAGATCCCTGTCCAGTTCAAAATACAGTGAGAATCTTTCCGTCAATACCAGGTATGAACTCATATTCAAGGATTCGGTTGCACCAATGCTCCGGCGATATCCTATATTGAATTCGTCCCCACGGTCATCGGAAAGGCCCACACCGATATTTCTCTCTGTTAAACGATTGACATATGGGTTCCATGCAGCATTGGTATTCAATGTAAAATAACGCCAGAGACCGAATACCAGATTACCGGTAACAGCAGAAAACGGTTCCGGGTTCGTGGTATTCCTCTGATTGATATTATAACTTTGTAATAATTCAAAAAGGCAAAACTCCTGATAAGAATATTCCGGAACCTCATCCTCATCCTTATCTTTGTCTTTGGTCCGAAACGGATTTCTGGTCCGAACCGGTCCTCCGACCAATTCTTTAGAGGTCAATGTATTCACCAGCGAGTAAGTGACCATGTGCAATCCTCCCAGTCGATCAACTGAATCAAATACCGGATATTCAGATTCATCCCAACCAGGTTGATATTTGTACACCACCTGTGGGATAATTGCATGCCGGAACCGTTCGATGCTTTTCCACCCGAGGTTATAAACACGATATACCTCTGTGGACAGATCCAGCTGAATGTCATAGATTTCACGGTTCAGTGTATTATCAAGGTTCTCTTCATCATGGGTTGAATCCATCCCGCCGTTATAGTCCGTCACATACCATAATGTCTCCCGTAAGCCCAGAGACGGTTCAAACGAAAAATAATTCTTATATCGCATGGGTACATAAAAACGGGGATACAGATCCACCCGGTTGCCACGTACCCCGTCGATCCGGTAAAAAAAATCTGTTTGCGTGTCTACACTCCAGTAAAGCCAGGACTCCTCCCATGCTTCCTGATTTAATCCGCTAAACTGGATGGATGGCAATCTCTGAACCGTGTCGTCTGTGTCTGAATAGTTTTTAATGAAATCTTCCGTCGCCGGCTGTTCTTCCGTGGCAGGTGTTCCTTTTGCCAATATTTTCCCCTCACGTTTCAGCACATTGTCTGTCCATCTGCCCTCAACACCTATGCTGTATTGTTCCCAGCTTTTCCCGATAATCAATGTGTTTGTCCGGCTTTTGCTCGTATAATCATCAAATCCTCTTCCAAAATTTTTTCCAAAATACTCCGCGGTTTCAGTAAACCCTGAATACCCATCACGAAATTCCGTCAGGTAGTCCTGATCGCTTACCACATCCAGGTCCAGTTTTCCGGTTAGCTCATAAGGCAGCATCTGAGTGCTTTTCATCCTGAACCAGTAACGTTTTGCATTGGGTCGAATAATACTATCATCCTCGTCATACCCCCATCGGGTCGAAGATTCCTCTGTTCCGATATCGACTTTATCATCTTTCAGATAGTCCAAGAAAGCAGCACCCTGGGAACCATTGTTAATGACATATCGGTATTCAGCGGAAACCTTCTCTCCCCTCTCTTCCATAT
>CAYTGW010000065.1:9092-18460 GCA_964437395.1 uncultured Desulfocicer sp.
GATCGTTAATCGCCCAATAATAAGGTTGATCATATTCCGTACCCAGACGATCGGAAAAAGAAAACCGGGGAGCCAGGAACCCTGACTGCCGTTTCCGTTTTGCAGGAAAAAACAGTAAAGGGCTGTACAAAACCGGTACCTCCTTTGCCCATAATGTGGCGTGATTTACCTTGCCATATCCTTCGATGGTCACTTCTGCCTCATTCCCGGAAACCTTCCAGTCAGCCTGATCGCCATCACAGGTTGTTATAATTGCATTTTCGGCAAGATAGGTATTTTCTCCGGTTTTTTGAATTTTATCCCCCCACAGCCGGTAATTCCCTTCGCGGATAAACACCGTCCCCTGATAAGCAGTACCGGTTCGTTTTTCCAGGTCCAGGGTCATACGATCCCCGCGTACAACATCTTCACCAGCCATCAGAACGACATTTCCCAATGCATAGGCTTTTTTATTTTTCCGGTCATACCGGACATATTCGGCGTTTATTTTCTGATCTTTACCGGTAATAACAACATCCCCTTCTGCAATATACTGATCAAACTTCTGAGAGTATTCAATTTTATCTGCTGTAATATGCCATGTATCCTGAATTTTATTTTCTGAAGATCCGTTCAAATCAAGATCCGCTGCCTGACCGGTTGTTACATCAGAACAAAATATAAAAAAAAGAATCATGCAGCATATCCTGAATACCATCCCATATCCGGAAAAGGAGCACGGATTGATGAAGAGAAATGAATCATATCGGAAATTTAAAATTTTACAGAGCATAAAATATGACTTACATGAATACCATCAATGTGTTGTTCCTGTTTGTGTGAATCCTCCGGAATAAACCCTTGTATAAAACTAACCTTCCCCCAAAAAGTCAAGCAGATCAGAAAGGAATGATCCATTCCCGGTAAAATAAAGCTGTAATTCTCTATTACGATTTTCAATCTTTTTCCCTATAACAAAGTTCGCCAAGAATGGCTAAGAAAAATATATTTGAAAATAAAGAAGATTTGATGAAGTTCAGAAAATAACGACAGGATGCTCTTCTTGTAATTCAGGATCGAGTGTGGTAAATCCGCACTCATCAAAACAAACTGAAAGCAACTGATATTTTTTTTCCTGACAATGAGTAATATTTCATCATGAGAATTATACATATCCTGGGCCGGCAAAATAATGGAAAAACAACCTTGATCGTCGACCTTGTACATGAATTCATAAAACGCGGTATCCGGGTCGGAACCCTGAAACACAGCAGTCATGAACACGAGCTAGACAGACCTGGCAAGGATTCCTATCTGCATCGAAAAGCCGGCGCATGCCCGGCAGCCATAGCCACAAAAGATCTGATGGCTGTTTATATTCCAAAAAAGCCGGATGAAAACCCCTTTGATACAATCGAGTCCCTGTTCCATCAAACCGATCTGATTCTGGTGGAAGGGTATCTGAGCGGACCAGGAAAAAAAATCGAGGTCTGGAGAAAATTCGTTGCTGCCGTTCCCTTGTTCTCAGAACGAAAAGATATCCAAGCAGTGATATCGGATGATGATATTGAAACAACATTGCCTGTCTGGCCCAGAAAAAATATTGCATTCGTCGCTGACCAGATATTGAAAATGGCTGGTATGCGATAGCGGATGCAGAAACCGGATTTCATGGAGCAAAATTATGAAAATAAAACATTATACCCAAATTGAACCCAAACACTTTGACGGAGATCTTGTAAAAGGCGTGGATGGGCGGTTACTGATCGGGAAATCAGATGGAGCTGAAAATTTCTGTATGAGGCTTTTTGAACTGGCCCCGGAAGGATTCTCACCCAGGCACTCTCATGAATGGGAGCATGAAATCTTTATCCATTCCGGACACGGATCAATTTTCAAGGAGGGAGAGTGGATCCCTCTTAAGACCGGCAATGTGATTTTCATCCCTGGGAATGAAGAACATCAGATTAAAAATACTGGTGATACACCGTTGCTGTTTCTATGTCTGATACCAGAAGGGCCTCCGGAGTTATAGGCTGAAACGGCCGGTTGGCAGGCTGGCCCGTTAGCCGGTTGGCCGGTTGGCCCGTTAGCCGGTTGGCCGGTTGGCCGGTTGGCCGGTTAGCCGGTTAGCCGGTTGGCCGGTTGGCCCGTTAGCCGGTTAGCCGGTTGGCTGCAAGGAGCACTGGCTTTATTTGAAACAACCAATTGTTAGATTCTCTGGCTCTGACTGAGCCAGGTCAGGAATGAATACATGAGCGAGCTGAAACAGCAGATCGGAGATAAAGTCCACAACCGGAATATCGAGATATCCACTTTTGAATGCAAGCAAGGCGGTATTATTGTTCAGGCGGAATTAAAAGACAATCGATTGCAATCCTATTATAAGTTCAATGGAGAAAAAACTTCACCCCATCTGGTTCATCATATGATCATCCGGATGCATGTGGAAGGACCTGGGCTGACCATAAAAGCCATTGAGGCTGAAATGCCGGGAATCCCAAGAGAGGATTGCATTGAAACCCGGAAAAGCCTGGATATCGTAAAAGGAATGAGTATTGCCCCGGGGTTCACTGCAAAGATCAAACAGATACTGGGGGGTGCCAATGGATGTTCACACCTTACAACACTTCTTCTTGCGATGGGACCGGCAGCGGTACAGGGCTACTGGGCTCAATTTGCACGCAACCCCTTGCCAAAGAAACTCTCCCCTGATATCATGAATCAATACCTGATCGATACCTGCTGGGTGTGGAGAAAAGAAGGAAAGCTGGCCAAGGAATTTCTATAGGCGGAACGATGCAATCCATACTGCCCCATACAATGAAATTCGGACAACCGTAATGCCAGAGGAGAAACCATGAGGCCTACAAAAGAAATGATTCTGGAGACAAAACAGCTTGTAAGCGAAACCGATCGGAATATTCAAAAGATTATCAAAGAAAATGATCTTCAGTTACATACAATCCGGAACCGGAAAGAGAGTGATGTACGCATCAATAGGAAACTCATCTACGGTTCCACAATCCTGATAGTCCTCCTTCTGTCGTATTCAATTTACCGTTTCTTCTTTTTCGAATGACCTCACCCAAAAAGCATATTGCGTATTTTATCTCCTCCCACGGTTTCGGGCATGCTGCGCGAGCTTCTGCCGTGATGCAAGCAATGACCGAAAAAGATCCGGCGATCTGTTTCCACATTTTCACAAAAACCCCGAAATGGTTTTTCCAGGAATCTTTGTCCAACGCTTTTTCTTATTCATCCACGCAAACCGATATTGGCCTTGCCCAGAAAACTCCTTTTCATGCAGATCTGTCTTTAACCATTGAACAACTGGATGCCTTCTATCCCTTTCAAGCCCGGCAGACTTCGGAACTGGCCCGCCAATTGAACCAGAAAGGAATCGGGCTTGTTCTCTGTGACATATCTCCTCTTGGAATTGCCGTGGCAAAGCAGGCAGATATCCCGTCTGTACTCATCGAAAACTTCACCTGGGACTGGATATACAGAGAATACGAAAACACCTTTCCCCAGATCCAAAAACATATCCAATATCTGGAGACCCTGTTTCAGCAGGCCACCTTTCACATCCAGACAGAACCCATCTGTGACCAAAAGGATTCAAACCTGCATACCATGCCGGTCAGCAGAAAAACCAGAAGTTCAAGAGAAGCAGTACGGAAAAAATTGAAAATCAATACAGATGACAAAATGATCTTGATTACAACCGGAGGGATAAAACAGAAACTGAATTTCCATAACCAACTGACGTCCAGAGAGCAGACGATATTCGTGATTCCGGGAGGGAGCAGCCTTTTTGAAAGAAAAGGCAGTCTCATTCAGTTCCCCCACCACTCAGAATTCTTTCATCCGGATCTGGTCAATGCCGCTGATGCAGTAATCGGAAAGGCCGGCTACAGCACCATTGCGGAAGTGTATCATGCCCGGATACCGTTTGGATTTGTTTACCGGCCGGATTTCCGGGAATCGCACAAACTGGAAGAGTTCATACAAAGGGAGATGACCGGTCTTCTTATCCAGGAAAAGGATTTTCAGGATGCAAGATGGATTTCCAGGCTTGAAGAGCTTCTCGCCCTGCCCTGCCCCCGGAAACCGGAGCAGAACGGGGCAGATGTGATTGCAAATTTTCTTTTAACAAATATTTTTTAGATGTTTGTTGGGTTTCGCTCTGCTCAACCCAACCTACAGTGATTGCTCTGTGATTTGTTCCAAACTTAAAATACCGCCACGGTTGTGGCAGTCCCCTATTCGATTCTCATGAACTTATACATATTGATTAAACAGTTTGTTGACGGATCATGGGAACGGATTTCTTTTTCATTTTCCAGCTCCGGTAATATCCTGTTGGCAAGCTGTTTTCCCAGTTCAACGCCCCACTGATCAAAACTGAAGACATTCCAGATGATACCCTGGACAAAAATTTTATGTTCATACATGGCAATCAGGCTGCCCAGAATTTCCGGCGTCAGTTTTTTGTATAAGATGGAATTGGTGGGTTTGTTCCTTTTAAAAATCTTGTAAGGAGCGATTCCTGATATCTCATCTTCTGCATGGCCACTCGCCTGCGACTCATTCCGGACTTCTGTTTCAGATTTGCCATTCATTAAAGCCTCTGTCTGTGCAAAAAAATTGGAAAGCAGCATATGATGATGATTCGGCAGATTGTGCAGCGGCAGTGCCGGAGCCAGAAAATCAGCTGGAATCAGTTTTGTGCCCTGATGAATCAACTGATAAAAAGCGTGCTGTCCATTGGTTCCCGGTTCTCCCCAGATAATCGGTCCGGTTTGATAGGAGACCTCCCTTCCCTGCCGGTCCACATTCTTGCCGTTGCTCTCCATATTTCCCTGTTGCAGATAGGCAGGCAGTCTGTGCAGATATTGATCATAAGGCAGGATAGCTTCGGTTTCGGCCTTAAAAAAATTGTTGTACCAGATACCGATCAGAGCCAGGATGACCGGGATATTCTGCCGGAACGGTTCATTCCTGAAATGTTCATCCATGTTATGGGCGCCCTGAAGCAGCTTGACAAAATTCTCATATCCAGCATAGCAGGCAATGGATAATCCAATGGCTGACCATAAGGAATACCGCCCGCCAACGAAATCCCAGAACCGGAACATATTGGCAGGATCAATTCCAAACTTGATAACTTTTTCAGAATTGGTCGAAATGGCAACAAAATGTTTTGCAATAGAGGACTCATCCCTGGATTTATCCAGAAACCACTTTTTGGCTGTTTCCGCATTGGTAATGGTTTCCTGGGTTGTAAATGTTTTCGAGGCAATAATGAAAAGCGTGGTTTCCGGATTGATCTTTTTCAGGGTTTCAGCAATATGGGTTCCGTCAATATTGGAAACAAAATGAACGGAGAGCTTCTTATCATCTGCATAAAATTTCAGCGCCTCGGTAACCATGACCGGCCCCAGATCTGATCCACCGATTCCAATATTCACGATATCGGTAACCGGTTTGCCGGTATATCCTTTCCATCTGCCGGATCGGACCTGTTCTGAAAACTGTTTCATCTGTTCAAGTACGGCATTCACATCCGGCATCACATCCTGATTGTCCGACAAAACCGCCTGGCGAGTCCGGTTCCGGAGAGCAGTGTGCAAAACCGCCCGGTCTTCGGTTTCGTTGATTTTTTCACCGGTAAACATTTTCTCAACCGCATCCTTCAGATCCACTTCTTCCGCCAGTGCCATCAGAAGATTAATGGTTTCATCGGTAATCCTATTTTTTGAATAATCCAGAAAAATATCCTTAAACCGAATCGAATACCGGTTTGCACGGCCCGGATCTTGTAAAAATAGATCCTTCAAATGAACAGAAGAGATCTGATGAAAATGGGCATTAAGCTTTTCCCAACTCTTTGTACTTACAGGATTGATTTTTTTTAGCATGACTTTAGTCTCCGGTTGATTCCATTTGACTTATGAATTGGTTTTGACAAATACTGGCTTCATGGAAGAAATGATTGTAAGAATCATTATTTACACCATATCCAAAATACAGCTATTTTTCAATGATTAGTGAAAAAATTTATCCATTATTGGTAAAAAAGTGAGCCCCCTTTTCCAATCGATCCTATGAAACTGTTAAAGTACGCCATTCTTGTCAATCCTGCATCTGGAAAAACCAGTATTGACACAAAACGCATCCAGTTAAAAGCCGCTGCAACCATCCTTCAGGCAAAAATATATGGTCTAGATACCAACTCAACGGAAGATTTCAAAAATTGTGCGCTGGAACTTGCCTCCCAATGCGATGTCCTGGTAGCCGCAGGTGGCGACGGAACATTTTCAAGTTTGATCAATGCACTCGACACGACAATTACTCAGGTTGCATATCTTCCCCTAGGTTCAGGAAATGCTCTCCAATATGCCCTGGGTTATCGAGGCTGCCTTTCGGATATTGCACAGCGCATCCAAAGGGGAATGGTTCGGGAATATGACCTGATCAGCTGCAATCAGAACAAGCGGGCGTTCATGGTTTCGCTGGGTATCGAAGGCACGATCCTGAAACTCAGGGATCAGTTACTTCAACAAGGACTCACTGGTTTTTATCCCTATTTAAAAGCGGTCTTTTTCTCAATCTTAAAAGTCTATGCCCCTGCACATGCTGTCATCCGAATGGATGATCAAATAAAAAAAATTCCGAACCTGCTCAGCCTGATGATCATGAAACAACCTTATTATGGTTATGGAATGAATGTGGTTCCAAAAGCCAGGTTTAATGACCACAGGCTTCATGTCTCGTATATCGATTTTGGCTATTCGCAAATGATCCTCACCGGTGCGACTTCATTCACTATCGGCAATTGTGCCGGCCAATATCTGTCCTGCAAAAAAGTGTCTGTGAGATTAGAAAAACCGTTATATGCCCAGATCGACGGAGATGTCGCATGGAAGGCTGAAAAATTTAATTTTGAGGTTCTTCCCGGAGTACTGAGAATCAAGTGCTGAATTGATTTTTATACTGCTGCTGTTCGTTTGTTCGCGGCAAGATGCCGCTCCCACTCCCACAGATATATTTCAGGGATATATTTCAATGACTTTTTCTCACTTTTACGATATGAAAATGGATAGCAACCTGTTCCATTCCTGATGTAATTTGATTAATATTTTTATTTTTCGAATTTTTTTGTTGATTTTTTGTTGATTTTCGTATTTCTAATACACTAAAATTTAACAAGACAGTAAAAAGTTACCATTCCGACGAAAGCCGGAATCCAGAATCTGTCGAAAAGACCGGATCTTGCTGAAGCTTTGCTTTGTGTTCAGCTTTCGCTGGAATGGTAAAAAATATATTGACCTTTTCACCCAATTACTTGCTGCATACGAGGAGGCATTGCCATGAACTCACAAATTACCCTGACCAAGCTTTATCAGATGAAAAAAAAAGGTGAAAAAATCGTTGCTCTTACTGCTTATGACTATCCTTTTGCAAAAATGGTTGATGAGTCCGGTGTCCACATGATCCTCGTAGGAGACTCCCTTGGAATGGTGGTGCAGGGAGAAACAAGCACCCTGCCGGTTACCATGGATGAAATGATCTATCACACCCGGATTGTTGGAAAGGCCGTCAAAAATGCCATGGTGATCGGAGATATGCCCTTCCTTTCATACCAGGTCAGCATTGAAGATGCAGTATACAATGCCGGACGCTTCCTTAAGGAAACAGGTGCTGCGGCCGTCAAACTTGAGGGAGGCGCTACTGTAAGCAACACGATCCGGGCCATTACAAAGGCATCCATACCGGTTCAGGCCCATATCGGTCTTACACCGCAATCGGTTCATCAAATGGGGGGATTCAAGGTGCAGCGGGATGAGGAGCGTCTCCTTGCAGATGCCCGTGAAGTGGAAGCAGCAGGCGCCTTTTCCGTTGTCCTGGAAGGAATACCGGCAGATATTTCCAAAAAAATTACAGAAGCCATCTCCATTCCAACTATTGGAATCGGTGCGGGTCCGGATTGTGACGGCCAGATCCTGGTACTGCACGACCTGCTTGGCCTGCATGACCGGCATCTCCCAAAATTTGTAAAACAATATGCTAATCTTGGAAAGGCTGCAAAAAAAAGTATTTCATCCTATGTATCTGAGGTACAGAACGGAAAATTCCCATCTGAAGAACACTGCTATTGATTCATGATAAAAATGCTTGGTTGCCCAATACAATACCTCTCAAACAGATTCACGGCAACCACTTCCCGAAAAATAATCAAATCGTTTTTATGAATACAAAGTCGATGAATCATTAAAATTTTCAATTAGACATAACTGCTTAGATCCATTATTTGTTTCTTTTTATCACCAATGATAGGAAGCAGCAATGTCATCTTTTCTTTATGTAATGATCCGGCTAGGCTTGGGAACCATTTTTCTGTTTTCCGGGGCTACCAAGCTCATGACCCCCGTGTCCTTTGCAACCCTAATCAATGCATATGGTTTTATACCTGAAAACCTCACCCTTTCCTTTGCAGTTCTCCTTGCTGTTATTGAAATCATTTCCGGAATCGGTCTCCTGTTTGACATAAAAGGAAGCCTGACAGCAATTTTCGGATTACTGATTCTGTTCATGATGGTTTTAAGTTATGGCATCTGGATGGGGCTGGATGTGGACTGCGGCTGTTTTGGTCCGGAAGATCCGGAATCGGCTGCATTTCATGGTCTTCGATCCGCCCTGTACAGAGATATTTTTTTTATAACCAATGTCATTTTTTTATATGCATACCGTTTTCGAAACAGCGTGGCACCAAAATCAATTCAACTGTTGTCCAAAAATATTATTAAAGGAGATAAAAAAAATGAAGCTACGTAATTTATTCTGTTTAATGTCACTCGTGGGATTGATTCTGTCCGGATTTATCTGTCCGGCACAGGCAGACGATCAATTTGAAAAAGAGATTGAAAAAGAAAAAGAGGCGGTCAAACTGGTTCAGGAAGTTCAGAGAGGAGGATATGGCATTGTTGCCACATCCGAGCTTAAAAATTGGATGGATATTAAAAAAGAGATGCTGATTATCGATACCATGCCTTTTGAGGAAAGCTATAAAAAGGCTCATCTTCCAGGAGCGAAACAGTTCCTGTTTCCAATTCCGGATATGAAAGAATGGAATATTATTGAAACCAATGGAAAGACTGAGGAAGAGTATCGAAAACTCCTGGGGCCGGATCACAACAGGCTGATTGTTATTTATTGCGGCTTTGTCAAGTGTACCCGAAGCCATAACGGGGCCATGTGGGCTAAAAAACTGGGATATCAAAATGTGTACCGGTATCCGGGCGGAATTTTTGCTTGGAAAGGAGCTAAATATCCGGTAGAAGAAGTCAAATAAGGTAAAATTTATTTCAACCATCCTGTCATTC
>CAYTGW010000066.1:0-2885 GCA_964437395.1 uncultured Desulfocicer sp.
TGATCATGCTGTAACAATTGGTATCGGCATTATCGATTCTGCTGAAATCGACCAAGTCAATATCCTTCAAGCCTCGCTTCTTTCCATGGGTGTTGCTGTGAACAATTTACATCCCTCTCCAGACTTCCTGCTGATTGATGGTATTTTCCATATCCCATCGGACATCCCCCAGAAAACAATTAAAAAAGGGGATTCGTTAAGTATTTCTATTGCATCGGCATCCATCATCGCCAAGGTGATCCGGGATCGGTTAATGGAAAAATATCACCAACAGTATCCACTGTTTGCATTTAACAAACATAAAGGGTATCCTACAAAATCACACAGGGAAGCCATCCGGAACCATGGGAATTGCCCGATTCATCGAAAGACCTTTAAAGGTGTAAGGGAGTATCTGAATACAGATTGATTTACCGCCCAACCGATACACGATAGACTATTCCAACTTATGCGAAACCAGAAACAACAACATGGCGAAAAAGGGGAGTCCATTGCTGTAGAGCAATTAAAAAAAAACGGTTATAAAATCCTGGAACGTAACTATAGAACCAGAATCGGTGAGATTGATATTATCGCAAAAGATGGTGATGTGATCGTATTTATTGAGGTCAAAGCAAGGCAGACAGGCACTTATGGCAATCCAAAATATGCAGTAACCTGGACAAAACAGAAAAAAATAGCCAGAACAGCACAGTTTTATCTCAAATCGACAAACCAACTGGACAAAAGAGCCCGATTTGATGTTGTTGCCATTCACCGGAAAGAAGGCAGGCAATTGATAGAAATCATACAGAATGCATTCGACCTTACCGGGATGTCATAAAAAAATGAATGAAAAAGGGAATCTATACATTGTTGCAACCCCGATCGGAAACATGGAAGATATTACCATCCGGGCCATAAAGGTATTATCAGAGGTTGACATTATTGCGGCTGAGGATACGCGAAATACCGGGAAGCTGCTTTCCTATCACAACATTAAAGGCAAACTGGTTTCCTATCACGAGCACAATGAAGCGCAGAAAGCGCAAAAACTCATTGCCGAAATTGAAAAGGGGTTATCGGTTGCCATTGTAACCGATGCCGGCACACCATCGGTTTCAGATCCAGGCTATCGAATTGTTCAGGCCGCCATCGAAAACCATATTCAGCCGATTCCGATTCCAGGGCCCTCTGCCGCTGTTACGGCACTTTCCGCATCCGGGCTTCCAACAGATGTGTTTACGGTTGTGGGCTTTCTTCCCAAAAAAAAAGGGAAACGTCTGGAACAGCTTGAAAAACTTGCATTCTCTCCCGGAACGCTTATATTCTACGAGTCACCCAAAAGAGTCCTCCAGTTGCTGAATGAGCTAAAAGATGCCTTGGGGGAAAGAGAGATTGTTTTTGCACGGGAAATCACAAAACGATATGAAGAGTTTCAACGAGGAACAATTTCTGAACTTATTGAAAAAATAGAACAAAAAGAAACCATTAAGGGAGAATGCACCCTGCTGGTTTCCGGAAAATCGCAAACCCATGCTGTTTGCCTTGTAGATCTTAGAAACGAAATTACGGAAAATCTTAAAAAACCGGGAAATACCACAGCAATACTTGCACGGAAAATGGCTGCTCAGTATGGCATTCCCAGAAAACAGATATACCAGGAAATCCTCGAGATAACTGGAAACAAATAAGGAGAAATCCCATGGACAGAATCGATGCAATTTTTTCACCGGAATCAGTTGCGATATTAGGTGCCTCAACCACACAGGGCAAGGTCGGTCATGATATCTTTCAGAACATTTTACGCGGCGGATACAAAGGTACCCTGTATCCGGTAAACCCCAAAGCCAAATCCATTCAATGCATCAAGGCTTACCCCACGCTACTGGATGTTCCGGACCCGGTTGATCTGGCCATGATTATCCTGCCGCCTCAGGTTGCCTTGAAAGCGGTTGAGGAATGCGTGGAAAAAAAGGTTAAAGGAATCGTCATCGTCTCCGCCGGATTCCGGGAGACCGGCGCAGAGGGGCTGAAAATTGAAAACAAAATTGTTGAACTTTGTAAAAATGCCGGAATCCGGGTTGTCGGACCAAACTGTCTGGGCGTGATCAACCCCCATAAAGATGTCCGGTTGAATGCAAGTTTTTCCACCCGGATGCCCAATCAGGGCAATATCTCCTTTATCTCACAAAGCGGGGCTTTATGCACAGCTGTTCTGGATTTTGCTGCGGATCGCGGTTTTGGTTTTTCAAAATTTATTTCCATTGGAAACAAAGCCGATGTAAACGAACTGGACCTGTTGAAGTATCTTCACCAGGATCTCCATACCGAAGTCATTATGATCTACATGGAGGAACTCCGGCACACTGGTCAGGAATTCATTGAAACAGTGAAGGAAATCACCTCCGGTGATCGTCCTACCCCCATACTGGTCATCAAATCCGGACGAACTTCAGCAGGCGCCCAGGCCGCGGCTTCCCATACTGGCTCGCTTGCCGGAACCGAAGGCCTGTATGATGCAATTTTTGGTGAAGCCGGAATCATCCGTGTGGATTCTGTTGTTGAATTGTTTGATTATGCTAATGCATTTGCGATGAAAAAATTTCCAACCGGCAATAAAATTGCCATTGTCACCAATGCCGGAGGGCCGGGAATTGTTGCAACCGATGTAACCGTGACCTCCGGTCTTGAACTGGCCAAATTCAGTGATGAAACCATTGAAGTTCTGGCAAGCCACCTTCCCCCCACAGCCAATCTTCATAACCCGGTGGATGTGATCGGAGATGCTGCTCAGGATCGATATGAAAATGCGTTAAATGCAGTTATCCGGGATGAAAACGTGCATGGGGCGCTGGTGATTTTAACTCCTCAGTCCATGACAAACGCCATCGGAACCGCAGAGG
>CAYTGW010000066.1:2895-18298 GCA_964437395.1 uncultured Desulfocicer sp.
TTAAAATCGCCAAAAATTCTCCCAAACCCATTGTATGCTGTTTCATGGGGATTGTGGATGTCTCTGCCGGCGTAAAATTTCTTCAGAAAAACAACATCCCGGTTTACAAGTTCCCGGAGAACGGTGCGAGGGCGCTGGGAAAACTGTATAGTGCAACCCGATGGATACAACGGCAAAAACTAGCGCAATTTGAATTCCACCATGATAAAAAAAGTGCATCTGAAATCGTAAAAAAATGCATGTATTCGGGTCAGACCTATCTGGGAGAGCTTGACGGGCTGGATCTCTTAAAGTGTTACGGCTTTCAAACCCTGCCCACCGTTCTTGCTGAAAATGAAAATCAAGCTATGGAAATTGCAGATGGCATGGGATATCCGGTTGTGATGAAAATTGTATCCCCTCAGATCATTCATAAATCTGATGCCGGCGGCGTCAAGGTGGGTATGAAAACCAGGGAAGATGTCCGCTCAACCTTTGCTGAAATCATAAACAACGCAAAAACCTATAACCCGGATGCACAAATTCAGGGTGTGCTGGTTCAAAAACTGGCTCCTTCCGGTAATGAAGTGATTCTGGGTATGAACCGGTATAAAGGCCATGGCCCCTTGTTAATGTTTGGTCTGGGCGGTGTTTTTGTCGAACTGTTTAAAGATGTTGTTTTCCGGTTGGCTCCTGTTGGCCGGAACAATGCCAGAAGGATGGTCCGGAGTATCAAAAGCTTTCCCCTGCTGAACGGATTCCGCGGGAAACCCAAAGCCGATCTTGAAGTCATCCATAAACTGCTGGTCAGCCTGTCCGATCTTGTTATCGATCATCCGGAAATCAGAGAACTGGATATCAACCCGCTGCTGGTTCATTCTGAAGGAAAAGGAGCAACTGTTGCGGATGTCCGGATTATTTTAAGTGTCCCGGAAGCTGAGGAGTGATGGTGATTCCGGAAGTTCCGAATATGGATACCCTGTTTCCGGTCATACTGTCCGTGCCGCCGGAAAAACGACTGCTCAAAGGACGGGAAAAAGTACTTTTCCTGAGTCAATATGCAAGGACCGCCGCGGAACAGAAAAAAAAAAAAGCCGGTATCAGCCTTGCTGAATTTCCAAAAAATGAAAAAGGAACCCCCCTGCCCTTCCTGGGATATCACTGGTCTGTCAGCCATAAACCGGAATATGTAGCAGGCGTGGTATCCCGGAAACAGATCGGAATCGATATTGAAAAAATACGGCCTTACTCAACCGGCCTTGAAAAAAAAGTGGCTGATGAAAACGAATGGGCGCTCTATCCATTTGATCGATCCGAGCTGCTTTTCCGATACTGGACAGCCAAAGAGGCTGTCCTGAAAACAATGGGAATCGGTCTTGCCGGACTCTCCTCCTGTAAAATCAAAAAAAACAATGTAAAAAATCATATGACCGTCCAGTTTCAGAATCATGATTATCAGATCGAGCATTTTGCCTTTGACAATCATGTTGCTGCCATTGTGACTCACGATAACGCCCGTATTGAATGGATATTGGTTATTCCAGGAGAAACAGCACCATGACTCCCACAAAAAACAACAGACAAGTTGAAGCGTACGCAGGGTTCGAACAAGGCCCCATCCGGCCTCCCAGTGAGGCAAACAGCCTGTTGATCCGGGTTACCCGAAACTGCCCTTGGAATCGATGTACTTTCTGCCCGGTTTACAAGGGAAGCCGGTTTTCCCTCCGCCCGGTAGAACATGTGATAAAAGATATCGACCAGGTGCATCAAAGTGTTACCCTTTTGAAAGACCTCGGGAACAAAACAGGATACGTGGAATCATCGGATATCAGCAAGGCAATGCAGGGTATGAACCCCGGTGAAATGCAGGCATTTCATGCTGCGCTCAACTGGATCAATTCCGGCATGGAATCCATCTTTCTTCAGGATGCCAACAGCCTGATCATAAAACCTCAGGACCTCACCCAAATACTCCAGTATCTGAAAAACCGGTTTCCGTGGGTAAAACGGATTACCTCCTATGCAAGGTCCCATACCATTGCCCGGATCCATGATGAAGATATGAAAAATTTTTCCAGAGCCGGCTTAAACCGTATCCATATTGGTCTTGAATCCGGTGCGGATTCGGTTTTAAAAATGGTTCAAAAGGGCGCCGCGCAGGAAATTCATATCAAAGCCGGGATCAAGGTAAAAAATGCCGGAATCCAGCTCTCCGAGTATGTCATGCCGGGCCTGGGCGGAAAAAAACTTTCCAGAATTCATGCAATTGAAACTGCTGAAACACTGAACCGGATCAATCCGGAGTTTATCCGGCTTCGCACGCTGGCCATCCCCAATCATGTGGAGTTGTATCATGAGTACGAGAAAGGGAACTTTGAAAAATGCACGGATATTATGATGGCAGAGGAGATCCGGTTGTTCATCCAGACCCTCTCTGGGATTACCAGCACCATCAAAAGTGACCATATCCTGAACCTGTTTGAAGAGATTGAAGGGCGTCTTCCGGAGGAAAAAGAAAAAATGCTGAATGTACTGAATGAATTTCTGGGCATGACTCCGGAACGCCAGATGATCTATCAGGTCGGCAGAAGACTGGGGCAGTTTTCCCGGCTGAAAGATATTGAGAACAGCATGGCCTATTCCCGGACAGAGCAGACATGCAAACGAATGGGCATCACTCCTGACAACGTGGATGCCATGATCGACGAAATCATGAAGCGTTTTATATAACTTGCTTATTTTTCTTTTGAAACCCACACATAATCGTGTTAGGCTTCATCAACCAGAGCGACTATCGTAAATTCTATACACAGATCATCAGAATACATGCCCGAAAAAGGAATCCTCCATGGGGAAACCAAAACTGAAAAAACTGCATATCCGGCAGGACTGGTGCAAAGGATGCGGAATCTGCGTCCATTTCTGCCCGGAAAAGGTACTGGAACTGGATGACAAGGATAAAGCCTTTGCAGCCCGTCCTCAGGATTGCATATGCTGCAAACTCTGTGAACTGAGGTGCCCGGATCTTGCCATTGATGTTGAGACAGAAGATGAATAGAGCATGAAATACAAACCTACCGATTCTCTCAAGGATCATTGACATGAAAAACCAAATCAAATTTGTCCAGGGAAATGAAGCGTGTGTGGAGGCGGCGTTATATGCCGGACTTGATTTTTTTGCCGGATACCCCATTACGCCTTCAACCGAAATTGCAGAACACATGGCTGTCCGGCTTCCACAGATCGGAGGAAAATTTCTTCAAATGGAAGATGAGATTGCCTCTCTTTGTGCGATCATCGGAGCTTCTCTGACCGGAAATAAAGTGATGACTGCAACGAGTGGCCCGGGATTCTCTTTGATGCAGGAAGCACTGGGTTATGCAATCATGACGGAAATTCCCTGTGTAATCGTGAACGTTCAGAGAGGCGGCCCATCCACAGGACTGCCAACTCATGCCAGCCAAGGAGATATTAACCAGGCACGATGGGGAACCCATGGTGATCATGCCATTATCGCTCTTACCGCTTCCAATCACCAGGATCTGTTTGATATCACAATCGAAGCTTTCAATCTTGCGGAAACCTATCGAACACCGGTTATTCTGATGCTGGATGAAATTACCGGTCATATGCGGGAAAGACTTCATATCCCCAATCCCGGTAAAATCCCGCTTGTGAGCCGACTGAAAACTTCTGTTAAACAAGGTGTGGATTATCATCCATACCTTCCCAGGGAAGATGGCCGCCTGCCCATGTCTGATTTTGGAGGTATTCACCGGTATAATGTAACCGGACTGTTTCATGACATGTGGGGCTTTCCCACAGATAATCCCCAGATTGTTCACGGGCTTCTCCGCCACCTTCTGGACAAAATCGGCAACAATGTACACCTGATTGCAAAATACAAAGAGTATTATCTGGAAGATGCCACGACCATCCTGGTTTCTTATGGATCATCTGCCCGGTCTGCTCTTCATCTGGTCAATAACAGAAGAAACCGCGGAGAAAGGCTGGGGCTTCTGGAACTGCAAACCCTCTGGCCTTTTCCCTATGGAAAAGTCCGGGAAAAATGTGCCAATGCCAGACATGTCCTTGTTGTTGAAATGAATATGGGCCAGATCCTCCGGGAGGTAAAAATCGCAGTTGAGGACCCGGAGAAAGTTTTTCTGGCCAACCGGATTGACGGGGCGTTTATCACCCCTACGGATATCCGGAATATCCTCCGATTGATTCAGGGGAAGGGGGTCTGAAATGGCGATCAAAGAATATCTGCGGGAGCGTTTTTTCCCTCACATGTGGTGTCCGGGATGCGGGCATGGTACGGTTTTAAACTGTATGCTCCGGGCCATTGAGAACCTTGCACTGGAGAAAAATGATATTGTCATGGTTTCCGGTATTGGATGCTCTGCCCGCATATCCGGATATGTCGATTTTCATACGCTTCACACCATTCATGGTCGTGCGCTGGCATTTGCTACCGGCGTAAAAATGAGCCGCCCGGATCTGAATCTCATTGTACCCATGGGAGACGGCGATGCGCTGGCGATCGGAGGAAATCATTTCATCCATGCAGCCAGACGGAATATCGATATCACAGCCATCATCATGAACAACCGGATCTATGGAATGACAGGCGGACAGTTCTCCCCGCTTACCGGTTACGGAAAGCTGGCCACAACAGCACCCTATACCAACATCGACCATGCCTTTGACACGGTTTCACTGGCCATGGCTGCTGGAGCCAGCTTTGTTGCCAGAGCCACGACCTATCATGCCAAGCAGATGATCGATATCATACAAAAGGCCATTCAGCATAAGGGATTTTCCGTGGTAGAAGTTCTGACCCAGTGCCCCACGTATTTCGGACGAAAAAACAAGGAAGGCAGTGCCGCAGAAATGATGGAAAATTATAAAAACATCACTACCCCGATTAATTCAAAAGAAAGCCGGGAAAATCCGGATCTTATTGAACGCGGTATTTTTGTTGAAAAAGAGATGCCGGAGTACTGCAGTGAGTATAAAAAAATTATTCAAAAGGCTGTAAAAGGAAAATAGGTATGGAAAAATGCAGAATCGTCATGTCGGGTTCCGGTGGCCAGGGGGTGATCACGGCATCGGTAATCCTTGCAGAGGCGGCTGTCATATTCGAAGGGTTGATTGCAGTGCAATCCCAGGCTTATGGCCCGGAAGCCAGGGGAGGAGCCGCACGGTCCGATGTCATCATTTCCGATTCCGAGATCCACTTCCCCAAGGTAACCCAGCCCAACGTTCTGGTATGTCTTACGCAGGCGGCGTATAATAAATTTTTTCCCATCATCCGCCCGGGCGGATTGCTTCTCACCGATACACGATATGTGACCACTGAACGAAAGGTGGATGCAAAGCAGATCGAACTGCCCATGTATAATCATGTTATGGAAAAAATCGGGAACCCGGTTGTTCTCAATATCTGCATGCTCGGAGCATTAATCAGCCTTCGAAATATCGTCAAGCCGGAATCCATCCTGAAGATACTTGAAGAAAGACTGCCGGCCAATTCGATTCAAATGAACCGGAACGCCCTTGAACTTGGAATTTCCCTTGGAGAAAAAACAAAATAATCCAATCTTTCAATCAACATCACGGGGGGATCTATATCCATATCCCCTTTTGTATCCGGAAATGCCTGTACTGTGATTTCTATTCCATTACAGATCTGACTCTTTCCAATGACTTCCTTCATGCGGTTCAGACGGAAATCCGGCTCCGGAATAAAACAGACCTTTCCTTTGATACTATCTATATCGGCGGCGGAACTCCTTCTTCGCTGAAACCTTCCGGAATCCGGACAATCCTCGAAACCGTCCTCGACTGTTTTGCCATACTTCCGGGTGCGGAAATCAACCTGGAAATCAACCCGGGAACCGTTGATGTATCGGATCTGAAAGAGTACCAGGGTATGGGGATCAACCGGTTGAGCATCGGTATTCAGTCTTTTTCGGAGAGCAATCTCCGATTTCTGGGAAGGATTCATACGGCTGAGGATTCAAAAAACACCATCCATGCTGCACGCAGTGCAAATTTCTCCAATATCAGCCTGGATCTGATCTTTGGTCTTCCGGACCAGACCGGAGAATCATGGCGTAAGGATCTGCACCAGGCACTTCTGTTTTCCCCGGAACACCTGTCGTGCTATATCCTGACGTATGAACCGAACACGCCTCTTGATCAGAAACGCCGAAAATATCAGTTTACGCCTCTTGATGACGAAAAAACAGGAGAACTGTTTTCAATCACCCAAAAATTTCTGTCACAGCACGGATATGTGCAATATGAAATCGCCAATTATGCCCGATCCATCGACCTGTATTCGAGGCATAACCGGAAGTACTGGCAGTTTCATCCTTACATCGGGATCGGACCCTCTGCCCATTCCTATTCAAATCATGTACGATCCTGGAACCATCGATCGGTTGCAAAATATATCGAGAATCTCGGACAGCAGAAACTGCCACTGGAGAATATGGAGATTCTGAACAGAGAGCAGCAGATCATTGAATTCATTTATCTTGGCCTGCGTCAGACAGAGGGTCTTTCCATGGATGAGTTTTACCAGCGCTTCGGCAAACAATTTGACACTGTCTTTTCCAGCACCATAAAAATCTTACAAAACCAACAGCTGCTTCAAACAAAAAAGGATCGCTGTTTCCTGACACCATCCGGCATGCTTTTTCTGGACAGCATTGCCGATATGTTCCTCAATCATGATATTTCATGACCTGCAAGGAATCATGTTGATAGGGTTTTGATCAGCACTTCAATATAATAACGGGCATGACTGATATGTGCCGCCATATTGGCACGGTGATTGGCGAAAACACTGCCCAGATCACTGTCCAGAATAATAACCGGCGAAATATGAATCGCATGTTCGCAGGATTCTATGGCATAACGAAGCTCTTTCAGACAGTTTCGCCGATCAAGGGTTGGATAAAAATCTTTCTCGATGCCTTCCAGAATTGGAATCAAGGTATGGGCAACCCCCCTGGCATAAAAGAAATAATTATCTGCCTTGAAAAAACTGACCTTGCTTCCATCCTCTTCCCGCATTTTCACAAGATTCTCATCACAGCTTCCCAGAAGATTCTCATACTCCCGGAGAAGCGGAATGAGGTTGTCCGCCCTTGTGAAAAACCGGGCTTCCTTCTTCTTCAATTTCTCTGCATATTTCTTCAGTTCTTCCAGACCATCCTTATATCTTCCTTCTGAAGACGGGAATATCAAGCTTTCCGCCTCAATGACAAAACAGGTGCTTCTTGCATTTTCCAGATTCTTATCAAAAGAAGAAGCTGCACCGGTTCGGGAAATGTTATCCGTCAGTTTTTCAACCGTGCGTCTTGTTACCTCAATCACTCCCAACTGAAAATTATTGACATTGTCGGTTACGAAACTGAAAATATCGTTCGGTCGCCACCCCCAGAACCGATCCGACAATTCATAGCGAAGAGGCCCCATCGTTGCCTCAACAAATGTAATACCTGTGGGCACCTCAGCGGACATATCCTTTTCTGTTGAGACAACATATTGTTGTACGGTTTTCCTGGAATCAGCAGCCTTCTCTCCATGTCCTTCCGTTTTGACGGCTGTAGGAGTATCTAGTGCTTTTTTATCAGAAAGATTTTGATGGTCCCCAGTATCCCGGGTCAACGTATCTGAAGAAGCAAGATCTTCATCAACTTTTGTTGAGCCATCCAGCCTGGGGAAAAATCCCAGAATCAAACCACTCACAAAAATAACAACCACAAGAAGTAAAATCCCGACAATGACCTGCTTTGTGGCAAAACCACCGATTCCAATTGCGCCTGCCCTTTCCCGATTCATGTTTCCTTGATTTTCCATAATTACTCCATGCGGTTATTGCTGTTGATTAGTAAAATATACCTTACCCATTTCTCAATCTGCGGGTGTCTCCTACCCGTATGGTTACATTCTTTGAATCAAAATATTCAATCAGCGGAATAAGATATTTTCTGGATACGCCTGCAATTTCCTTGAATTCCGGTGTTGTCAGTTCATCCTTGGTCTTAAAAAAATCCACCAGCCGTTTTTTTAAATCCTCTATCGCCTGTTTTGAAAAAAACAGATCCTCTTTTACTTTCGTGATCTTTCCCTGCTCTACCAGAAGCATGAGAACATCTTTGGCTACGGAAGAATGGATATTCAATGTTTCACTCAAATCCTTAAAATAGGGTGGTGTCAATCCGTCTTTCTGATAAACAGCTAATATCCTCCGGCTCACATCTTCCTGATCGATTTTCATGGATACGGTAAAAGAAAAAAGCCGAACCAAATCCTCTTCCAGAATAATGTTGTCGGACTTCTTCATATAATTCAGCAACAAGGTAAACAACTTTCCATCCATGGAAGATGGAAGCTTTGATTTCAACTCTTCTTTGGACATCCCGGCTTTTAATGGATTTTTTTCATGATAGTTTTTAAGCTGTTGAATTGCTTCCGCAACCAAGCTGTCGATGTTGTCCCGATGAATAAAAATCCGGTTTTCCTTGTCGATCTGTACCAATACCCTGCCGGCCAGAAGGGTTGAAATCGCATTCTGAAGCGGCTTCTCCGGCAGATTGGTCATCAGTTTCAGATCGCTGAACAATAGGCCTGCATATCCGGACTGCTCTACATGAAAGGCAATCACATCAGCCGGATCGCTGTCCGCAAGACCTGCAAGGCCCGTAACAATCTCCTCCCGGAACCGTTTGTGTTTCACTGGAATCGGATTCAGGATGTGTCCGCCACCGATCGTTCGCACCGGAGAATAGCTCCGGATCACAAACCGGTCATCCTTGACAAGCGTAACCGGTGTATCCAGCCGAATCTGGCCGACGATTGAATCTCCCGGCATCAGTTCTTCCCGGTCCAGAAGGATCAGATTGCCCATAATCTCGCTGGTTCCGGAATGAAATCGCACCCGGGTACGGTTTTTCATGGGTTTTTCATTGCTTTTAAGAAAATTCAGTTGGATATCAATCATATAACTGGATTTTAAACTGCCCGGAAGTGCCAGAACATCACCGCGGTTGACAGACGCCTTGTCCAGACCTTGAAAATTGATAGCGGTGCGCATTCCGGACTCAGCCTTTTCCACGCTCTGATTATGAACCTGTAAACCCCGTATCTTGGACGTAACACCACTTGGATATACCATAATGGTATCCCCTACATTAATACTTCCGGAAACCAGTGACCCGGTGATTACGGTTCCAAAACCTTTCATTGAAAAAACCCTGTCCACCGGAAGCCGGAAAAGCCCGCTCAACTGGTGTGCCGGAATCTTTGATGATATTTCATCCAGAGCATTCAGCAAATCCGGAAGGCCCTCCCCAGTAGCGGAAGATAGCGGGATGATAGGCGCATCCTCTAAAAAAGTTCCCTCAACAAAATGGATGATATCCTCCTTGACCATTTCACGCCACTCTTCATCCACCAGATCATTTTTGGTCAGGGCAATCAACCCATGTCTGATACTCAGCAGGGTGCAAATCTCCATATGTTCGCGGGTCTGGGGCATGATCCCCTCATCCGCCGCGATCACCATTACCACCATGTCAATCCCTGTCGCGCCCGCAACCATATTCCTGACAAACTTTTCATGTCCCGGAACATCCACGATTCCAAGATGCTGGCCGCTGGGAAGCGTAAGCGAGGCAAATCCCAGTTCAATAGTGATTCCCCGCTCCTTTTCCTCTTTTAACCGGTCTGTATCCGTTCCGGTCAGCGCTTTGATGAGACTGGTTTTACCATGGTCAATATGACCTGCTGTTCCTAAGATGATCTGCTTCAAAAAAAACTCCTGCTGCTATCCTGAAAAAAAAAATTGCAATAATTGATTCCAGTCAGTGATTTTTCTTATTCTCCCTGAGATATTCAAAAAAATAGGCCATCCCGACCAGGAAAATACCCAGTGCAATTATATAAATAATGTTCGTGTCCGGGTAAAAAAAACGGGATAACACCACGGCAAGCACAATGCCCAGAATTGCCCGAACCCCAAAAACATGAAACCGATCCAATCGATTACCCCTTTTGTTGTAAACCATCTGCGAATCAAACCAGCCTGTTGACAACCGGTTTCGGACCACACAAACAAAACTTTCTGTAACTGAAAGCATTACCAAAATATTGCAGAAAAATATAGAAAAAACCGGACAACCGTTCGGTCATAACAGTAACCATTTGGATAAATAATAGATAATATAGATGCCAAAATTGGTCAACACCAACTTTTTTTCAATCGGATCAAACCTGCCTTTTCGTATCTCTGCACAAAACCTTGACCTAACAACAAGGCCTGTCATCATCCGGTGAAAATAATCCAGATCCACATAAAACTGCTTGAAATGAAGCCGGCAATCTGGTAAACAGAGAACCTTACTATGGTGGGTGTAGCTCAGTTGGCAGAGCACTAGGTTGTGGCCCTGGTTGCCGCGGGTTCAAGTCCCGTCACTCACCCCATACAACAAACAAACCATTTCAGACCTTTCCGATTGAAAAATGGTTCTACATCAGGCGCCCGTAGCTCAGCTGGATAGAGCACCGGACTTCGAATCCGTAGGCCGGGGGTTCGAATCCCTCCGGGCGCGCCATAAATTTAAAGGGTTTGCAGAGAATACACGCTGCGAGCCCTTTTTTTGTGCATTCATAACAGGCAAGCCACGCAAATCGATTTAAATAGAAGATCATAATCTATCTACTTCAATCCTTTCTCATTAAAAAAGAGCCCGTATTTTCTGTCCGTTCCCATGATATGCGTTTGGAGCCAATCACTTAAAAAATTCATTACTGCAATGGACAGAGTCAGCTTGCCTGTTTCGAACTCATTTTTGAACTTATCAACCGTTCTTATAAAATCTGAATGTTCTTTCTTGTGACTCCTGGCCTCAGGATATCCATATTGATCGAAATATTTTTCTTCCGTCCTGAAGTGTATCTCAGTGTATTCAAAAAGTTGTTTAACGATTTTTCCCATAATATGCTTGCCCTTTCCCTGGCGCATGGCATCACTCAGATCATTGATCATCGCAATAAGCTTCCGATGCTGTATGTCGATCTCAACAACGTTGACGCTAAAACTATCATTCCATTGAATTAACGACATTGTCTTTTCTCCTTTTATTATTAAATGCCTATGCATTTCAGTCCTAATAATGGGCTTACAGCCGATGTCAGATCAATCATAGCTTTTACAAGTTCGAGATTTTTTTTATATTTTTATCACAGGAGCCAATTTCAAAAGTCTGTTGTTGATAGGGGTATAAGCATACCGCTATCGAAGCGCTTCTTTACATCTGCCACTTTTTCCGTAAACAATTGGTGTTCTTTTATATGGTTTTCTGCGTCAGGATAATTAAACTTTTTCATATATTTTTCTTCAGTAGCGAAATGGTAAACGGTATATTCGACAAGAGAAGCCAGCAACCGTCCAAGCGCTTTTTTATCATCACTCTCAATACGATAATAAAATTTATTGAATATATTTATGAGGTTCTTATGCTGTGCGTCAATTTCTTCAACCCCAACACTGAAACTGTTATCCCAATTCATATACGCCATCGTTTTTAGCCCTCTTTTGGAAAAGTTGAATTTCAGAGTGTATCTTCAATTGGTTTGCCTTATTATTTTATCCACCAATATCCATCTCGTTCCTATAGCATTTCGGTCAAAAACCGTGAGAAAAGTATATTCATATCAATAAAATTCTTCATATGTCATATCCTTTGCGGTTATTTTACCTTTAAATAAGTTGTATGTCCAAATCTGGTAAGCAAGTACAACAGGAATAAATATAATAACAACGATCAACATTATCTTCAGTGTAAGGGGGCTTGAAGATGCGTTATGCGCCGTAAGGCTGAACCGGGTATCAATGCTCGATGGAAACAGGTTGGGATAGAGTCCGATAACGCCGTAAAAAGTCGCCCCGACAATGGCAAGTGCGGAAGAGAACCAAGCCTTGAAAAAGGCTTTTTTAGCCAAAAATATTTTAATCCCCAAAAGGGCCAAGACCGTTATGAGGATAACAAGAAAAAAGGCCGGATGGGCCAAATAGTTATCATACAAGCGCGTGGAAAACTTACTGACGACCAAAAAAATCACAGCCACACCTACTTCAAGCGGCCAAAGCTTGTTGGCAATGATCGTTGCCCTGTTATGAAGATCACCCTCTGTTTTGATCGCAAGCCACAAGGAACCATGAACAAGAAAAAGCAATACAAAAAGTACACCGCCAAGAAGTCCGTACGGATTTAAAAGTGTAAAAAGGGTCCCTCGGTATAACCCATTTTCATCAAAGGGAATCCCCTGGAAAATATTGGCAAAGGCAACGCCAAAGAGGAGAGCCGGTGCAAAGCTGCCGATGAAAATACATACATCCCAAATTTTTCGCCAGCGTGGGTCATCCACCTTGCCTCGAAACTCAAAAGAAACACCGCGCAAAATCAGAGAAAAGAGTATAAGCATTAATGCCGAATACAAGGATGAAAACATAACGGCATATACGGTAGGAAATGCGGCAAATGTCACCCCGCCGGCGGTAATCAGCCAGACCTCGTTCCCGTCCCAGAGCGGCCCTAATGAATTGATCATGATCCGTTTATCTTCTTCACTTTTTCCGAGAAACGGGTAGAGCGTTCCGATCCCGAAATCAAATCCGTCCGTCATGAAGAATATCGCCCATAGCAGGCCCCATAAAAAAAACCATATTGTTTGCAGCACCATGTTTACCCCCAAATATAATTAAATATTAATGTTTTAAGAATAAAGGTATTTTCATTTGTAAAACTTCCTATTTAAGCAGTAGCCCGTTCAACAGCAGCTTCATGCCCAGCCTTGGGAGCAGGTTTGGGGCCTTCTTTGGCATTTTTCACCATCAGATAAAAACCTACTCCACCTAATAGCCCATAAACCAGAACAAACGCGATCAGAGATATCAGAACCTGTGAACCTGCCACTGGAGAAGCAGCATCCGAGGTTTTCAGCAGTCCATAAACAATCCAAGGCTGACGTCCAACCTCGGCCAGAGCCCATCCCATTTCACACGCAATATATGGTAATGGAATAGACCAGAGCATCACTTTTAGATAAGCCGGATTTTCAACCAGACGGTTGCGCTTAAACCAACCGATAATGGTTAAAAGCGGGAACAGAATTCCCAGCGCAAGCATGGCCCTAAAAGAAAACAGTGAGATCCAGACCGGAGGTCTTTCATCTTTGGGGAAATCCTTAAGCCCCCTGACCTCGGCATTGATGTCATGAAAACCTAAAAAGCTAAGAAGGCCGGGTATGGAACCGAGTTCAATCTTATTTTCCTCATTTTTTTCATCAGAAATAACAAAAAGATGAACAGGAGCTCTGGTGGTCGTTTCCCAGTGAGCTTCCATAGCAGCCAGCTTGGCAGGCTGGGTCTTGGCAACATTCACACCATGCATATCTCCTGTAACAGCAAGAGAAATAGAAAAAATCAGGCCGAAAACCAGGGCCATACGAAACGATTTGGTAAAAAAATCAATATGCTGTTTTTTCAAAAGATGATATGCACTGATGCCCATGACAAAGAACGCGCTTAAAACAAATCCTGCCGGTATAGTATGTAGAATTTCGAGAATCGCAAACTTGTTAAAAACCACCGCAGAAAAATCAACCAGTTCTGCCCGGCCGTCCCTGATGGCAAACCCAACCGGATTTTGCATCCATCCGTTTGCTGTAAGAATCCAGACTGCAGAAGTGTTCCCTGCCGCAGCAACCAACCACATGACAATGGCATGCGCCTTTTTAGATAATTTTTGCCACCCGAATATCCAGATGCCAATAAAGGTTGATTCAAGGAAAAAGGCTACAGAAGCTTCGATGGCCAAAAGCGAGCCAAAAATATCCCCCACATATGCAGAGTACCTTGACCAGTTGGTTCCGAATTGAAATTCGAGGGTAATGCCCGTAACAACTCCCAGAGCAAAGTTGATCAGAAACAGCTTGCCCCAAAATTTTGTCATTCGAAGGTAAATTTCATCCCCTGTCTTGACATATTTGGTTTCCATAATGGCAACCAGAACAGACAACCCCAGTGTCAAAGGGACAAACAGAAAATGAAACATGGTAGCGGCTGCAAATTGCAGCCTTGAAAGCATCACTACATCCATACTTCCTCCTCATATATAAAATAAATTTGCCGGCTTAATTCGTTTATATTGCATATTCAACAGCTTTCATTAAACGCATAATTTCACCAAATATGATATATAAGATCATATTTATCCCATATAAAACTTCTCAATTGACGTCAAGAGTTTTTTCCATATTGAATTATGCACGCCATTTGCCAGCATGGGACTTACCTGTTCATCAATGTGTCACCCCGTTGATATGGAATTACCGAAGGCAGCCTCGGAATCGATGACACGGAAAAAAGAAGATCAAAATCAACGAAGAGAATATCCCATGTTCACAAAATCAAGGACAAACCCAGGAGAAATCCCAAATATCCAACCATGCCACAAATAGCTCTATCGCTTTTTTTTACGGTAGGCGGCAGCGCTATGCAAATATCGATAGAACAGCATCATTTTTCCATCTACATCCTTTCTGAGTTTAAAAAAAAAGAGTTGACAAAAACAGATACATTTTTTAATTAGGACAAATATTATCACAATTAATTGAGAGCGATGTAATTTCATGAGATTAACACGAGCCAGTGAATACAGTGTTAGATGTGTTATATATCTTGCACAGCAAAATCAAGGCGTCATTGCAAACAGAAAAGAGATTGCCAAGGCAATGGAGATTCCCCATCAATTCCTGGGGAAAATTGCACAAAACCTCGCCAAGATAGGTATTATAGAAATTGTTCAGGGAGCAAAGGGGGGGTTGCGGTTAAAAGTGCCGCCTGAGCGACTTACACTTTTGGACGTAGTGGAGGCTGAAATCGGTGTGATATTTCTCAACGAATGTGTCTTTCGACCGAGTTCGTGCTTAAGGAGCCCGACGTGTTCCGTTCACAAAGTCTGGGTAAAAGCAAGAAATCAATTAAGAGACACCTTGATGAAGGTTACGATTTCCAACCTTTTGGAAGAGAGCACCTGCCTGGATACCTTTGTTAATAACCAAACCAGCAGGGAATAACAATAGAAATTTTTTTGCATTGCTCTGATTTTGCTGACAACATTATTTCGTGGACCTGGTTAGCCCATTAACCCCTTCCTCCCAAGCCATAAGCATTCGTTCGCCGATCTCCATGAATTCCGGATGATCGGAAATATATTGTTGAAGTAAACGCCGGGTTTCCGATACAGCTTCCGCCATGCGAATGAAAGTGGACAATATGGTGGATGGAGGCAGCGAAAGATGGGACACGGCAAAGCGTTCCAGTATCTTTTTCGGCCAC
>CAYTGW010000067.1:0-15043 GCA_964437395.1 uncultured Desulfocicer sp.
TTTTTTTTCTAGGCACAGGGTTTCTTTGTATTTAATGTCCCCTTCGATCGTAACAGTGGCTTTGTTATCTTCCTCTTCCGTAACTGTGAAATCCAGATCCTCCAAGCTGCATGGAATACCTTTAAATTGTTTCTGAATATAATTTTTACCAAAATCTTCAGGTGTAGCACTATCACTACCGCAACCGCAAACAGTTAGAAGACTCACACAACAAAGTAGAATCAGCGCTTTTTTCATTTTTTTTTCCTATCCTCATGATGTCAGTATAAGTTGTTGATGAACAGTTAAAGTTTTATCGACACATAGCAATTCAATAATGCTTTTTTTCTTTACATCCTCACCCCCTTTCACTTTCCGATGAAAATTTTTACGTTAAAAATGGTAAAAATCTGATAGAAGCAATGAGTTAAATATGAAAGAAGAACATCAATTTGTTTTCTTATAACATCTTTAAATTCTTGACACAATGATGAGTTACCGATAAACTGTAAATTATTGATGAGCGGTGGAATAATAATTTTTTCCTTTAATATAACAAGATGTTAATCTCCCAGGTGGATAGATGATGATAACCCGGTTTTTTGAAGAACTCCAGAAGTTTAAGAAGGAGGTGACAAATGTATAAAAAAATACTTGTGCCGTTGGATGGATCGAGCCGTGCAGAAAAGATTCTTCCTCATGTGAAAAATCTGGCCAAGGTAAACAATTCGGAAGTTATATTTCTTCAGGTCATAAGACCGATTATTGTTAGTGACGGCTATAAGGGAATTCTTGTCGAGGAAAGTCAGGGGGAGAGTAATCGGAAGTTGGGAGAGGCATTGGAGTACCTTTCCGGAATTGAAGGCGAATTCAGAGAGTCTGGAATCATAACCCACAAGCGATCGTTGATAGGCTCTGTTGTGAATATCATTATCGAAGTTTCTCAGAGCGAAAATGTTGACCTGATTGCAATGGCAAGTCATGGCAGGAGCGGACTTTCCCGTGTTTTTTACGGGAGTGTGGCTGCCGGAATACTTCAAGCTGTTGACAGGCCATTGCTTCTGATACGATCACGCGATATTTCGTGATTTTTTAACAGAAGGTAGGGTAGATTTTTTTAACCGGTTTACAATATTGAATTTTCCTTTTATTAACACTTTCTTATTTTTCATAAATGATGTATGGTGAATTCGAAATAATCTCAAAACCAAATGGAATCCCTGTTAGTATATGATGTCTTCAGTTTCCATGTAGTCATTGCATGCGTGTGATGCTGGGTCAGCTTTAAATATATGAAGTGAATGTGAGAATTCCTGATCATGGTAGCCAATTGAAAAAGGAGGGAATTGAGGTTATGAAAAAAATGAAAATTGATTTACAGCTTGTAGTAAAGGGCATCAGGCTAATTAACAACCAACTTGACAAAGCGATTAAGGCAGTTGAAGGTTCAGCAGTTCACGGGCTTTCAAAGAAAAAAGATGTTTCAGAGAAAAGTGCCAGGAAAAAAACCACTGCTGGGAAAAAAGCAGCAGATTCGGCAACGGCTTTTGATATGGTAATACAAATCATATCCAGAAGCAAACAGGGCATAGACACATCAAAAATCAAAGAAAAAACCGGATTTGATGACAAAAAAATTGCAAATATTATTTATAAGGCAAAGAATCGAAATTTGATCCGGAGCATCAGTAAAGGGATTTATGTAAAAGCTTGATGGATAAATATGTAACAGGTCCGGTGGGTGAGATAAGATGAAGCTGCCCACCGGCCCCTTACAAGAAATCGAGATTCATAAACGCGTTAAATCGATTGGTGGTCCATAACATATCGGGCGATTTTAACTCTGACCATCTCAGCGATTTCATTTTCCGGAAGTTCTGAAAAGCTTTCATACGGTATTTCTTCAAGCACATGAATTTGAATCTTATGAAAACCATGAAAGTTCAGGCTGTGTTTTGGCAGCGCATTGGTTGTGCCGATAATCGCTATGGGTAAAATCGGCAGGTTCTTTTTTTTGGTCAGTACAAATGCACCCTTTTTAAAAGGCTTGACAGTTCCATCCTTGGATCGCGTTCCTTCTGGAAAGAAATAGATCGAGTTGCCCTGATCGATCATTTTTTCACAGTCTGCCATCATTCTGTTTGTACTTTCCTTGTCACCTCGTTTCAGCTTGATATAGTTATTGAGATACATGTTCCATCCGATCAGGGGGATCTTAAATACTTCTGCTTTGGAAACCCATTTAAAATGGAAAAACAGACTGAAGGCAACCAGAATATCCAGCTGGGATTGGTGATTGGAGACGATCATATACTTCGTATTTTTTCTGTAGTTTTCCCGTCCGGAAACTGAGACAGACCAGGCCGGCATTATCCAGATGTACATGGATCCCCAAAAACAGGTGAGCAGGTGAAGCAGTCTGAGGCAGGGATCGAATGCAACTGTGAAAGCCCATATGATAAGGGCAATGAGAAAAAAAAAGACAGAGGAAAGTGCGATGAAGACAAGAAAGGAGATTGAGATTAAACGATTTTTCATGAAAAATAGATTATTTTGATCATTAAAGTTACACGTATTTTTTAATGGATCATAAAGTTTATGTCAATCCCTAGAATAGATTTTAGAATATTTTAACCATAAAAATCTTAGCTTGAGTTTCGGAATTAGATTTTTTATAATTGGATACCATTCAAAAAAATGACAATTTTTCAAATTACAACCTGCAAGAATCTATCTGACTTTCAGGCAATCTAAAGAAGCCATAAGTGATTCGATAATCGGCCTTTTCAAATGTTTCAAGCATGGATTGCCAGCATATAGGATACTTTGACAAGGATTTTTACAAAATGGGAAAAGCAACTGTTCTGGTTGTTGACAATGAAGATAATGTTCTCAGGATCATTGAAAACGCCCTGGGAACGATAAGTTATGACATAATCTTTTCAAAAAATGGTGATGAGGGTCTTGTCAGATTAAGGAACAGCCCTATTGATATTGTATTGGCGGATCAGTCCATTCTAGATATGGCCTGTCTGGACTTTTTAAAGATTGTAAAAAAAGAGTATCCTGATGTTGTAACGATTATGTTGGCGGATCAGATGGATCTTGATACAACCTTACAGGCGATAAATGAAGCCGGTGTATATCGGTTTATTCATAAGCCCTGGAATTCTTTTGAGTTAAGAATCAATATTTCTCGTGGGCTGGAGTTTAAAAGAATGATTATGGAAAAAAGACGGTTACTGGAAGAAATCAAAAAAAATGACCTCATACTTCAAAAATTGGAAAAAAAATTTCCGTATATCAAAAGGATTATCCATCAAGAGGTTGGGGCGGATATTAACAATTGATTGAATTTCCAGATAAGCAGCTTGTGGATTATTATGGAGGCATTATATGGGTAAACACTGCATTCTGATTGTTGATGATGAACAGGCCATTCTTGACCTTGCAGTGGATACACTGAAAAAATATAATTATAAAGTGATTACAGCAAAAAGCGGAGAAGAGGGCCTGGATATGCTCATTCAGCATCCAGTGAATCTGATCGTCAGCGACCAGCGCATGGGCGGTATATCCGGGGTTGAATTCTTAAAAATTGTAAAGAAAAAGTACCCGAACATCATAACGATCATGTTAACCGGTTTTGCGGAAACAGAGATGGCAATGAAAGCGGTTAATGAAGCCGGGATATACAAATTTATCGTCAAGCCGTGGGATATGTTGGATTTTCGAAATACAGTGGAGAGAGCCTTGGAATTACAATATCTGATTATGGAAAAAGAAGAACTCATGAAAAAGCTTGCCCTGCAAAAAAGGATATTTCAACAAATCAGCAGGGAATATCCGGATATCATAAGACCAAAAAACAAATCAGTTGTTGATTGTTAGGGGAGTGTTACAAAACCATTGTTTTTTTTATGATCATTCTATATGGTTATCCGGCTTTGACCAACTGTAGCTAGGATTGAGACGTAAATTTTAAAACCAGATCATTAAGCTGGTTTGAAAGCTTCATCAGTTCATCCGCGTTATTGTTGGTTTGAGAACTGCTGTTTGCAATTTCGCCTGCAGCCTGGTTTACTTCGGAAAGCGCTTTTGACATCTCTTCTGCGGTTTGCGAACTATGTGCAATGGTTTGATTGATTTCAGAAATTCCAAACGATGATTGAGCGATATTGCCGGCGATCTCTTTGGTTGTGGCGGACTGCTCTTCTATAGCCGCAGCTATGGTTGAAACAAATTCATTTATTTCATTCACAATACTTGAAATTTGTCGAATATCCGTCACTGTATCTATGGTAGCAGATTGAATATCTTCAATCTGTTTTTTAATCTCATGAGTTGCTGCTGCTGTCTGTTTTGCCAGTTCTTTGATTTCATTTGCTACAACAGAAAAGCCCTTTCCTGCTTCTCCTGCCCGAGCAGCCTCAATTGTGGCATTTAAAGCAAGCAAATTGGTCTGCTCCGAGATATCCTTTATCGCTTCTGTGACTTTTCCAATTTTCTTTGCATCCTGCCCGAGTTTGTCAACTTTTTTTAATGTGCTGTTTGAATAGGATACGGCTTGCAGCGCAATCTTGTGCGTTTCATTGGTATTTTCTGCGATTTCATTTATGGTGCCTGTCATTTCTTCAACCGATGCCGCTACCGTGTTTGCATTCGTTGTCAACTGTTCCATGGATGATGCTACGGCTGTAGTGTTTTCATTGAAGGATTCAAAGGCCGTGAGGACGCTCCTGGACTTGGATGACATATCCTGAGCTCCTGCCGACATCAGGTTTGAAATGTTCGAAAGACTGATAGAAGAGTTGTTCAGGATTTCAGCATTATAACGGATTTCCAGAATCGCATCTTCCAGCCGGAATTTATTCTTTTTTAATTCTGCTCCACGGCTTTTGATTTTTTCCCGCATATTGTTGAGATAGCTTCCAATGAATGAAAGCCAGAATAGTGCCGAGATAAGAATAAAAAGCTGAACAAGATTCAGATGAAAATTAAAATTTGGCGGAGGATACATCGAATCCAGGAAAATCACAAACCCATATCCTGCTGCTGCGATCAGGGATACGACGATAAATTCCATGCGATTGAATTGGAATGCTCCAAAAAGAATTACAAGCAGATAAAAAATAAGGCTGGCACCTCGAATTTCATAAACAAAATAAATAAAATAGGTCACCCAGATCAGGGCAATTGAGATCTGGGCCATGGTCAGGCTAGGGTCTTTGAATCCTTTATTCCAGCCAAGTCGAATCACGAGATAAAAAAGAACTTGTCCCCCTCCAAGCATCATAACCCAAAACGCAAACTGCATCTGGGTCATGAAGACCAAATTGGCGTTCATTGAAACCCAGACAACAATCAGACAGATCCCAAAAAAAAGGTCTGCCATCAACTGCCGTTTTACCCGAATCGCTTGTTCCCGATCATTTTTTGGTATGATATCCATATTTGAGAAGCCTCATTATATAAGGGAATTGTCGTTCAGAAAGTAAGGTTTTTGTATTAAATTAAAAAAACATCTATAATTTATCATGAATGGGCGTTAATGCAAAGGGAAATAGTCAGGTGGATGAAATGTGGTTTTAAAAATGACCGGAGATTTTTATGCAATGAAAAAGCGTTTTCTGATATGGAAAGGATACAGGTGTGAATCAATTTTAGTATGGATCTTGACAAAAAATTCGAAACTCTCATTTCTGTTCCTCAAAGGAGGTAAATGGAAAATCAAAAACAACTATTCCGGTATGAATCACTCGCAAGTGAGTTGGAAACAAAGATCAAAAACGGAACGTATCGAGCAGGGGAAAAGCTTCCTTCCATAAGGGAATTTCATCATCATCTGAGTTTGAGTATCAGTACGGTATATAAGGCGTATATTGAACTGGAAGCCATGGGACTGATTGAAGCCAGGCCAAAGTCAGGATATTATGTGAGTCCTCCTCAAACCATCCTGAGAAAGCCTGCATTTATCAAGAGGAGTTCCATGCCCAAAAAGGTTGATCTGTCCTCTGTTGCGCAATCGATCCACAATGCGATCAGCAATCCTGACATCTTACCGCTGGGAGGATCGGTCATATCCCCTGAACTGTTTCCCCACAAGCATTTCTCAAGAATCATAAGAGGAATAACCGCCAATGAGATGAAAACACTTATGGGGTATGCTCCCACCGGAGGCACTTATCAGCTCAGGCGTCAAATCGCCATACGGACAGTTGGAATTTTCGGGGAAATAGATGCAGATGATGTCATTATCACCAACGGATGTATGGAAGCTCTGACTTTGTCTTTACAGGCGGTTGTCAAGTCCGGAGATACGATTGCCATTGAAACACCCACTTTTTTTACTATACTGCGCCTGCTTGAAGAGCTCGGGGTCTATGTCGTGGAAGTCCCGACAGATCCGCGATATGGAGTTGACCCGGAAGAGTTGGAAAAAGTGATTGCCAAAAATGAGATTAAAGCCTGTCTTTTTATGCCCAATTTTCAGAATCCATTGGGAGCATTGATGCCGGACTCCTCAAAAAAGCGGATTGTCGAAATGCTGAATCAGAAGGACATTCCTATTATCGAAGATGATATTTACGCGGAACTCTATTTTGGGAAAAAACGGCCGAGTACTTTAAAAAAATATGATGCCAAAGGGCTGGTATTGAGCTGCTCCTCATTTTCAAAAACACTGGCGCCTGGATTGCGAATCGGTTGGATTCTGGCAGATGAAAGATTTCGTCAGCGGGTACAAAAATTGAAATCGGTTGTTTCCATATCCACATCCAACCTGGATCAGTTTGTCCTTGCAAGGTTTTTGGAAAGCGGCGGGTATGACCGTCATTTGCGATCGCTTCGAAAAGCATTAAACCATCAAGTGATCAGCATGGCGTGTGCAATCCAGAAACATTTTCCTCACAACACCAGGTTGGCCATTCCGGAAGGCGGAACCTTTTTATGGGTTGGCCTTCCCGGAGGTATTGATGGCTTATCCGTGTTTGAGAAAGCAATGGAAAACAATATTGCGGTTCTTCCGGGAGTTGCCTGTTCCGCATCCGAGCATTATAAAAGCTATCTCAGGATCAATTGCGGATATCCTTTTCTGGAACGGATGGAAGAGGGGATCGCAACACTGGGGCAAATCATCCGGAATATTACCTGTTGATCGAGATGGTTATTTGATCCGGAAAAGGATTTTCCTGATTTTCTGCTTCCAGCATGGCCAGCATTTTGATCATTTCTTCTTTTTCTTTTTGAACAACCTGCATCATTTCTTCGATATCTTTTACGATTTGCTCTTCTGACATTTGGAACCCTTTGAGATTATTTTGAATGTTTATAATTTGTATATTCAAACATGTATGTATATAGTGTTTATTATTGGTTTATTGTGCTATATATTGTATAAAAAAACAACTCATTTTTTAAAAAAGGCGATGAATTTTATTGTAGCTGAAAACGCACAGGCAGTTTAACCCACATTTCAACAGGTTTATTTTCTTTCATTCCAGGCAGAAAAGTCCATTGGAATACCGAAGTGGATGCTGCATCATCCAGGGAAGGATAACCGCTGGATTGATAGACCCGGAGATCCTCGACCTTCCCATTCTGATTCACCAGAACCTCAAGGATGACTGTCCCCTGGTATCCCTTTCGACGGGCAATTCTGGGATATACAGGAGGAGGATTGTCCTTATATTCCGGAATTGCTTCATGCTCCCCATAACCGGCTGAAACGCTATTATCTGTATTATGTCCGGATGAACCGGATAAGTGTCCGGGATCATCAACACCTTGTCCGGTTGACACATCCTGTCCGGATAAATCACCGGAGGATTCCTTCTGGTTCGATCGAGCATCGATCTGAGATGGTATTTCATCATGAACCAACGCCGTTTCCAGCGGAATGGGTCTGGATGCGTTTTGCTCGATATGTTCAGCTTCCGGGTTCTTTTTTTCGATCTTTTGAGAATGTTTTTTTTCAGGTGGCTTTGAAACCGGATGTGTCTTCAGAACAAAAGAAGGTCGTTCCGGTTTTTTGTAGGACAGTTCTACAGCAATGGTTTGGGATTTTGGCCCCAACTTCTGTCTTGCTTTTATCCAGTCAAAATGGATCGTAAAAAAAACGCCATGAAGTAAAAAAGACAACATGGCAGCCAGAAGCCACCTCATTTGCTTTCCGCCTCAGCCTGCAGAGAGATTTTTTCAAAACCAGCCTGTTTGATTTTGTCCAGTACCAGAAACAGCTTCTGGTATGGAAGGGTTCGATCTGCAAAAAGAAGGATACCAGGATCATGATGCCCCTTTGCCTGTTTGCGTAACATATTTGTCAGGTCTGCAAGGGGCACTTGGGTTTTGTCAATCCATACGGAACCATCTGCCATTACCGTTACGGACAGTACCAATTTTTTTTCAATTTCTGCAACAGAGGAAGATGGAAGGTTGATAAACATCCCGCGATGTATCGCCATGGAGAGCATGGAGTAGATGAAAAACGCCAGAAGCAGAAAGATAACATCGATCATGGGAACCATCTCGATTCTGATTTTTTTTCCTGTCTGAACTGTGAGTTTCATTCCGTAACCTTGCCTTCCTTTTTTGAATGGCTTTCCAGTTTTTCATACATGATTTCAAGACTGGTTGCATATTTTTCGATTGATAAGGCGGCCTGTTCAATCTTGAGAGTAAAATAATTATACGGGAATACGGTAGGGATCGCAATCATAAGGCCGGCAGCCGTAGTGATCAGTGCCTCTGCAATTCCCCCTGTTACGGCCTGAGGATTTTCAATACCCTCCCCAAGCACATTAAAAGAAGTGATGATGCCTATGACGGTTCCTAAAATCCCCAGAAGCGGCGCCACCGTGATCATGGTATCCAGCACACCCATGTATTGTCGCATATTTCGGATTTCATCCGAAGCTGCGGATTCCATGGCTTTGACCATAGAGTAATCCCGGTGAAGTATACCGCTTACGAGTGTCCGGACAATATAGTTTTTGGAACCAGTGGCTACTTTTCGAATTCCCTCCCAGTCGGCTTTCTGACTCAATTCAAGGATTTGATCGATTATATCCTGATGATAGTTCATGCTTACCTTGATCCAGAAAAAGGTTCGTTCGATAATCACGGTCAGGGTGATGATGGAACAAGCAAGGAGCGGATACATCACAGGTCCGCCATCATTAAATATTTCAATCATTGTAAAGCCTCATATTGTGTTTTGAGTTGCAAGAAAGATACATGGCTTTCCGGATAGGGGGTTTTTCCTGATGATAACCGGTGTATCATAGATATCCCTAACCGCATTTTCCGTAAGCACCTCTTCAGGTATTCCCGTTCGGTAGATACGGCCATCTTTTTTGTTCAGAAGCACCAGCCGGCTGGAATATTCACTGGCCAGATTGAGATCATGTACCACCATCAACACCGTGAGCCCAAGTTCCTGATTCAACCGGTGAATCAGACCGAGGATCTGGGCTTGATGCGTGATATCCAGATGAGAAGTCGGCTCATCCAGGAGAAGAAGCGTCGGCTCCTGGACAAGGGCACGGGCAATGGAAGCCAGTTGCCTCTCGCCACCGCTGATTTGACTCATCAATTGATCTTTCAACTTATCGGTATCGGTCAATGCCATGTATCGTTGAGCCAGAAGTCTATCTTTTCCGGTTTCCATAAACTGGTATTTTTTGAAATAGGGCAGCCTGCCGAGCAGGATATAGTCCTGAACAGTCATCATGGCCGGTTCAACAGTCTGTCCGACAACTGCCACTTTCCTGGCAAGCTCATTCCGGGGAATGGATTGAACATTCCGTCCTTGAAACAGGATTTTCCCTTTTTCAGGTTTTACAATATTGGTAATGGCTTTGAGCAGAGTGGTTTTACCGGAGCCATTGGGACCGATAATGCTGAGAACTTCACCGGAAACTACTTTCAGACTGACATCACGAATGATTGTTTTGGCACCGTACCCGCAGGAAAGATGGTCGATTTCAAGGATTGCCTGTGTCATAGCGAAACCTTCTTCCGGCTGAGAACATAGATAAAAATGATACCGCCGATGATACCGGTGATGACACCGACGGGAAGTTCAAGGGGAGCAACGATGGTACGGGAAATCACATCGCAAACGGTAAGGAAAGCCGCTCCGGCCAGAAATGAGCTGATCAGGAGAATCCTGTGGTCCTGGCCTATGGTCATCCGTATGAAATGGGGAACAATCAATCCAACAAACATTATGATACCGGCAACAGATACGCTCATTCCGGTCAGGATTGAAGCGATGATAAACAGACAGCGTTTGGTCCATTCTGTTTGAATTCCAAGATGAATCGCCTCCTCTTCTCCCAGGGCAAGGGCATTCAGATCCAGGCAGAAAAAGTAGGAAAGGATCAGTCCTGCAATGTATACTGTCACGGCTATTTTGACCAGAATCATGTTGGGTTCATCCAGGGAACCCATGATCCAGAAAATAATACTGTGCAGGTCTTCGCTACGGGAGATAGCCATGAGAAGCATGACAACCGATGATGAAACAAAGCTGATCATCACACCGATGAGAAGCATGTTGTTGGTTTTCAGATCTCCTTTTTTCATGCTGATGCTGTAAACAATTGCGATCACCAGCAAAGCTCCCAGAAAGCCGGAAAGCGGGTATGCGATAACACCCAGTGCAACATACCATCTGAATATGATATTCAGGCATACCCCTAAACTGGCTCCGCCGGAGATACCGAGCGTATAGGGTTCAACAAGGGGATTCCGGAACATTCCCTGGAGAAGAACGCCGGCAAGACTCAATGCCCCTCCGATGGATAGGGCCAACATAAGTCTTGGCAGCCGGATACTGAAGAGAATGCTATGTTCCACGGTGCCTTTTCCATTGATCAGAATATCCGGTATCTTTCGAACAGGAATTCCGGCACTGCCGGTACAGATAGCAAGAACACATACTATGAGCAAAAAGAGGCTCAGGATCAGCAGCAGCAGAAACCAGTTTTTTACTTTTCTGTTTTTCATTTCAGTTCGTCAATTTCAGGATGCAGTACCTGTGCGATTTTTTTCACGGTCCTCGCAAATTTATCGACAGTAGGACTGCATACCAGATAGGAGTCTAGGACATAAATCTCCTTATTTTTTGTGGTTTTCAGGGACGGATACTGCATCCATGTTTCCTTTTCCTGTTCACCGGCAGTTTCAGCTGATCCCATGGTTGTAATGAAAATCACATCCGGATTTTCCTTTAGCACTTTTTCTCGGCTGTATACACCTGTTTTTTCCAGGGAGGCAATGTTTATCCCTCCGGCATATTCAATATATTCATTGAGAAATGTGTCCCGGCTTGCGGTGTGAAGGGGTTTGATGCCGATTTGCATAAACACCCTCTTTTTCGGTAAGTTCCGGGTTACAGACAAAATCGCATCAACATTTTTTTTTGCAGTATCAATCACACTCCGGGCATTTTCTGCCTTACCCAAAATCTCACCCATGTTCATGGTCAGTTGGCAGATTTCGAAAAAGGTTTTTGGATTGGGGATGCGCCAAACACGCACCCCTAAATTTTCCAGCATGGAAAGCTGCTTCTCTTTGGAGAGTGGACTGGCCAGCACCAGATCGGGTCGCATGCTTACAATTTTTTCAACATTCATCTCAATCATCGAACCGATTTTTTCCTTGTTTTTTGCATCATCCGGTACAATACAATAGTTAGTATCGGCAATAAGCTGTTGATCCGCCTTGAGCAGATAGATCATCTCCGTAATGATCGGCCCCAGGGAAACGATCCTTTGTGGAGCGGAGAGGGATTCTCCCCGGGCAAGGCCTGGCAATAGAAAAGCAATAGCAATGATGCATTGAAGGATCGATTTCATTTATTCTGTTTGTTCCTGGTAATAAATACCATTCAGCAGTGAATTGAATGCAATTTTCAATACGGGTGGCAGGGTATCTTTCACCACGATGTCTTTCATTTTATGAATCTTCCTGCCCGCAATCTGTTCCGCGATGTGTTGACCCCACTCTCTGAAAGATGTCAGGTCTTTTATCAGTCCTTTATTATAGTCATCATTTACAGATAGTGCCGATTCAATAAAACCAGCATATTGCGGATCCAGAAGCAGGGATTCAACCGCACCGGAAAAAACGTTTGGGTCACGTCCACAATCACATTTTTCTGTTCCAATCAGACCGGAAACGGTTATATCACGTTCTTCGAGCCGCTGAAAGATATTACGTGATGTGGTCAGCCGGTTCTGCTTGCCGACGGCTTCCTGAACACCTTTGTATACAGCACGGGCAATCAATTCACCCAGTTTGGTATGGCCGCCGGCACTATCCAGTTGTACCCCGGTACCTTCTACAACCAGGATATTATCTGTTCCCGTACCGGTTGCCTGATAACCTCCTGAACCGTAACTGCTCCGGATGTCCATATCGGATAAAGCTGCGGTTTTGGCTTCGGTTGCGGTGATGATGGCACGGGTCATGGCACTGGAGGTCAGCTTCATATTGGTCATGAGGATGACGTTGATGGTACCGGGTTCATAATAGAGTCCCTCATCTTTGGACATGCGCATGGCATTGCTTTCCACACCGGCGGTTACCAGAGCATGTACCTGCATCTTCTTGAATGTTTCGTGTTTTATGGAAAGATTGTCCATGTCTGCCCCGGTAAAGAGAAAGCTAGATTTTTTTTCATCTTGGCCGATGACAGCGTATATCTGATTCCGGAGATCTTCAAGGGTGTTGTCATGCCCCATGGCCCAATATTGGGGAGGAGAGAAATGATTTCCCACGGTTTGTATATTGGATCGCTCTCCTTCAAGCGTGGATACAACGGAAAGAGGTTTATTAAAATTGATGACCAGGGTTTTATGGGTAAAATCATAAATCCGGCTATAGAGAATACGGATGTTTTTAAGGTAATCAAGGTCAATCTGAATGGCTCGTGAAGTTATGATTTTATCTTTTTCAACAAGGGTATCTTTGTTTGAAAATTCTTTCCCGTATATATCTGCAGCAAGCCAGGAGATAAAATAACCTGTATAGGTTGCTGCCCGGCATGTCAGGTCGCATGGGAAGTAGTAAATATTTTGGTTTTTCACAGCCTCCACATCTTTCCAGCCCGGCTTGCTTAAAAAAGATTCGGCTGTTTCTTTGTCTCCGCCGCATCCATAGATCACCTGGGGGTTGAATTGGATCCACTCCTCCTTTGTAACTTCAATGATATCCCCTTTTTTATTGAAACCATGGGAGATGCCACCGGCTGCCCGGATCATTTCGTTCTGAAAGGAATCGGTTCCGGGTGTCATCACCTTGTCGCGTCCCATGAGACGGATCACCCGTTTTCTTTTCTCTTTGGAAATGGTTGAGATCTTTTTTTCGACCAGTTCAAGCTCCTGTTGAATCTGCGTTATAATCTCCTTTGCCTGGAATTCCCGGTGAAAGATTTTTCCTAGAAGCATGATATCGGAAAAGCTGTCGGATAGGGAGGTTGTTTTCATCTCAACCAGCAGGCAGTCTGAACCGGAGAACTTTTCTTTTACTTCTGTGTGGATATCGGAAAGAATGATCATGTCCGGTTTGATCATTTCAATAGCGCTGACCGAAGGCTCAAAAAAACCTCCCACAATCGGTTTCAGGGAAGCCTCTGAAGGATATATATCATGGTATGTCAGGCCGGCAATGGCCTTTTCAGCACCGATTCTGAAAAGCGTTTCAGCAGCCGAAGGAACCAGACAGACGACCCGGACAGGTGCCTTTTGAATGATTATTGGTTTCCCGTATGCATCCGTGATTTTCACCGGGAGAGAGAAAGCAGAAGTTGAAAAACAGATCCAGCAGATCAGGATGCCTGAAAGGGCGTTTACTATATTTTTTTTCATAATTTCAATCCCTGCGAATCAACCATGCCCATCCATTACAGGACAGGCATGGTCCGGTATGATCATTTTTTGTTCTGTAAGCACAGTGCCCCGGTAAAAGCAAAGACCGAAAACAGAGAGAACAGGGTCAAAAGGCTGTTTGCGTATTTTCCTTTTGAGGCAGTCTGGATAAAACAGGTGCTGTCATCATCATCGCCTGATCCGGACTCCGCAGGGGTTAATTCTGTTTCTCCGGCAAACACAACCCGCAAGGGTGTCAGGTTGGTGTTGATGGTTTCATCAATTTCATCTGTTGATATGTTTAAAATGATAATTTTGGGATCTGTCAGCGACCATGTTTCCGCGTCGTATGCGGATGCACAGATCCACATCATGTCGTTCTGGTCCGTATACACTCCGGTTTCCATGCCGCCGATGCTCAGGTTTTCAAGACCGGATACAACAGTTCCGGATGGATCTGAATCCGAAGGATTAAAGGTGTACAGGGTATTGTCTCCCCATGCAGCATAGCCGATGAAGTAGCCCTTGGTTGGAGAAACAATGGCCATTCCGGAGATTGCGCCATACGGGTGATCCGTCGCATCCCCATCATCCAGAATCAGGGTTGTTTCATAAGTGGAAGTGTTGATGGTTGCAATTCCACCGGTGTACTGGTTTGTGTATTGTCCGACACCCTGAACATAAACAGTATTGTTGGATGTCAGATACTGAATCGCTCCTGGATTTTCCATGGGAAGCGGGATGCCCTTTCGCGTTCCATCTCCCTTTCCAGTGTCCACTTCGGTATCATCGGAGGTTTTGAATACGGCCACCCAGGGTGTATGGTAGACATAATTCCCCCAGCCGCCCGAAAAATCGATTCGCTGAAGTGTAACATACAGATAGTCCCCAACGATCACACCGCTGTGCATCTCCGGGTTTCCATCTTCGTCTGCATATGCGCTCAGATCAATTTCACCGGTTTTAAACCCGGCCTCGCTTGTCGCGCTCGGATTGACAATCCACATCTTTGATGATCCAAACCGGAGCAGATAGGCTTTTGATTCATTTACAAATACCAGATCATGCGGATTGCTTCCGGTTTCATTCCCCTCTGTGGAGTATTGCCAGATTGGAGTGGCTGGTTGATCAATATGAAATTTGGTTATGTTGTTGGCGCCGCTTCTTTCCATCCGGTATAAGTGTTCCCC
>CAYTGW010000067.1:15053-18122 GCA_964437395.1 uncultured Desulfocicer sp.
TAAAATCTGATTTATATGATTGTCATTCTTTAGTTTGATTAAAATGTATATTTTATACTTCCAAAACAGGATACGCCGGGCATGGGGTACCCATTAAAATCTTCATATTGTTCGTCCGTGATATTTTTTGCTTCAACGCTGACTAGAAAATGATGAACCAGCCAGGAGACACCGGTATTCAGATATTTCTGGTCTTTGGCCTTGAGCAGGTTGGCTGTGTCATAATACATCTGTTTGTTGACAACATATTCAACAAACAGTTTCCAGTTCCGCAAGCTGGTTTCAACTCTTCCTGTGTATTGATTCCGGAACAGTCCCGGAAGTTTCTTCCCGTCAAATCCTTCAATCCGGCTTTGATTTTCCGCATCCTGCATGACAGCATTTCCAATCAACTGGAAATGATCATACAGCTTGACGTTGCCCTTGACCTCAACCCCCTGGATAACGGCGCTGGAGATGTTTACGGATTTGCCGATGCCTCTTGCATCATAAACCCTTGTGATCAGATCATCGATATTGTTTTGAAAATAAACGATTTCCGTTGAAAACCCGTTGAACAGAAAATGATGGAAGGTTTGATTCACTTCCATACCAACATCAAAGTTGATACCGGTTTCCGGCTTTAACTCGGAATTTCCTAGAAAGAATCCCCGGTCTCCGAACAGTTCAAAGAATGAAGGCGTCCGAAAATATTTGTTGAGGTTGCTTTTCAGGGACAACCCGTTCAAAGGCTGGATTTTTACTCCAATCTGCGGGCTCCAGTAATCTTCCTGCTGGGTGACTCCTTCCTGAGGTTTGCCATACAGGTCGGTTCCGCTTTTTAGTTCATCATCAAAAAAGGCGTAGCGGACGGCCGGTGTGACAATCAGGGTTTCCCTGAACAGAACCAGGGTGTCCTGAAGCCCCATTCCATACATATTTCTGGAACTGCTGTTCTGATCGATTCCAGAGAGAAGGTCTTCGGGTTCGTAGACTTCCTGGTACAAATCGATCGTAAGAATAGCGGAGTTGATATCGGTCAGCCATTCCATATAGGACTCACCGCCGTAACGCTTCGTGGTCTATTTCAGCTGCTGATTGCCACGTCCGATCGTACTGTGTCGATCCTCATAGATTTCATTTTTGTATAGATAGGAGAACTTGGTGGATGTATTGAGATGGAGGGCTCCGATGTCATCGGCTGTGAATTTGACCGAAGAGATATTTCGTTTTGTGTCGAGTGAGGCATTGGCGGTGCTGCTGTTGTTCCATGCCGGCAGATTCTGATCCTTCAGAAAACCCTGGTTGACAATATCGATCCGGTTTCTATCGGTGAAATCATAACCGAACTTTGCCAGAACATTGTACTGGCTGAAATCCGCGTTATTTCGTTTTTCCGATCGATCATCATCCGGATTCAGAGGGGTTCCATTATTGTTATTGATTTCATAATCATTTTTACTTGCCAGGTAGTTGGTCAACAACAGGGTATCCCACTCCCCAGGTTTATAGGTGGCAAGACCGGAAATCTCTCTGGAATCAAATGACCCATAGCCTGTTTTTAGATGTCCGTGAAGGCCGTCATTGGATTTCAGGGTTTTGATGTTGATCACCCCGCCGATGGAAGCGTTGTTGAAGTTGATCGGTGTTGTCCCCCGATAGATTTCAATGGATTCGACATCAGACAGGGAGATATTGCTCAGGTCCACGCCGCCTCCGGCAGCATCGTTCAAAAGAATTCCATCCAGATAGATCATGACCTGATCACTGTTGGCCCCCCTAAGTGAAACCGTGGATAAACTTCCGAGTCCGCCGGTTTGACGGATCTGGACACCGGCTTCCTTTTCAATCACTTCGGCCAGGGTTTCCATTTTTCCTTCAAAATAGTCACGTTGAATAATGGTATGGTGGGCGGTTGCTTGTTCCGTATCAACATCTCCGGTCTGATAATCTTCATTGATTTTTTCAGCCGTTACAACAACCGTATCCAGTTGTACTGCCTGTTTCCGTTCTTTTGGCGAAGCGGTTCCGGCGAAACAAAGGATCATAATCATGGTGAAAATTGCGGCTGCCGACTTGAATTGAATTTTTTGTTGCATGGTATACAATGTCCTGTAAAATAAAAAACCCTGGATCGATTTTAAAACGATCCAGGGTATCCCTTTTTTTCCAGTGAATCTTTATGCGCACCCTCTTGTCCACGGAGAATGCAAATCTTGTTCAGACAGGTCTTCTGACTCTCGGATCTTTCTACTAACCGCGCCTTCCCATTCGATGAAGCAGAAAACAGTGACTTGATTGCGGCGTTGGTCCCCGATTACAGCGGCGGGCCCGTTCCGGATTATAACCGGATTCCCTTTTAAGCTCAGGTGAGCATCTGAAAAATTATATAACGAACGTGATACAGTTTAATTCATCATCCAATTTTCTCCAAATTTTTTAATCCAATACAGCTTTCAACCGGAGTCTCAATGTCAATCTTTATGAGCATCGGTAGAAAGTTAACCTTTAGTAGGCAATGGGATGGAAGTCAAGAAAAAAGCGGAATTCAAATCAAGATTCAGTTTCCGGTACAGATCATCCAAACCCCAACTGAATGTCTCCCCATACCCAGTGCTTTTCATGTCGTTGGAATCGCACCCTGGTCAATCAAAATGCATGAGTGAATTGTCCGCAGCATTGCTTTCAATGGAGGCCAGAACAATGTCCAGCCGCAGACAAACAGGACCGCGAGCAGGATGATCCGCGCCCAGAAAGAAAATCCGCTTTGCTTTGGGCTGCCTGGGCTTTATAAACATTTTTTATCCCTCAACTCAACACTTTTTCCCCCCTGCACCCACCACTCAAAACTGTTCGAAATAAATATACCGAATTTCCAGCCGTCAAATACGCTTCAATGAAAGACGGACTGCAGAAAACATCCGCCGCCTCCGCCGCTTTGATGACTGTCGCTGTCACCATCGTTTGTTCTATCCCCGCCGTCTCCGTAAAACAAAGCCGGGCCGGAAGGGTCTTCAACGGCGCCGTTGGCAACACCGTCCGCGTCGCCGATGCCACCATCCTGGAACGTTAATGTCACCGACATTCGAT
>CAYTGW010000068.1:0-17802 GCA_964437395.1 uncultured Desulfocicer sp.
CGCTGCCGAAAATCTTTTTTATAAAGCCCCTGTATCCTCGGATCAGGGGCTTTTTTGTTTGGCAACCGCTCAAATACCGGATGGTCACTTACGAATATTGAACCACCGTTTTATCTTTTCTTTCCAATAATCTGAAGATAGGTGATCTTTCCAGCTACCTGATCCATGGTGAATCCCATAAGTGATTCCATTATTCAAGAGAATTTTCTTTTCAAAAGATCGATGGATTCCAAACGGGCTGAAAACTAATTTGGGTTCCAGACGAAAATTATGATATTTATTATTATTCGCAAGCCAAACCTTAGTTAGCATAGCCGGACCAGTAGCATCCACCACATCACAACCTTTTTCCGGAGGATTGTTGATCAAATAATGAACCACATCCTGCCAAAATGGGTGGCCAGGAATGGATGCAAAAAAGAAATTACCTACCTGAAAAAAACCGTTACCAGTTTCATAGGAGCATTCTGTTGCCAGCAATAGATCCGTACCTGTGTAGTCATAGGGCCGGATAAACTCGTAGTCCAAATCACAATACATGCCACCAAAATCTCTCATTATAATGTAGCGGATTGCATCAGCACGCATGATCGGACGGGAATAGGTAGAGAATATAGGGTAATACTCAGGAAGATTGGATTTGACATGTTGATCAAGATCCTCATCGGTCCATAATCGATACTCCCAGTCGGGGTGAAAACGTTTTACCGACTTTACATACTTTATCCACCTGCTCTGAATTTTCTCATTCTTCCAGGTTTGGTGTATGATTTTGGGTATAAGTTGTTGCATAGCATTCCTATCAATCACGATAATTCTCAATACCGTTTTTTTCAAGCAGGCTTGCAAGGTAAAAAACCACCCATGCACCGCAAAGGTCGCAGTCCACATCATTCCCATAACAGCAGAACGGGGTTGTGAACTCCTCACCGTCCAGATAAAGGGGAAGAATATATTGTTTGGACGGGCATCGCTCCGTAACCGACTTGCAGTTTTCGGAAAGAGTGAGTTCCAGGGTTCTTTTGCTGTTCCAGATGAAATCCGGGTATAATTCTTTTAATCGCAACACTTCCAGGACAGCCGGGTCTCTTCTTTTTGTTGTGCGCCAGGTTAATCTTGAATCATCATTTGCCGGCGGTACATAAAAGGAAAAGGTCATCCCTTCAAACCGAGTGGGTTTGAGAAGTTTGATCAGATCTTCAAGCAGGGTTTCATTTTCTTTTGTTACAACGCATTGGCACATGACCTTGGATCCGAATTTTTCAGGCACTTTTTCAATCGTGTGCATCACTTTTTCATAAGTTCCTTTGCCTCGGATAGCGTCGTTATATTGCGGGGGCCCGTCAAGAGAAACAACATAAATACAGTCTGGAAAGTCAATCAGATCGATGGTTCCATTTGTGGTAATATGGTTTTTGGGAAAGATCGTAATGCCTTTTTTCAGCACATCCGGCCGCAAAAGAGGCTCTCCCCCCATCCAGAGCATGGTATGGATCGCATGTTTTTTTTGAAGAAAAGACAGTCTTTCCAGCATTCGTTCCGTACTCATCTCATTTTGAATCGAAGTGGGGTTAGCGTTCCGAAAGACAAAGCAGTGCCTACAACGAAGATTGCATTTGTTTGTAATATTGACCATTGCTGCTGGATATTCTTTGGACTCATGGCTGGTAGTTGTCATGAAATTTACGCCTTATACGTTTTCATGTAAAACAGAAATAGAGTGACACATTATTTATCCATTCAGTAAAAATATTTGCGGATACAATTTTGTTTTCTCGAGGGACGAGTATACGTGAAGGGCACTGGCAGGTCAAGACTCGGTTTGTGCAGCATATGAAAGGTATCAGACTTTTTCTCTCTGTATTCGGAGAATAAAAAAGATGGGTACTTGAAATTTATGGGATTTACTGTACAAAAAGAGATCAATACATGTTTCGGACGAGTTGAGGATGATTGAAATTCAATTGAGGTTCCGAAGTGTTATTTTTCAATTGTTTGAGATGATAAGGATTTAATTTCCAGATGAAAATTCTCCATACATCAGACTGGCATCTTGGCCGTTCACTCTTTGGCCGTAAACGATATAATGAATTTTCAGCTTTTCTCGAATGGCTGGCCGATACAATCGTACAGCAGAATATCGATGTGTTGCTGATTGCCGGTGATGTTTTTGATACCAATACTCCCAGTAACAAAGCGCAGGAATTGTATTACCGCTTTCTGTGCAGGGTTGCCAATTCCTGCTGCCGCCACATCGTTGTCATTGCGGGGAATCATGATTCTCCTTCTTTCTTGAATGCACCCAAAGAGCTTTTGCGGGCATTGAATGTCCATGTGGTTGGAGCCATGACCGATTGTCCGGAGGATGAGGTCATTGAAATAGAAGATTTTAGAACTGGAAACGCCGGTTTACAGGAAGGGGGCGTTTATTCAGCTATTATTTGTGCTGTTCCATATCTGCGGGATAAAGATATTCGCCATGTTGAAGCAGGAGAAACCATAGAGGATAAACAGGCAAAGCTTTTAGATGGAATCCGGAAACATTATGCTCTGGTATGTAATATTGCAAAACAAAGACGGACTGAAATGATGCAGAAGCAATTACAAAGCCGATATCAAAAATCAGCAATCCCGATCATTGCCATGGGGCATCTTTTTGCTATCGGAGGAAAAACCGTTGATAATGACGGAGTCAGAGAGCTTTATGTCGGGTCTTTGGCACATGTGGATGAGGATATTTTTCCACCCTGTATTGATTATCTTGCGCTCGGCCATCTGCATGTTCCGCAGTGTGTCGGCCGATCCCAGCATATCCGATATTCAGGGTCTCCAGTGCCCATGGGATATGGCGAGGCATATCAAAAGAAAAGTGTTGTAATTGTGGAATTCTCCGGTCTGCAATCAGAGAACGGCAATCAGAAAGCCAATATGATTCTTCACGATGTTCCCTGCTTTCAGCCATTGGAAAGTGTTTCCGGTTCATTAGAAAAGATTCAGAATAGAATTAATGAACTCAGGGAGAAACAAAGCAATGCCTGGATAGAGATCGAGTACACGGGGTCAGAGATCATCGGAAACCTACGGGAGCGTATAGACGCGTCAATTGAGGGAACCTCAATGGAGATTCGACGGATTAAAAACAAACGGGTTATGGACCGTATGATCGGCAGAATGAGCGTTGATGAAACCTTGGATGATCTAAATGTAAATGATGTTTTTGAGCGATGTCTTGATTCCTTTGAAGTGCCTCCCGAAAACCGGTCTGAAATGGCGCAATGCTATCAGGAGATTGTTCAGAATATTCTGGAGGAGGATAAGAATGATGAATAATCAACGTTTCTCAGATAATATATCGAAACTGTCCTCTCGAAAAATGGAAAGAAAACATATCCAACAGGAATTTTCATACAGGGGGGTAAGCAATCATGAAGATTCTTGAGTTACGATTTAAAAACTTGAATTCACTGTATGGAGCGTGGGTAGTTAATTTTTCATCGCCGGAATACATCTCCCATGGAATTTTTGCCATAACCGGACCGACCGGTGCCGGTAAATCAACCATTCTGGATGCAATCTGTTTAGCCCTTTACGGGTCCACACCCCGACTTGGTAAAATTACCAAAAGCAGCAATGAGATCATGTCCCGGCAAACCGGAGAATGCTATGCGGAAGTGACCTTTGAGTCACAGGCAGGCAAGTTCAGATGTCACTGGAGTCAGCACAGATCTCATAAAAAAGCAGATGGGAATCTGGCGGAGTCAAAACATGAAATTGCAGATGCCGTCAGCGGACAGATCCTTGAATCCAAAAAACGGGATGTTGCTTTGGTTATCGAAGAAAAAACAGGGATGGATTTTGATCGTTTTACCCGATCCATTTTATTGGCTCAGGGCGGCTTTGCAGCATTTCTTAAGGCATCACCAGATGAACGGGCTCCGATTCTGGAGCAGATCACGGGTACGGAGATCTATAGTGAGATATCCATACGGGTTCACGAACGTCAGCGGGATGAAAGGGAAAAATTGAAGTGGCTTCAGGCAGAGACAGCCGGAATTGTGATTTTGAGTCAAGAGCAGGAAACGGAATTGTCAGAACTACTATCCGGGAAGAAAAAATCAGAAAAGGAGATTTCGCTGCAACATCAGGAAATAAGCAAATCGATACAATGTCTGACCAATATTGACAGTCTGCGAGATGAAATTCTTTCCATATCCAGGGAAGTGGAAATGATTTCAGAAACCGTAAAAGCCTTTCAGCCGGATCGGGAAAAATTGAACCGTTCACAAAAGGCAGCAGAGCTGGATGGAGAATTTACTGCTCTTTTTTCTATCAGACAGCAGCAGAAGTCTGAACAAGAAAAACTGAAAAAAAATGAAGACCAGTTGCCACAGGAAGAACAAGCGCTTATGAAACAAGAGGAGTTGCTGAAGAATGCTGAAATGGAAACGGCCAAGGCAAAAGAAAAACAAAAATCAGAAGCTTCATTGATCAAAAGAATACGTGTTTTGGATCTGCAGATCTCAGAAAAAAATAAGATCATAAAAGCAGGCGAATCAGATTGCAAAAAGGATGAGAAGCAGATTGCGGAAAACAAGGAAAAGAGAGATCGGGCAGTCGAAAAGCAGAAAATTGAACTGAAAGAGATGGAACAGATTCAGGTCTATCTTTCCGCCAATGCTCAAGATGAATATTTGATCACACAGTTAGCCGGGATCAAGGAACAGGTAACTCATCTGGAATCGGCTTATCAGGATGTTCTGGGGAAAAAAGACCTGGTTAAAATGCAGCAGAAACAGATGGAAAAGGAGTTGAAATTATATGAAACCCGGATGAATCTTTTTACTGCCTCCCAAGATCAGTACGAAAAGAGTAATAAAAGTGTGGTTCGGGAAAGGGGGATTTTAACAGTTCATCTCGAAGGTCGGCTGCTTCGTGAGTATCGGGCTGACTATAAATCAATGATGCAGGAGATGGCCTATCTGAAAAAAATATCAGACCTTGAGGCTGAGAGGAAAAAACTGGAAGACGGGGTTCCCTGTCCGTTATGCGGTTCCAATCATCATCCCTTTGCAGAAGGCAATGTACCTGAAACAGGTGAAATTGAAAAAAAGATTAATGAATTGTCTGCCTTTATTGAAAAAGCAGAATATTTGGAGAACCGCATCAAAGAATATGAGAGTAATGAAAAAAAAGCAGCTTCCAGGATGGCGGATATTGAAAAACAATTTCTTCAGTCAACTCTTGAAAAGGAGAATGCTGAAAAAAATCTGAAACGTCTGACCGATGAACTGGATTCAGCAACAACACAGCTTGCCGGAATCAAGGCATCCGCAATATCCAGATTGCAACCGTTTGGCATTACGGATTTAGAAGGTTCCTTATCTGTCAACAGCCGGCAGGAATCAAAAATCAAAAGTATTCTTGTTTTATTAAATAATCGCCTGAAAAAGTGGCAGGAGTATCTGCGCAAGAAAGGTGAAATTGAAAAACAGAGTAATGATCTGATATCGGAAATTAAACAGGTGGATAGTATCCTGAACACCATCGAGCAGTCTTTGAAGGAAAAACAGGAGAATATTGCAGATCAGAAAAAGGAGTGCGACAGACTTCGGAAAGAGCGCATGGAACAATATGGATTGAAAAAAACGGATGAAGAAGAAGATCGTCTGGAGAGATTGGCTTCTGAATCGGAAAAATTGGAAAAAGCGGCAAGGGAAGCTTGTGACCATGTGAAACTGAAGGTTGGAGAAATTAAAACACGCATTGTTTCATTGAAGGAAAATATTTTCCGGAGACAATCAGGGCTTGACTCACTTGAAACAGGCTTTTGTGAAAGCTTGCGAAAAGTCGGCTTCATTGATGAACAGTCATTTCTGATCTGCCGGCTTTCAGTTCATGAACGGAATGCTTTAGCAGGACAGGCCAGATTGCTTGATGAAAAACAGGCGGATATTGTAACCCGGAAAAAAGATCGGGAAAGAAGGTTGGCACAGGAACTGGAAAAGAAAGTCACAGAATCCTCCCTTGACGATCTCCGGAAGATCTTCGGTGAGCTTGATGACGCATTGAAGAAAATAATCGAAGACATTGGCGCCATAAAACAAAAGCTTTCCGAAAACAAGGAAGCCATCGTCAACGTCCGGGAGAAGCAGGTGTTGATTGAGACCCGGAAAAAGGAGTGCCACAGATGGGATAACCTCCACAATTTAATCGGATCATCTGATGGAAAAAAATACAGAAACTTTGCACAAGGCCTTACCTTTGAACGGATGGTGTCCCATGCCAACCGACGGCTTGAAAAAATGACCGACCGGTACTTGCTGATCCGGGATGACAGCCAGCCTCTGGAACTTAATGTGGTTGACAATTACCAGGCGGGTGAAATCCGGTCGACCAAGAACCTTTCCGGTGGGGAGAGCTTTATTGTCAGTCTTTCTCTGGCGCTTGGCCTTTCCAAAATGGCTAGCCGCAGGGTCCGGGTCGATTCACTGTTTCTGGATGAAGGATTTGGAACATTGGATGAAGATGCTTTGGATACAGCCTTGGAAACACTTGCGGGTCTGCATCAGGATGGAAAATTGATCGGTATCATCTCTCATGTATCGGCCTTACAGGAACGCATTGGCACTCAAATCAGCATACTCCCGGTATCCGGAGGGAAAAGCTGCATCAGCGGCCCGGGGTGTAAAAAGATGATGGATCATCACTATAAGCAGAATGGTTATGAATGAACGACATTGTATAAGGACAAAGGAAATATTCATGAGTGTATCTGCCTGGCATAAGACTTGATTGCATGCCAGAAACAGTGTTAAACTTGTTGAAACATTTGAGGCTTTACATATGAAAAGAATCAAAACAATTTTGGCTGCATACGATTTATCCAAATATTCAGAGACCGTGGTTCAATATGCTGCTGAAATGGCCGACAGTTACGACGGGAAATTGATCATTGCCAATGTGATCAATAAACGGGATGTCAACGTAATGGTAGAAGCGAATAGTAAACTGGCAATTATCGATGATCAATACAAGACCACCATTGATGATTTTGTCAATCAAATGAAAAATGAACGGACAGAGAATATCAAGGAGGTACTTCAGAAAATCGCACCGCATCATCCCATAACAAAAATTGTGTTCAAGGTGGGATTCCCCTATCAGTAATTAATTGCTGTTGTAAAAGAAGAGGGGGTAGATGTTGTTGTTATGGGGACCAAGGGCAGAACCAACCTGAGTGATGTTCTTTTCGGAACGACAGCAGAAAAAATGTTTCAGCTTTGCCCTGTGCCGCTTTTCAGTGTCCGATTGTACAACAATAAAGAACAGCGCTGACTTATTGCAGGACGCAGCAGCTTTTTAATACCCTTATTCTATCCTTCCACAAAGAATGGGCATTTTCATCATCAAAGTGAGATATCAATGTTCAGATCGATAATTGGATTTGTCAATCCTGTAACGGGACATGAGCCTGTTTAACTGGCGCGATGTGATCTTGGCCTCTTTTGCAGACAGATTAATTTTACCTTTATTCCGGGCAATAAGGTTTTTAACATACATCTGTTCGAAATCTTCAAGCGCCAGGCGCCTGGCCTCATTCAAGGATAGTGGTTCGGATTCATGCAAAAAAGAGCTGATGAAATCCGGAGATATGATCTCCAGGGGAAAGTTGTGGGGTAAAAGCGTATTGGTTTTTTCAAGAATATAAGCGCGTTCTATAACATTTTCCAATTCCCGGATATTCCCCGGCCATGCGTATCTTTTCAATGCTTCGATTACATCATGTTGAATTTTCTGAATGCTTTTGCCGTACTGCTGATTCAGCTTTTTTAGGAAAACTTCAATCATATGCGGAATATCTTCCGGACGCTGCCGGAGCGGTGGGATTATAATCGGGAATACATTCAGCCTGTAATACAAATCTTTCCGGAATCTCCCTTGCGCAGCAAGTTCTTTCAGATCCGCATTTGTGGCAGCGATAATTCGAACATCGGATTTTACGAGTTCTTCCCCCCCCAAGCGGCTGAACGTCTTGTCCTGAAGAACCTGTAAAAGTTTTATCTGGGCAGATGAGGAGATCGTACCGATTTCATCTAAAAAAATGGTTCCACCATCTGCTATCTCGAACTTACCTGCTTTTTTTCTCACAGCACCGGTAAATGCACCTTTTTCATGTCCGAACAGTTCGCTCTCAAGCAAAGTGTCTGGTATTGCTCCGCAGTGAACCGAAAGAAAAGGTTTATCGTTTCGATTGCTGTGTATATGAATCAAGCGTGCCAGCAGGCCTTTTCCAGTCCCTGTTTCACCCAGCAGTAAAATATTTGCAATGGTAGTCGCTACAGACTGGATTGTTTCGAAAATGTTTACCATGACAGGATTGTGGGTATGAATGACATCCAGCCATTCGGTTTTCCAGAAACGATTCCGCAGATACGTTAGCTCATTATTTTTGGCGTTGGCTTCCTTAAATGCGTTGACAACCAGCCAGATTTCTTCAGGGTCAAGAGGATAGGTAATATAATCAGTGGCTCCTGCTTTTACAGCCTTAACCGCCTCTCGAATCTCGGATTTTGATGTCAAAACAGCGTATTCAATCATAGGATTTGTTTCTTGAAAACCAGTCATCACTTCATTGAGGGCAGGGTGTCCGGATAAATTCTTAAAATCCTGAAGGTCAAAAAAAATCAGATCAATGGGGTTTTTGGTATGGATTTGGAGCCCCTGTTGAATTGAGTCGGTTTTTTCTACATCAAATTCCGTAGAGAGCACATCCTGGATGGTGTGAACTGTCTCCGCATGGCTTGATATAATAAGTACTCGATTCATTTACAATATAGAGATCCCAAAAATTGGATAAAGACCTGATCGAAAGACATTGTTGGGTTTAATTAGATGGACTTGGTTCTTTTTGTCAAGCAAAAGATAAATCGTTCTTGAAAAGCATGGACGGGGGTAAGAACAATTGATCGATTTCAGATGGGTCTATTTGAATAAATGCGGTGTACGTACTTTTGGTTTAAACTCATCCTGTTCAAACGTTTCAACCACAATACTCTTTTTTTCACCATTCTCGGTCAACATTCCTTTTGCAATTACTTGCTTTCTTAAAAAACTTTTCAGTTTCTGAGCCTCATTGTTTTCAGCTATCAGATATTTTTTTTCTGTATATGTCACAATAGAGAGTGTATTGATTTCACCAGCGTCATTCCAGGTTTCTGGGATCACAATTCCTCGAACGGTTATTGCTTTTGGTTTCTTCATACAATTCATGCTTATTTATTGTTATTTACTGATTGTTTCCAATCGTCAATAGTCTGACAAAAAGTTCTGCAAGCAGCATGCCATGGTCTGAATTTGCCGTTGTTTATTAGAAATGAAATGTACTGAAGGCTTGGTGGGTCTAAATTTTAGGGGCCTTGTTTATATAAACTATTAATATTATTAATAATTGCAATTCACTGTTTCACGGAAGGTTGAGGAGCGCAATTTTTTGATATCTTTAATAAAGGTAAGTGAGGGGAATTCAAATCGGAAATGAAATGTCTCAGCAGGTTCGGTAGTTTGTAAATATTCCTTGAATTGGAGAGGTTGTGTCTGGTATTCCCGTTACCGGGAAGAATCGAAAAAATTGTTTTCAATATGTCATTTTCAGTAATGACTATCGCTACATTTTGCGATATACGAAGGAGATGACAATGCGTTTTAACATAAAGCTTATTGGTTTGATTATAGCGATGGTTGCTATTGTAAACACCGGGCACGTGGGTTTTGGTGATGAGAAGGAACCTGCCCTGCCAAAAAAACCGCCCAGTACTTTGACCATGGTTCGGGCAATGGTTTGTGAGGATGTGAAAAACCTTCTGCCCGTCAATCCGACTGTTGTTTTTTCCGTTGAAAAAGAAAAAGCATTCTGTTTTGCTGAAATCGAAGGCATTGACAAATCCGATACGATTTACCATGACTGGATACGGAGAGATGTCCATGTCGTTGGATTCAAACAGGTTCTCAAACCTCCGCGCTGGTCAACATCGAGTTCCATAACCCTGAGAGAAACAGATAAAGGACCCTGGCGGGTTGAGATTACCGACATGGATGGGAATATTTTAAAAATTCTTAGATTCAGTGTTGTTGATTAATTATGAATAACATTTTTTCTTTTATCCAAAATTTGCGGTGGCAGGATTTCATCGATATCGTTATCAACAGCTATATTCTGTTTCGCATATATGTATTGTTTCGGGGTACCACAACCTTTCGGGTGATGCTGGGGATTACAGGACTTCTGTTTTTTCAACAGATCGCCACCGCCCTTGGACTGGTGGTAACCAGTTGGCTGATTCAGGGCATTACGACAGTGGCGGCCATTATCATTATTGTTATTTTCCAATATGAAATTCGTGGTGTTTTTCAGACAACAAAATGGAAAAATATACTCTGGGGGATTCCCAAGAGTTATAAAGTGACGCCATCTGAAACCATTGTTGAAACGATTTTTGATTTTTCCGAAAACCGGACAGGAGCATTGATCGTCTTCCCCGGCAAAGAAAATTTGTATAGTTCCATCCAGAGAGGAATTCCCTGGCAAGGCCGCATCTCCAAGGAAATGCTGAACACGATTTTCTGGCACAACAATCCGGTACATGACGGGGCAATCATTATTGAGGGCGATAAAGTTGCCGAGGTTGCGTGTATTTTACCGTTGTCGGAACGAAAGGATCTGCCTTCCTATTTTGGGACACGGCACCGAGCAGCAGCAGGATTGGCGGAGATTTCGGATGCACTTGTCGTGGTTGTTTCAGAAGAGAGAGGTACGGTAACTGCTGTAAAAGGAACGAATATTGAAAGAATAAAAAGAAAGCAGGATTTGAATTATGCCATCGATTTGCATCTCGGGAAGAAAAATGAGAGAGGGATTGTTCGAAAAGAAACATTTCAGTTAAGTATTGCAGCTATTCTTTCCGTTGTTTTAATTGCCAGTATCTGGAGTAATTTTCTAAGGAGTTCAGATACCCTTATTAATCTGGAAGTGCCGATTCAGTTTAAAAACCGTCAGTCTGGAATGGAGGTTGTCGAAGTATCTGCAAATAATGTCCGTTTGCAGATCAGTGGTTCCAATGCATTGCTTCGTTCCATCAGTTCGGATAAGCTTTATGTCGAAATTAACCTGGAAAATGTCGATATCGGTGAAAACAACTTCACTCTTACATCGAAGAATATTCAACTTCCTCCCGGTATTTCTTTGAACCAGATCACGCCTTCAACCGTTAACGTCCTAATCGATTCCATTGAAACCAAAGATCTGCCGGTACAAGTGGACTGGATCGGAAAATTGTCGCAACAGCTTCGGTTGAATTCAGCATATGTGGAGCCTTCAACCATTCGTCTTACCGGGAGAAGCCTGCTTTTGAAAAATCTGAAGACCGTCTATACAAAAAAGGTATCACTAGATATCATTGAAAAAACCGGTACAATCTTTGCCGGGATTGCAGTGGATAGTCCGATGAAAATTGCGGCAGGACAAAACGAAACCGTAAAAATCAAATATAATGTGCTTGACCGAGAGTGACCTGTTTATCAGGCCAGAATTTTACAATAGATAATTTTTCCGTCGCCGGGTGCAAAAAAATCCTCCAATAAAGCAACCTGTTTAAAGCTGACACTTTCGTAGAATTTTTGGGTGGGCAGATATTTTTCGCTTTGGGAGGTGTCGATGTAAATGCGGGTTCCCTGCGCCTTATGGATCAGCAATTCGGCCTCACAGAAGATTTTTCTCCCCAATCCCTTTTTTTGAAAATCCGGATGAACGGCTATCCAGTAAATATCGTAGCTGGACAGGGTACAGGGCGTGGCTCCAAAGCAGCAGTATCCGGCCAGGCATCCTTCTTTGCTGTCGGAAAAAATAAAACGATAGCCGCTGTCAGTGCCTTTTGACAACCATTCCTTTACAAGTTCGATTGCCACATCAATTTCATAGGAATGAAAAAAATCGGTATCCTTTAAAAGAGCTGATATTTTTTTAATATCCTGCGGACAGGGTGTATGCCGGAATACTTCCATTGCTTCATGGACAACTTCGGGTTGAAATGGTTTCTCGGCAGGACTCAGGCTATGTATTGATGGCTTCATAAAAAATGGTTTTTCAGTGAGGATTTCTGCAACGCAGTTTTAGAATCAGGATACATGGGTTTCGGGGAAAAACGGTGCTGAACAGATTCAATGATTGTTGCAACCATCTGGTCATAGCTCAGGCCGGATTTCTGTGATGCGGCTGCAAAACCGCTGTCCGGGCTCAGGCATGGATTGGCATTTGCTTCAAGCACATAGATATTTTCTTGGTGATCCACCCGCATGTCGATTCGTCCGTAATCCCTGATTCTCAACAGCCGGGAACAGAGTGCGGCTGTATCTTCTATTTTTTTCTGTAATTGGGGAGAAAGATTTTCCGGGAAAATGCGCCTGGTGTTATGATACTCCAATGATGTGGGATCCCACTTGGCCCGGTAGCCGACGATGTGATAGAGATTTTCAGGTAATTGGCGGAAATCGATTTCTGCCAATGGCAGGGGGGCCAATGAGGGATATCCCATCAGAGACACATTGAATTCTCTTCCATCGATATATTCTTCGATGATCACGGATCCAAAGCGGACAATAAAATCATTGATCCGTTGTTTAAGGTCCTGTTGATTGGTGAAAACAGAGCTCTGGTCGATCCCGATACTGGCATCTTCAAACTGGGGCTTTATAATAACGGGAAATTTCAGAACATCGGAATTCAGATCCGTTGGATTGTTCAGAAGTACGGATTCAGGAGTCAGGATACCCGAGGACTGAACCACCTGTTTGGTCAGCATTTTGTCTGTTGAAATCATCAGCGACATGGAGGGGGAACCGGTAAAGGGAACACCCAAAAGCTCCAGGACTGCGGCTGGATGACCGCAGAGGGTTGCATCTTCATCAACGGTTTCACAAAGATTAAATACCATTTGAACCGATTCTCTTTTCAGCCGATCGATAAAGAGAGGAAGGTCTTTTGTAAATGGAATGACGACCGGCCGGTATCCGAGAATATTCAAAGAACGCTCAATCGCATCCACCTGGGTAAGGACATCCATTGAATCGGTGGATGCGGATTGAGGCGTGTTAAATATTATGCCGATGATATCAGGCATGCGCATATTCCCTTTGTGGAAGTTCCATTTTCGGGATGCATTGATGAAGCTGATATCGTTCCATGGCGGATTTCATGATGGCATCGATCAATTGTGTATAGGAAAGACCGGTCAGCCTTGCAATGATACAAAGATCGGAATGATTCGGGGTAAGTCCATCCATAGGATTCACTGCTATGAAGTTTGGTATTCCCCTCTCATCCGTCCGGATATCGATCCTCCCGGCATCCCGGCATCCCAGACCCTGCCATGCCTGCAAGGCAATTTGTGATGCCTGGTGCGCCAGATCATCATCAGCCATACGGTATGAAACAAGCTTTTCAGTTTTCTGTTTGTTCTCACAGAGGCAGTCATCCGGCTGAAAATTGTTTTTGAATATCACTTCCAGGACGCCGATCGATCTGGCCTGGTCTCCGGAGCCGATAATACCGACTTTAAATTCCCGTCCTTGCAGGTACTTTTCTACCAGAACCGGTTGTTTGTATGATTTGAGAAGTCCCCGGCAGATTTCGTGCAGCTCTTCCACCCGGGTAATCCTGGAAAATCCGTTGATCCTTTTTCCATTGACTTCAGCAACCGGTTTTGCAAATAGAGGGAACGGAAGTGTAACCGGATGGCCGTTCATCTCTTTGTTCACAACCAAAAAATCGGGTGTGGGAATTCCCAGGTCGCGGATGACATGCTTGGTCATTCCCTTGTGCTGTGTAAGGGAGAGTACCATTGGATCTGAAAATACATAGGGTATGGAGTTGGCTTCAAGCAGAGCCGGAATCTGCGCTTCCCGTCCGAATCCCTTTAGCCCATCTGAAATATTGAATACCATATCCCATCGGTCGCCATTGGCAATTCGGCTTGATAGGCTTGTGATATCTCCGATACGGTCCGTATCAAACCCCAGTTCCTGCAATGCGTTTTCAATTGCATGGATGGTGTCGGGCAGATCAAACCCGACGGTTTCTTCTTCCTGATATCCCATTTCCAGATCGGGTTTTTTCTGGTCATAGGTGAGTCCCACAACCAGATTTTTCTGGAGATATCGGATCTCCTGCTGATCAGGCATTTCCGGTAAATCGCGATCTGTCGACAGGGGATATCGGAACTCCAGATTCTTATAGTTTCGTAAGACCAGGGATTCGCTTTCCCGGCGAACAACATAATCCGGGAGCATGGGTATTTTTCCGCCGCCGCCGGGAGCGTCGATCACATAGGCTGGAACAGCATATCCGCTTGTAAAACCGCGTAATGATCGGATCATCTCGAGCCCTTTTTCAACAGGTGTACGGAAATGACCGGAACCCGGGATCGGGTCGCACTGATAGAGATAGTATGGCCTTACACGTATTTTCAGCAACCCCTGAAAAAGGCGTTTCAAGGTTTTGGCCTCGTCATTAATTCCTTTGAGCAGAACAGTTTGACTACCCAGTGGAATACCGGCGTCAGCAAGACGGATGCATGCCAGCATGGTTTCAGGAGTCAGCTCATCCGGATGGGTGAAGTGAATGCTGATGAAAAGAGGATGATACCGTTTCAGCATCCGGATCAGCGCCGGTGTAATGCGTTGTGGTAAAACAACAGGTGCTTTTGTGCCGATTCGAATCATTTCCAAGTGAGGAATGCGTTTTAATTGAATCAGTATCAATTCCAATTGTTCATCTGCAAGCATCAGCGGGTCGCCTCCGGAAATAACGACGTCCCGGATTTGACTGTTTTGGCTTATATAATTGATTGCTGCCTGCCATTTGGAAGTATTCAATCCGCTGTCCATTCTGTCGCCAACCATTCGGGATCGGGTACAGTAGCGGCAATAGGTGGAACATGTGCTGGTAGCGAGAAAAAGAACCCGGTCCGGATAGCGATGAATCAATCCCGGAACCGGGCTGTGGTTATCCTCTCCAAGAGGATCGGCTTGTTCGCCTTTGCAGTGGAAGTGTTCGTTTTCAACCGGAACCACTGTTCGGCGGATAGGCTGTAACGAATTTTCCCTGTCAATAAGGCTTGCGTAATAAGGAGTAATGCTAAACGGCAGTGCCGTTGCTGAGGAGCCAAGGGCTCTTCTCTCTTCATCAGAGAGGGTGATGATTCTTTCAAGGGCTTTTAGATTTGTGATCCGGTTTTTCATTTGCCAATGCCAGTCGTTCCATTGGCTCTGGCGGATTCCTGGGAAGAATTTTCTGCGGAATGAATGCGTTTTAGGGTTGGCAAATAAGGATTTTGATAATCCGTTTTTCGAGAGTGATCGTTCCTGAGTGTTTCTTTTTTCATTCTGAACTATGTTGGAGATTGAAACTCGTTGTGAAAAAAGCTCGGCGACGTGATCGCTCTCGATACAACCCAGGGGGTCCTCAGCTTCTGGCAAGATGTCATTGTTTAACATAAATTGTTCTCCTTAATTTTGAATTTGACAGTATGTTATGCAACCATATTTTTTCATGCATAACCAGTCTAATTATTTAGGCATGTTTTATGCCAAAACGTATTTCAATTTTTTATTTTTTGTATGGTACGGTTCTGTTTTTGGCAGCAATGCATTCTGGTTTTATTGTTACCTTTGATTCGGGAGAAATATTTTAATCTTACCGGTTTTGTATTTATAAAAATCCGATCACTTTTTCTTTTATTTGCATTGGGATCAATTGATTTTTGAGTGCATGCGCGACATGTAAGTTCCGATAGGGATTAAAAGCGGACATGAGGCGTCTCTTTTTTTTGAAATGGTTGGTGTGCAGAGTTGTTTCACTTAGAAAAGAGACGGTTTGCATTATTATATTTGTTTTCTATAAGGATTCAGTTCAACTTGATTTGGAAAAAGAAACCTTTCATCGTGTCTTCAAGTTTCGATTGATTAAAAATGACTGCCAGATTAAAAAGGGATTCAGCATAACGGGTTTTCTTTTCGAATTGGCATCCTTGTTGCTGAAGAAAATCGGATGAGGTTACCAAAGAAAAATGTTTAAATGAAGGATACAGATAAGAAGGAATCCTTCTAAAGCAAAGGGATCGGCTATGAATCGTTTTTTCATTGTTTTATGTCTGTTGATGTTTATATCTTCATCTCTTTTGGCCGCAGAAATGCAGGGCGGCAGTTCTGCCATACTCGGACAGATGATTCCGATATTACAAGGCCTGTCAGAAAATATCGAAGCAATCAATGACATTCAGAAGCAGATGGATGATTCAAAAGCATCTGATGAAAACTATAATGAAAAAAAGAATATCTGGCTTTCCTCGGTGTTGACATATACCTCCATTGTTTCCGTCTGTGAGTATGAGCACGATCTGCTTGAATTGTTCTTGGATTTAAGTCCGAAAAATAGAGCTCGTTATGTAGAGGTAAGAATCCAAAGTATAGAATCATCCATCAGGCGGATTGAAATATTCAAGGAACAGATAGAGATAAATCGTTTACTTCTCAGCGAGAATCAATCCAATAACCATTTGTTTATCATGGAGGATCGCATTATCAGTCGATTATTATCCCTTTTACAGCAAAGCGTTTCCATTATTAAATCCATCCGATAGACGTTTTTTTTCAATATGATCTCAGGGGCTCTTCATAAAGATATGCCTTCTTCATTTGAATAATATTCAATTGTTTAGACCACGCTTCATGACACAGGATGTTCATTCCAACAGTTTGTATTTGCATGCTTATATGGAATATAGTCGTTTTTTTCTTAAAAAATAAATAATTAGCTTGCTTTCGGTATATAAAAGAGCTAGTATCCAGCATATCATTTGGCCTTGCCTGGAATTGGTGAGGCAGTTTTTTTCTGAAGGACCAATCATACCTTACTGTACCATCCTCCAGCATGAGACGTTGACAAATATTATAAAAGGAGGATGTGTTATATGGCAAATGGAATTGTGAAGTGGTTTAATGACCACAAGGGCTTTGGCTTCATTGAGCAGGAAAATGGAACAGATGTGTTTGTTCATCATTCAAAAATCATCGCAACCGGTTTTAAATCCCTCAAAGAAGGCGACCCGGTTACATTTGAAATAGAGCAAGGACAAAAAGGTCCTGCTGCTATCAATGTAATTGTAAGCTAAGGTAATATTTCCCGCGAGAACTAGGGCATATCCACCAATGAATGTGGATAGCCCTGTTCGCTCCTACCGCGAAATTTCCAGGATACAAACAAAGAGATGATAAGCTCCGGAATTGTTCTGTGAGACTTATCCAATTAGCAAGCACGGAAACCTTCCCGATAAGGAGCATGGGAACAAGGCATTCGTGAAGACTCAATCCGAGATCAATGGAATTGATCTCTGGTAAGGAATTTTTATCATATGAATTTTCAAATTTTTTCTTTTCACCCTGCTGTTGCCGAAGGCGTAAAACGAGCGGGGTATGTCACACCCACACCCATTCAGGAACAGGCCATTCCAGAGGTAATGAAGGGCAGTGATGTGATGGGCCTGGCTCAGACCGGAACAGGCAAAACAGCAGTTTTTGTATTACCGATTCTCAATCGGCTGATCAATGGCCCGCGAGGCAGAATTGGCGCATTGATTATCGCTCCAACCCGCGAATTGGCCGAACAGATCCATGGCGAAATTGGGTCGCTGGGTTGTCAAACCGGTTTGAAAAGCGCCCTGGTTTATGGCGGTGTGGGAATCAATCCCCAGA
>CAYTGW010000069.1:0-6938 GCA_964437395.1 uncultured Desulfocicer sp.
AATTGAGGCCACATATGCAAAATCCAGAGAGGAGTTGGAAAAGGAAAAAAAAACACTGGGGAGCCCTATTGCCGGAAAAGGGATTGTGTTTACCGGTAAAATGAAAAAAGGCAGCCGGGAAGATATGCAGGTTCATGCACGAAAGCTCGGTGCCAATGTTCAAACAACGGTAAGCGGAAAAACCGATTATCTGGTATGTGGTGCAGATGTAGGGGATAGCAAAATCAGAAAGGCCCAGATCGTTAATGTGAAAATTATTTCAGAAGAAGAATATTTTCAAATCGTTGGAAGTTTGAACAGCACTTCATAATCTTTTTTTTGATCTGGATATTTTTCTATCCTTCATTCTGCTGATGACGAACAAAGGATACTCGCGTAAATTGGCCTCAGGTATTCAGTGATCGCGGCTGTTGCCTCCTGTCCTCACTGTCTCTTCGTTCAATCCCCTGTCGACGCTCCGGAATGTACATATCATAGGATACACATCGTCGATCAATATTACTTCGTCTGCCTCCATTATCGGTAAGATTCTTTTTCAAAATATCTATCTCCCTTTTATATGACATGTTCAAGTTCCAAGCGATTTCAAAAGTCGCTGTGCTGTTCAGATGTTTATAATCCTGATCCATCAATTTAATTGTTCACTGTTTAAGCAAGCGCTGTACCAATTATCCTGATTTTAAAAAAGCAAATGATAACAGTTTGTTTTAGGATTCTGGCTGTCTGGATTCAGTGAAATTTATGGTATGAATGAAATAAAAACAGGTAAGATATTACCACTCGATAAGATATGTAATACATTGAAAGATAACGGAAGTGATTATGAAAAAAGAAAAAGAAATGCCCCCGTACATTTCTTGCGTGTACGAGGGCAAAAATGGTTGGTTTCCAAACTGTACAATCAGAGCACACGAGATAACGGGTTATTTGTATCGTCCGACAATGGATATTGCATTTACATTGGAAAACGGGAAACCTCCCAGATTGTGTGTCAAACCGATCCGGGGGTTTTTAAGCTGCCTGTTCCCGGCTTTTCCTAAAAGCTGGAGATACATTTCGTAAAGCATTCGAAGTCCGGATGCACCGATTGGATGTCCAAAACATTTCAGGCCACCGTCAATCTGACAGGGGATCTTTCCATCTGCATTAAAAAAACCATCCATGACATCTTTGGTTGCCCCGCCTTCCGGAGAGATATAAAGATCTTCATAGGTTACAAATTCAGTAATGGAGAAGCAGTCATGCACTTCAAACATGGAGATTTCTTCTCTTGGATTTTGAATGCCGGCCTCCTTATAGGCGCGTTTAGCAGCCTGTCTGGTTGTGGCAAAATAGGAACCATCCCAGTCTTTATATCCCTGTTCCTGACCGTTACTGACAGCCAATTGAAGAGCTTTAACGGTGACCAGGTCTGTCTTGCCAAGACTTTTCGCAATTTCAGGGGTCGTCACAATAGCGCATGCAGAACCGTCACTTACCCCACAGCAATCAAAAAGCCCCAACGGATCAGCAATGATCGGAGAAGCCATGACCTGTTCAAGTGTTACCGGTTTCCTTAGATGGGCTTTGGGATTTTTTGCTCCATTTGCATGGCTTTTCACAGAAACGAGGGCGATCGCTTTTTTCAGATCCTCATAACTGATGTTGAATTTGGCTCTGTAGGCACTGGCAAGTTGTGCAAAAGATCCGGGTGCGGAAATGTTCGGCATAACCTGGCCAACCAATGAACCGCTGTTTACACTATCTATGGCCGGCAATCCGCCATAGCCGGTATCTTTTAATTTTTCAACGCCCTGGGCAAGAGCAATATCGCAGGCTCCGGAAGCAACGGCATAAACCGCACCTCGAAAAGCTTCTGTTCCTGTAGCACAGAAGTTTTCTACCCGGGTAACCGGAATGTATGGCAACCGTAAGGCATATGGCAAGCCAAGAGCTCCTTTTCCAGTTCCGATTTCGTCGTAACATTGGCCAAACCAAGCTGCCTGGATTTCACTTTTATCAATCCCGGCATCTGCAATGCATTCCTGAAAAGCCTCGACCATGAGTTGCTCCGGGCCGCAGTTCCACCGTTCACCAAACCGGCTACATCCCATTCCAAGAATTGCAACTTTATCTTTGATTCCATCAGCCATGTTATGCCTCCTCTTTTGAAATTACCGGTTTTGCTTTCCAGTAATACTGTATAAAACCTCTTGGCTTATCAAAATTTCGAATTCGGAATACCATTTTGACCGGCAATCCGACTTTAATTTTTCCGGCCTCATAGTCTGTGAAATCGAACATGCCACGACCTTCATTTTCAAAGGTGATCATGCCATAATGCGCTGGAGGATCCAACGTATAGGTTAACAGGTCAGAGGTATATGTTTTGATTGTTCCCGGCTGGTCTGAAAATTCACAGTCTTCCTGGGTTCCGATCTTTCCACATTCCGGATTTACGCACATCTCTGCTTTCGGGAATTGGGCTGTGCCGCATTTGGTGCACTTTCCACCGACCATTCCAAGAATCATCTTGCGGCTCCGGTACAGAGTTGTGAGGGCGGTTTTATAGTTTCCTTCCGCTCTCATCATCCAATCCTGTTGAAGCATGCCTCGATGGGATAAAAATTTGATATAATTCAATTCCGCTTTTTTATCCGCCAGACAGCCGGAGATTCCGTGTCTGGGGCTTAGATTTTTTATCTTGTCCGTTACTTCAAACAACATGGCAACAGCTCCCTGGCCGAAGTTAACGACGAGCAGTTTGTCGCCTGGAGATGCTTTTTCAAGGGCCAAGGTCAGCATGACGATTGGATGAGCTGAACCGGTATCACCACAAACCTTGTGCATATTATCGGATACTTTATCAGAGGTGATACCGAAACCTGCTGCAATTTCAGAAGGAACACGGCCAAAAACACAGGGCATGATAAAACGGGAGATTTCCTTACCGTCTACACCGGTTTTTTTAAGTATTCCCTGAATCGCCTTTGGAACCATTTTGCCGATTCCTTCATCCTTGATCCAGCGTTCTTCCCAGTTGTAATCAAATTTTTCACCTTGTCCTCTGAAGTGATCGATAAAATCATCTGTGATGGTATACGCACCTTTGAACTCAGCGATTACATTTTCCGTTCCGATCATCAGAGCTGCTGCACCATCACCAGCCCAGAGCTCATGTGAATAAGCCATTTTGGTAATTCGTCGATCACCGGCGGCAACGAGTGCATTCCGATAGTCTCCAGTCTTTACCGCATTGATCCCTGCAATAACTGCGGATAATCCGGACCGTGTCGACCCTGTAAAATCGGCTGTTTCAATATCTTCTTTCAGATTGAGTGCGGCAGCAAGGATTCCACCATTTTGTCTGTCCTGGAAAGGCAGGTTGAGAGATGACAGGTAAGTCGCATCAATCTTTGTTTTGTTGAAGCCTGCAATGCAGTCTCTTGCCGCCTCTACTGCCATTGTCAGACTGTCTTCGTCCCAATTGGCCATTGATTTTTCACCACCTGCGGAACCGATAAGTCCCGGTGCCATCCAGGCGTTGGCGCCGTATATCGCGCCGCGGTTTAATCTTAATCTGGGGATATATCCACCATAAGATGTGATACCAACCATGATTAACCTCCGTGGTTTTAAAATGTAATTAATTCTTTATTATACAATCAGGATGTAAAACAACTCTTGTAGCTGTTGTTTGACACCTAATTTTCTTTGACTTCAGGATATCAACGGCCCTAAGTAAGCAAAGGATTCTCCAACACTTCCCAGACTTTTTGCTTTGTCCAGACTGGTAATTTTATCCCAGTTGTTCTGAATTTCTTCTGCTGTGATTTCTCTCTTCCCATCCCCGATACAGATTCCAGGTGCACATACAATTTCTGTTCTGCTGAACCATCCAGCGGCACAGTTAAAAATCATTTTGGTATCCTTGTTGTCCTCTGATACAAGATACAATACCAGTGGAGTGATGAATTCAGGTTTCAGCTTTTTGAACAGATCCGGCGGCATGATATCCTCCGTGAGACGGGATGCCGCAATTGGTGCGATGGTATTGATTTTAATGTTGTATTTAGCTCCTTCAATGGCGATGTTGTTCATCAAACCGACCAGGCCCATTTTGGCGGAACAGTAGTTGCTCTGTCCGAAATTTCCGTATAGGCCCGCACCGGAAGCTGTATTGATAATTCTGCCATATCCGTTATCTTTCATGATTTTAAACGCCGGCTGGGTTACGCAATAAGCCCCTTTCAGATGAACAGCAAGGACCAAATCCCATTCCGCCTCTGTCATTTTTACAAGGCTTTTGTCTCTCAGAATACCCGCGTTATTGATGACGATATCGATTTTACCAAAATTATCCACAGCGGATTTTACAATATTTTCTCCGCCTTCAACGGTTGCCACAGAGTCATAATTGGCAACGGCCATTCCACCGGCCTTTTTAATTTCATCTACAACATTATCAGCGGCACTATTGCTTTTCCCTGACCCATCCCGCGTACCACCCAAGTCATTTACCACTACTTTCGCGCCTTTTTGAGCAAGGGCTAATGCATAAGTTCGACCAAGACCGGCACCGGCACCGGTAACAATAGCCACTCTGTTATCAAATCGGATTTCTGCCATGATTTTTCTCCTCTTGTATGATTAGGTAGTTTTTTTGAAGCGATCAACAAATATCTGAAAATCTATTCTGAAGATCGTTTCCCGTTATAACCATCGTGCATAAAAGTCATCAAATTTTATAACTGCATCAGTTTGGAGATGATAAATTTCATGATTTCATTTGTTCCGGCAAAAATTGAGGTAACTCTGGCATCCCGCCATCCTCGAGAAATCAGATTGGTTTCTACCATTCCATCATCCCCCATAATTTCAAGGGATTTTCCCAAAACACGGTTTGTCATTTCCGTTGTCCAGAATTTTGCCATGGAGGTTTCTGTCTTGATATCTTTTTTTTCCATATGGTCAGCGATCAGTTTGTCTACAAATGTTCTGCCGATCTTGACATCGGCAGCCATTTCCACCAGGGCAAACTGAACCGCCTGGGATTTGGATAATGGTTTTCCGGTTCCATCTTTTTTTGTTTTACAGTACTCGACAATCGCTTTCATACAGACTTCTGCGCCATATAAGGCCCCCATGGAACAGACCAGCCTTTCCTGTTGAAGTTTTCCCATAAGCATGAGAAAGCCATATCCCTTTTCTCCCAGGAGATTGGTTTTTGGAATCCGGCAGTTGTTAAAGAATAGTTCGGCAGTGTCCTGACTATGCCAGCCCATTTTTTCGAGTTGTTTGCCTTTATCAAAACCCGGCGTTCCCGCTTCAACAACATACAGGGAGAGTGCCTGATAAGGGTCTTGCACTGCGGGATCTTTGGCTGCAACGATAACAATATCACAGAGAATACCGTTTGAGATGAACGTTTTTGAACCTGAAATAACAACCTCATCCCCATCTTCTATAGCAGTAGTTTGCAGGGAAGAAAGATCACTTCCTGCACCTGGTTCCGTCATGGCAACGGCCGTTACAACTTCTCCGGATACGCATCCTGGAAGATATTTTTTTTTCAGTTCCACAGATCCATATTCATCCAGATAGGGAACAACTACATCGCTATGGAGAGGTGCAGCAAGTCCGGTTTGGCCTGTTGCAGCCATTTCTTCACAAACGATTGCCGAATAGAGAAAATCTCCTCCAAGGCCTCCGTACTCCTTAGAAACACTTGTGCATAGAAAACCATTTGTTCCCATTTTATTCCAGATTTCTCTGGGAACGATATGATCTTTTTCCCATTGATCTGCATAGGGTTTAACTTCTTCTGCCAGAAAATTTCGAAGGCGTTGTCTGAAGTCACTGTGTTCGTCTGTATAGTGTAAAATATCCATGATCGTCTTTCTCCTAAACCCTCTTACCCCAAGCTATTTCAATTTTCCGATAGTTGTATTGGCGATAATATCTTTTAATACAGTGAAATTACCCTCTCTTATTTGTAATACCTTGGCATCACGATAGAAGTGTTCGATTTCGTATTCCGTCATATATCCATATCCACCCAAAAGCTGAACGGCTTCGTTGGTGACTTCCATTGCAGCATTGGTCGCTGCTATCTTGGTCAAGGCAGAAAATTTGGGATCTAATTTGCCATTGTCGAATCTCTGGGCGGACTCGTAGGTTAGTAATTTTGCGGACTCAATTTTAATACACATATCCGCTATTTTGTGCCTTACAGATTGAAATGCAGCAATCGGTCTGTTGAATTGTTCCCTTCCTTTAATATATTCCAATGCTCGTTCATATGCGCCTTGAGCAGTTCCGATTGCCTGGGCGGCGAAAAGGATTCTGCTTTCAATGAAAAATTTCTGGACATTGTCATATCCTTTTCCTTCTTCACCGATCAGATTGGTTAAAGGAACTTTTACATTTTCAAATTTCAGATCAGTCATGCTCATCATATTGGTGCCAAGTTTGGTACCCTGATCAGCAGTTGACAGGCCATTTGCTTTAGCGTCCACCAGGATCAGACTGGTACCATTTATCGGGATGGATGCATTGGAGTCAGTCTGACAGAGAACAATATAAAAGTCTGCGGAACCGCCATTCAGAACAAAAGTTTTCTTCCCGTTTATCACCCAGGAGTCACCATTTTTTACTGCGGTTGTAGAAATGCGGGAAAGGTCACTATTTGTATCCGGCTCAATAAATGCTCCTCCGGAAAGAGATTCCCCTTCTGCAATTTTGGGAAGATATTTGTTTTTTAACTCATCACTGCCAAACCGAAGGATGCACTCAGATGCGTATCCGGCCATGGTAATGGTAATCCCCATACTGGAATCTTTCCGGCAGAGCTCTTCAGCAATAATAACATTTTCGAATATTCCCAGATTTGCACCTGAAAATTTTTCTGGATAGTGGATACCAATAAATCCTAATTCAGCAGCCTTTTTCCAGGTTTG
>CAYTGW010000069.1:6948-17374 GCA_964437395.1 uncultured Desulfocicer sp.
TAACGGACAGTTTTTCAAGCAGGCTCGGGCTGAATTTCAAGTCAACCACGCGCCAATTCTCCTTTTGCAAATGCTTTTACAGCTTTCTGAATCTGTTTCTGTGATTTGTCAAATTCAAACATTTTGTCTTACTCCTGAACCGTTGCCTTCCCTTTGGGAAGTTTTTTTGCTTTTGTTGTTGCTGCATCATTTGGGTATTATATAACCGATATTATAATACTACCATTTTCGATTATGTTGTTTTTTTTTCCTGAACAAATGCAGGTATCAGAATGAAATTTAAAGTTTCTTTTACAACGTTTAAATAGTCCTGGGACTCTGCACCTATGATCGGGCTTAAGTATTTTTTACCGGCAATAAAATTAAACAGGGATAGCATGACCACCATCACTCTGGCCTTTGCCTGTTTTGTAATTTTATCTTTATCCATGGCAAGTCCCATTGAAATCGCAATTCCGGTAATGATATCAATAAAGTGAAACTCAGCTATATCTTTTCCCTTTGGCTTGGTAAAATAGTTTAAAAGAATCAGGTTTGTAATTTCCGAATTTTTAAAAAGGTAGTCACAGGATTCATTGATTGCAATTTCGAGGCGGTTGGGAAGAGGCTTTCCATGTATGACTTTTTCTATCCTTTTCAACTCTTGTTTCAACTCTTCCTGGGTATCCATGAGTACTGCATTGTAAAGATCTGCTTTTTCACCCCAATGGTAGTAAAGTGTAGAAATATCGATACCCACTGCTTTTGCGATCATTCTTGTGGTTGTGCCTGAAAAACCGTTTTTGCTGAAGATTTTGCGTGCGGAAGTCAGTATTTTGGCTTTCATTGAGTTTGGATCGCGCCGGGCCTTTTCAAGGGGTGTTGCCATAAAGTGTCGCCTTTTCCCATCAATTCTATCCCAAAATCTGTTTGCATCAGTTGATGGAGAGACTACCCAATCTGTTCCTTGTTGTCAAGTATAATTTGATGTTTAAACCGATGTTCACAATTCTTTTCATATGCTTATGGCTATTTTTTCACTTTTAAATATTTAACTTATCGATATTTAAAGGTTGTTTTCTTCAGGATTTTTGGTAAAATGATTGCAAAAAAAATAATTGCGGAAAACCAATTGAATGTGGAAAATAAGACATTAAAAAATAAGGAATAAAGATATGATGAAAAAAAAGATTTTTCTGGCTTTTTGTTTGATCATACTAACCGTAAGTATGGTAGGTGTGGAGATATACAATGGTGTGGAAATTGAAAGCGCTACAAGCTTTGCAGATAGTATCGTGAATTACACAGCAGGAGAAAATGTTGGCGCTCCTTATAATGAAGCTACCGCTGCCCTTGGAGCCCCCGATTTTACAGATAACCATAATTTGCCGGACTATCAGGTTGCACCATTTCCATCGGTTAGTCTCGGCGATGCCGGAAGCCTTATCCTTCGTTTCACCAACAATTCCTTAACCACATCCGGAGACAGCGGGATTGATCTATGGTTTTTTGAGGTAGGTGATCAGATTGAGTCGACCGAGATTTCCATCAGCAAAAATGGAACAACATGGATACCGGTAGATACCATTGGAGGAGCAACTTCTGGTATTGATATTGATGCATACCTGGATTCGGGAGTGGAGCTTTGGGGTAAATATTATTATGTCAAAATGACAGACTTGGATGAAAAGAAGTCCGGGTCCCCTTTTGCAGGAGCGGATATTGATGCAGTTGCAGCGCTGAGTAATGCGGTCACAGATGATGTCAATGCCCCTGTTGCGGTGATCGGCCCGGATCAAACAGTATCCCAGGGTGATACTGTCACTATGGATGCAACAGCTTCTTGGTGGTTCTTTTTCATACTTATGGACACAATCCCAAGGAACTGAAGTGACATTATCAAACAGCACGACTGTACAAGTAACTTTTACGGCTCCGACGGTTGTCGCCGGCGGGGAGTCTCTTGTCTTCAAACTAACTGTTACCGATTCCGGTGGTCTGCACTCTTATGCAAATACCATCATCACTGTGATCGGAAGCTCAGGGAACCTGCCCCCGGTAGCAAATGCCGGCCCGGATCAGGATGGTATCGCTCAAGGTGATACAGTCTTATTGAATGGATCCAATTCATATGATCCTGAGTCTGCCGGGATTCAATCCTACTCATGGGTTCAATTATCAGGAACTTCTGTAAACCTTTCCAGCTCATCTGATGATAATCCAACTTTTACAGCACCGTTTGTCGGCACTAGCGGTGAAAACTTGGTGTTTGAATTAACTGTATCAGATAATAATGGTTTGCTCGGAAAAGACAGGTGTTCTGTTGCGATTACGGATAAAAATTTGCCACCATCAGCTGATGCAGGGGCAGATCAATTTGCGGGTTTAGGGGTTCTAGTTACACTGGATGGTTCCGGTTCCACTGATCCTGATGCAGGCAAGGGAGATCAGATAAGTTATCATTGGAGACAATTATCCGGGACGGCTGTGGTATTCTCCGATTATTCTGTAATCAATCCCACATTTACGACACCTGTTTCTTTGACCAGTGATGAGGTTTTGATCTTTGAACTTACGGTTACCGATTTAGCAGGGCTTAGTGCAGTGGATACATGTATTGTAAATGTTGCCATTGGATCAAATCATCCGCCGAACGCAGATGCCGGTCCGGAGACCGCTACAATGGTGGAAGGGGCATCCATTGATCTTGATGGATCTAATTCCAGTGATCCGGACGGTGATGTCATCACATATCGGTGGACACAACAAACAGGTCCTCCGCTGACATTTTCAGATCCCTTGGCCATCCAAACCTCTGTTATTTCATCAGATGTTATGGCAGATGAAGTTGCAGTCGTCGAGTTGACGGTTACGGATGCCAGCGGACTTCAGGGAACCGATGAAATCAGCATTGCCATAGACGATACTGGAGCTACAGTGGGGGCATCAACAGCCGATAGCGGTGATGGCGGAGGTTGTTTTATTTCTCATGTAACTAAATAATTTTTTTAATTAAATTCGAATTACTATTCCAGCGATGATGGTTAAATTCATTAATCATCATCGCTGTTAACTAATCATCATCCTTTTCTTGGGTACAATTTCAAAGGTATAAAAATAAGTAAACACAGATGTTTAGCATCGCTAATGATTTATATCCATCAAAGCAGCAGCGATAAAACAACTGTTAATCCCTTGTAAGGCGGACAGTTCTATCTTCTAATCAAAACCCTGGTAATTCACACTTTGTATTTGGAGAAATAAAGTGATCGAAAAAATAAACCGGTATGATCAAATTTTAACAAAAATTGCTTTCGCAAATAAATTAATTGATAAAGCGCAACTCGCAAAGGCATATTCAATCCAGAAGAAGCTTGAAAAATCTGGAGATAAAATTGCGATCGATGAAATATTTTTAAAATATAAAATGATACCAGAGTCGTTGATAAAAGATCTTCAAACTGCAACCAAAAGGAGTATTGGCAAGGGCTTCGGATCAAGAGCTTTAAAGAAAGGGTTTGTTACTAAAGGTCAGATTGATGTCGCACTAGGTCTGCAGGCGAAAGAATTTCAAAAAACACATTCTTGCAGATTTATTGGAGAGATCATGGTTGATCAGGGAATGATCACAGAGGAACAGCGTCAAATTGTTTTAAAAGAAATGGAACATATTGAAAAGAAAGAATCAGATCCGGTGAAATCCATGGTTTCGGAAGTTGAAGTCGAGGATAACCATAAAAGCTCGGATAGCGGGTCAAGAAATGGATCTTTCCAACAAAATGGTAATTTAAATAATCCAATTATTGAGGAAGGCCAACCGGTAGCTTCAGATAGCAGTGATGAGAGGGGGAAAATTCAGTTAATTGTCTCTACGAACAGACTTGAGGCTAAAATCGTTGCAACAGGCGATTTATCAACGCCTTTTACCATGGAAGAAGTTGATAATTTACTGGAAAATGCTGGAATTAATTATGAGCTGGTTGATAAAACAAAAGTAGAAGCTTTTTTAAAAACAGTGTCAAATGAAAATAATGAACTGGTTGTCGCAAAAGGTGAAAATTCAACACCAGGTAACGATACAGTCATAAAGTATTTTTTTAAATCAGACTATCTGAAGGCTTGTCGGATCAACGAAGATGGTACAATTGATTATAAGGACAGGGGTGTTGTTCCGCATGTAAATGCCGGTGACTTAATTGCGGAGAAAATTCCGGCTCAGGAAGGCAAGGATGGCTTCGATGTTTATGGGAGGCCGATTCCATTTATAGTGCCGGAAGATAAAAATATAACATTTGAATCCGGGGTTGAGTTATCAAAAGATGGTCTTAAGGCATTTGCAACTGTTGACGGACAACCCAACATGACTGTTACCGGCAAGCTTTCTGTTTTTGACGAGTTCAATGTAAAAGGTGACGTTGACTATAGAACTGGAAATATAGAGTTTAATGGGAATATAAATGTGGACGGTGTTGTCAAGGACGGATTTAGTGTCAGAGGTGGTAATCTCACAGTCAAGGAGATTCAAAAAGCAGAGATCTACTTGAAAGGAAATTTAACCGTGAATGGTGGAATTTTCGGGGCTATCATTCAAACCGAAGGTCAGGTTATTGCAAAATATGTAAAAGACGCCAATATCAAGTCATATAGGGATGTTGTTGTGGATAAGGAGGTTCTCAATTCCAAGATAAGAACAAGCGGTAAATGCGTGATTGAGCGGGGGAGAATAATTTCTTCTTTGGTCACCGCAAAAGAAGGTATTGAGGCAAAGGAAATTGGTACAGATGTTTCTTCTCCATGTACAATAAAAGTAGGTCAGGATGAGCATATCAGAAAAGTAATTCAGGGATTTGATTTTAAGATAAATCAAAGAAAAAGGGAATTAGAGGAAGAACAGACTCATTATGAAAAACTTCTTGAAGAACAGAGGGAACTGCATAAAAAATTATCTGAATTGGCACAGGTTCAAGATCGTGCTCAAGCTCTTGAAAAATCATTATTAGCGAAAATGCAAGAAACAGAAGAACAAAAAATGGAGCATGAGATATTGAAGATAAAAGTTGTAATTGATAAGATCCGAAAAAAATCAAAAGAAGTTGGAAAAGAGATCGGAGATGTTTTTTCGGAACAGGAACGTTTTGTAGAGGATATTTCAACATCTATGACGAAAATTGAAAACAGTATTATTGAAATTGAGAAGTTGAATAAGGAGAAAACAGATGTCGCTGAATGGTCAAAAAAGGAGGAAGGAAATCCTGTGATAGTCGTAAAAGGATCAATTTATGGTGGCACGAAAATATTTGGACCGCATTCTATTGCCACGCTAAATGAGACAGAAAAAAATGTTACGATTAAGGAGGTGCAATATAGTGAAGTTGAAAAGAAGTGGAAAATTGAAATCTTAAAAGGAGGAGCAGTTTCCACATATAAAAAAGCTTGACAGCATAAAAAAAATTGCATATAAACCGACCATGCGTCCGGTTTTTAATCCATTTGGTCGGAATGCATAGCAACCTATTGAATTTTAAAGCTTACATGGTTCAATCACATTCATTTTTGAAAGGAGAGGATTATGGCAGTGTTTGAAAGTAGAGAAACAATGCATTCTGTATTGGGGGGGCTCTTTGAGGCACTTGTTACTCATCCTGAGTTTGGTCCTAAGTTTGCAGCAACTGGAATTGTCATCAAGTTTAATATCATGGACCCGAAAGATCAACTGTGGATCACACCTGGAGATGGCAAAACTGGACAAGTGATCTGGGGTGATACAGATTTGAAAGCCACAGTTGAAATGACAATGAGTGGAGATACCTGCCATAAATTTTGGTTAAAACATATCTCTATGCCGGTTGCCTTGGCAAAAGGCCTGATCAAGGCAAAGGGGCCGATGCCAAAGATATTAAAACTGCTGCCTTTGTTAAAACCTGCATATGAAATGTATCCCGAGCATGCAAAGAGTTTTGGCCTTTCAATTGAGAAAGAAAAATAGCAGGAGGGAAAACCGATGGAGAGAAGTATTAAGCAATTTGAAACCGACCGGGTGCTTGCTGCTCGAACAGCAGCAAGATTAATACTCGCATCTGGTACAACCTCCCCAAGGGTCGGTGGAGTAGGAGAGTGCTCAATTCATATTCTGGATGATGAATGCGATATAGAGGATGTATGTCAGGAGTTGGAGAGGATGGCCCAAATCAAAAAAAGTTGGGATTTTTTCGGCAGGGATGCAGCAATGCTTCGTGATGCAGATGTTGTTCTGATTGCAACATCTCTCCGGTGTGTCTCTGACCCTGCTGATATCAATTGCAACCTATGCGGAAAGCTGGTCTGTGAGTATCTCAAAAAAGAAGAAAAATTACCAGATGAACCGGATGTGGCTTTTCGAGGTCCGTTGTGTACTTTTCGGGCTACAAACATTGCCTATGCTGTAGACGGCATGATTTCTCAGGCAAGAAATCTGGGGATCGACTACGGGGTCTTCTGGTCTGTAGGTGCAGCAGCTATGCGTATGAGCATTTTACCGCGGAATACAGGTTTCGCTCTTGCTGTGGGTATGTCTGTTACGGAAAAAAGTCCGTTCAGGGATATTCCCAAACGATATGCTGAGATCAACCAGCGAAGCATGAATGACAGGATGATTCAACGGTTATGGCCCCAGTTTCGCTCGATTTACAGCTGATCCGTGAGGACTGTTACCATTTTTCATTATCGAGTTTTTGTAATATCATTTTATTATATACCACGAATGGATCATGACAAAGGACAGGTCTGTTCCGACGTCCTTTATGGAGGAGAAAAATGGCAATTAAAGAAATGTCTCAACTTGTAAGTGACGGGTTGAATCGTGCCGTAGAACTGATGGCGGTAGCGGCCCATAACAGTTATCGATTTAACGATAGAAATACGGTTAAAATTATAACTGTTGAGGGAGAAGATCTTGAACAGATAGCAGAATACTGTTTTTCTTTGGGAGATATGGCTCCACTGGCTGCAAGGGATGGAAGACATCTTGCACAATTGATGAAAGAGCCATGCTCTTTAATGATTATTGGTGATAAAAGAAAATCAGATTTTAATTACAACTGTGGCGCCTGCGGGTATAAAACATGTTCAGAGCTGAACAAGGCAGAAGAAGTGGAATCGCTCACAGCCAATGGTCCAAGTTGTATGTTTAAAAATTTGAATTTAGGAATTGCGGCAAATGCTGCGGCTTCGATGGCACATCGATTGGGATTGCATTGCAGGGTCTTCAGTACTCTTGCTTTTAGTGCAATGGCTCTAAAAGTGATAACGGATGTGGATATCGTTATCAGTATTTCTGTTAGCGTTGCTAAAAGAAATCCATATTTTGACCGCCATGAATTTTGGACCAAGGAATACTGGGATGAGATTTTTGCTAAAGAGTTCCCAACGTATAACCGTGGATTTATCGGGGCAGTTGAAGATTAGTCATGAAAGACGATTTGCCATTCGATCAGGCAATGGAAAAAGTTTCATGTTGGCATATATCTCAATATTTTTTGGCAGGGTAGAAAGGGGAAATGCAGTATGAGTTCAAAAGCCCATTTGAATCAAGCCATAGCTTCTCATCTTATTGAAATAAAAGCAGACGAAAAACCGGATAAAGAAGTTCTTATTTTTGAGAATGGAGATTATGATGACGATATCCTTACTTATAGAGATCTTTATAAAAATTCCAATAAAGTGGCCCGTCTTCTTTTGGACATCGGTCTGAGTAAAGGAGATACCTATGCGGTATTTATGAGGAATCATCCGGAATTTGTTTATGCAATGCTTGCAGGACCGGTTATCGGTGCAATCATGGTTCCCATAGATCCGAGGAGTCGGGGGGATCGATTACGATTTCTTCTAAAAAATTCCAATACAAAAGCAGTGTTTGTATCCGGAGAATTGTTGGCTCAATTGACTCAGGTGATTGGTCAATTGCCGAACATCAAGCTGGTTAGTGTGGTTTATCGACCGGAGCAGCAGATACCGGTTTCCACAGATTACCCGTCTCTGAATGAAATCTTGGAGAAAGACTCTTGGGATTCGGTTGCTCAACAGATCATGGATGTACGCCATCCCATGCAGATTATTTATACTTCCGGGACAACTGGTGATCCAAAAGGAGTAATGATTCGAAATAATCGTTTTGGCCTTTATAACATTGCCACGCGGCTTGTTTGGCAATATAAACCAAATGATATTCTGTATTCCGGGCTGTCTCTGACTCACGGGAATGCGCAGGCCGTAACTTTGTTCCCAAGCCTGAGTACTGGAACAAAGGCTGTTTTAAGCGCTCGTTTTTCCAAGAGCAGGATTTGGGATATCTGCAGAAAGTATGGTTGCACCTCTTTTTCTCTTCTGGGTGGGATGATGGCTGGAATTTATAATCAGGAGGAAAAGAAAAATGATAAGGAAAATCCAGTTCAAACGGTCATGAGTGCAGGCACTCCGGTTTCAATTTGGGAAGATTTCGAGAGGCGATTTAATGTGAAAATTCTGGAGTGGTATGCGGCTGTTGAAGGTGGATTCGCTTATAAGCAGCCTGGCAAAGGTCCGATCGGATCTTTCGGTAAACCGCTGCCCGGAATGATGGAGTTCAAGATTGTTGATGAAAAGGATAATCCGGTTCCTGATGGAGATACAGGCGAGCTGATCATTAAAATGACCCGTGGAGAAACCAAGGTAGACTATCATGACCTTCCCGGTGCATCAGAAAATAAAACCCGCGGTGGGTGGTTGCGAACCGGTGATCTTGTGAAAAAAGATGCGGATGGATGGTACTATTTCGTATGCCGCAAGGGAAGTGAACTCAGGAGATCCGGAGACTTTATTCAACCCGATCATATTGAGAAGGTTATTGGTGAACATCCTGACGTGAGTGAGGTTTGTGTTTACGGTATTCCAGCCTCATCGGGTGCCCCTGGAGAGAGTGATCTTGTTGCTGCGATTTCTCCTATTCCTGGAAAATCGATTGATCCGAAGACTATTTATGAAAAGTGTAAAGCAGATATAGAGCCAAATTTTATTCCATCATTTCTTCAGATTGTTGATGAAATCCCGAAAACCATATCTGAAAAAGCTTTGGATAGAGTATTGAGGGAACAGTTCACAACAAATCCCGAAAATATTTTTAAATTTGAAGATTACAGATAATGATATTTTTTCTGAATAGTGCCACCTATATTCCGATGCCTTTTTTGGATGAAAGGAGTAGATCATGATTGGTTATAAAGAGTTGAATATTGAATTGACAGATGAGCAAAATGCGATCAAGGAGGAAACGCATCGTTTCGCAAAGGAGGTTTTGCGGCCTGCTAGTATTGAGCTTGACAAGAAAGCGCCTGATGATGTCATTAAACGCAAGTTGTTCTGGGATACAATGAAAAAAGGGTATGATTTGGGCTATCATACAATTTTCATTCCAGACACATACGGAGGATTGGCAACAGATCCCCTGGAAACGCACATTGTACTGGAAGAGCTTGCCTGGGGAAGTGTGGATTTTGCCATTGGCCTGGGTGTCTCCTGCTTCCCTGCTTTTTTTGCATCAATGGTTCCTTCAGAACGTCTGATTGATGAAATCATTGAGCCGTTCTGTCAGTGCAAGGATGCGTCCATCATTGGATGCTGGGGGATCACAGAACCGGAACATGGTACAGATACCCTTTGCCCCTATACACCTCAATTCACCGATCCAACTATTTCCGGACAGGTGACAGCCCGTCTTGACGGTGATGAGTGGATTATTGAAGGACAGAAGTCAGCATGGGTTTCTAATGGTACGATCGCAACTCAGGCTCTTGCATATTTGACGATTGACTCTTCTAAGGGTATGTCAGGTGGCGGAATCTGTGTTATTCCCCTTGATCTCCCGGGTGTTCGAAAGGGTAAGCCGCTTAACAAAATGGGTCAGCGTGCCCTTAACCAGGGTGAGATTTTTTTTGATCATGTCCGGGTACCAAAGGAGTATATGCTCGTAGATGAGGAAAGTTATGATTCAATGCTGGATATCACACTATCCACGGCAAATGCTGGTATGGGAGCCATGTTTGTCGGTGTTGCAAGGGCAGCGTATGAAGAGGCCCTGGAATACTCCAAAAAACGGATTCAAGGTGGAAAACCGTTGTTTGAACATCAAATGATCAAACATAAGCTGTTCAATATGTTTATGAAGATTGAAGCGGCAAGAGCCTTGTCTCGTTCTGCCATGATTTACAACTATAATAACACACCGCCAATGATTGAATACTCGATTGCTTCAAAAGTTTTTTGTACGAATGTATCACTGGAAGTTACCAGTGAGGCGATTCAGATTTTTGGTGGAAACGGTTTGAGTTGTGAATATCCGATTGAGAAATTTTTCAGAGACGCCCGTGCAGGCCTGATTGAAGATGGGGCAAATGACAGCCTGATGATTACAGGTGCGCATCATTTATAATCATAG
>CAYTGW010000070.1:0-17352 GCA_964437395.1 uncultured Desulfocicer sp.
GTGAATAGGTATGATTCACTGGTCACAACTCTGAAATCGCCATTTACTATACGCCATCGGGATGGAAATCATGAGCAGAAGTGCACAAACAATGCTTGTTGTTGGTATCTATTTATTATGGACCCAAATCGCCTTAATAAAAAACCGGCCGGAAAGAGTTGCCTGATGTCTATTCTTTTCAGCAGTAAAAAAGTGGGGGATCTTGAAATCAAAAACCGGTTTGTACATTCCGGAACCTATGAATGCATGGCTACGGAAACCGGAGATGTCACAGATCAACTTATCAAGCGATATGCAACACTGGCAAAAGGAGAGGTCGGTCTGATTGTCACCGGCTATATGTCTGTTCTGGCATCCGGTCGTGCGGCCAAACACCAGACCGGAATTCATTCCGATTCCTTTATACCGGGTCTTCGAAAACTTGCCGATGCTGCTCATGAATGCCTCTGGTCGTGAAGATCAGCACGGATGATCAAACACCTGGGCCTATCGTCACACTGGAAACAGCGAAAAAACATGCAAAATGGCTTGCTGAACTGGGTGTGGACGGTCTTGAAATTGCGTCCGGCAACCTTTTGTATGCACACATGACCATGTGGCATGGTGATGTGCCGCCCTTTTGTCCGGGAACCATTCCTGGCAAAAAAAATCCAAAAAGGTGAAATGGAAAAAGTTTCCTGCAAAAACTGCAACCGATGCCTCGGGGCGATTGCGAACCATATCCCCATTGCATGGTATTATAACGGACTGCCGGAATCCGGAGGCAGATCATGAAAACCTTGCTGTTGAAAAACGGACAAATCATTGATGGTACCGGGAAAAAAGCTTTTTCAGGCCATGTATTGCTTCATGGCACACAGATCGAATCGGTTCTGGAAAACGGCCATATACCGGAAGCAGATGAAGTGATTGATGCAACAGGAAAAGTGATTTCTCCCGGATTTATCGATATGCACTCCCATTCAGACTGGGTTCTTCCATGCGAGGATCATGATCTAGCCATGAAATGCCTCCCGGAACAAGGGATTACTACGATCATCGGCGGTAACTGCGGTTTTTCACCAGCGCCCATTTCTGAAAACATGCGGCAGCTTTTAAACTCGTCTCACTTTACACTCATGAATGACTGTCTGCTTGATTACAGTTGGAACTCCTTTGAGGAATACTTAAATCACGTTGAAAAAGCCCGCCCGATCGTGAACACAGCGCATCAGGTGGGACACGCATCCCTGCGGCTGGGACAGGCTGAAATCCATCAAAAGTCTTTGTCCAAAGATCAACTGGATAGGTGCCTGAAATTCCTTGACCGGTCTTTTGAACAAGGAGCTTGCGCCTTAAGTTTCGGCTTGGGATATGAGCCGGGAATGTATTCGCCAATCACAGAACTGGAAGCGTTTTGCCGGGTAGCCGCATCTGCAGATAAACCAGTAACCGTGCATATGAAGGCATTGAGCCGGATTTCTCCGACATATCCGCCGACCTATCTGAAACCGCACAATATCCGAGCCCTTACGGAAATCATTCAAATTGCCCGTAACACCGGAGTCAGGCTCCAGTTGTCACATCTCATTTTTGTAGGGCGAAACAGTTGGTCTACGGCAGACAGATGCATCCGGATCATTGAAAATGAGAAGTCACGCGGCATGGATATCAAGTTTGATGCATTTCCCTATACCTTCGGCAATACAACCATTACCGCCTTTCTCCCCTCCTGGTTTCTCAGCAAACTCCCGAACGCCTACCAGAACAGATGGAGCAGAATTCTGCTCAGGGCAGAACTTCTGCTGGGATTCAAACTCGTTGGATTTTCGTATCGGGATTTTCAGATAATGGATGCAGGGGTTGAAAAATGGAAGGAACTGAATGGATACCGAATCATTGACATTGCCCGGAAGTGGGGGATTTCTCCTTTTGAAACCGTACTGAAGCTGAGTGAAGGCAGCAATGGGCAGACGGTTGTCCTGTTTCATTCATACAGTGGTAAGCCTGGTCAGGAAACCGTGCTGGAAAATGTTTTAAAACATGACCTGTGCCTTTTTGAAACAGATGCGCTCACCCGGTTCGGCGGATACCCAAACCCGGCTGGATTGGGAACCTTTCCCAGAATACTGGGAGAATATGTCCGGAAACGCAAACTGTTTTCCATGGAAAACGCAATCCAGCGGATGACATCTGCTTCGGCTGAACGATTTGGAATTCAGGATCGGGGAGTGTTGTCTGCCGGTAAAAAAGCAGATCTGGTAATTTTTGATCCAACAGTAATTGACGAAACACCGGCAAAGGGCCATAACCCGGCTGGCCGACCCAAAGGAATCTCCCATGTGATCATCAATGGCACCCAGGTGGTGAAAAACGGAGAATATCAAAAAGGTGTGAGGACAGGAGAAGTACTCCGCTTTTGATTCTGTAAATGGATTTCATTGACATGAAGGTAAAGTTATGCATATTGCCTTCATTATATAAAATTACAATCGTCAAAAATATTCCAGGAAAATGGAAAACAGAATAGCTGTGAGCCAATGCAAAAAGAACTGAACCTTGCAAATATCCGTCTTGAATATCCAGTTCACACCATCAGCAAAAAACTGCTCGTGCCGGCCGGAGCAAAACTGGATGAAGAAATTATAAATTCTCTTCGAGCCAACAATCAGAATAATGATAAATATCCGTTAATCCGTATTATGCTGCATGATACATTGATGGATGATTTTTTTAAAATAATTGAGACTTCAGCGCATTACAGTGTCATATTTTCCGACAACAAATACGTAAAAAGTATGCTGGAAATCATTACAGATATCGAAGTCCCGGCACCGATCATCTCCTATCTGGAATTTTTTAAAATTCATGAATATTATACGTATCGCCATATCTTGATGGTATTTACACTTTCCACGTTGCTTGCCATGGATTTAATCAAGGATAAAAGCAAAATAATTGAAGCGTCCATTGCCGGGCCCACCCACGATTTTGGAAAACTATCTGTTCCTTTGTCAATATTAACCAAAGACACCCCACTGACTGCCAAAGAGAAATCCTATCTTCAACACCACTCCATAGCCGGATTCGTCTTGCTGACATATTACTTTCAAAAATCCAAGCACCTCCCAGGGCTTGTTGCTCTGCAGCACCATGAACGCAGGGATGGATCAGGATACCCTCTGGGAATTTTTCTTGACAATCATATGGTTGAAATTGTGGTTGCCTGTGACATATATGATGCACTCGTATCGCCAAGACCCTATCGCCCCATGTCCTTTGACAATCGATCCGCCCTTGAAGAAATCACACATATGGCTAAGCAGAATAAACTTAGATGGGATGTGGTAAAAGCCTTGATTGCAAAAAATAGAAAAAAGCAGCCTCATTTTCAAGAGTGCAGCATTTCAAAAGAAACAAGAGGGAGAATTCCGGGAAAAAATCTGTATAACAAGATCATAACATGAATTGGACAGATGTTTGGCATGAAATGACTTGAACCGACGATAAAATTGTTTTAATAAAAAAAAAAAAATCAATTACCAATACAGACCCACACAAGGAGCTTGAACATGAAAAAAGCACTGGTTACAGGAGCAGCGGGTTTTAGCGGTTCACATGTTGTTCGGGAACTTCTGAAAGAAAATGTTGAAGTACGAGCTATGGTACGCCCCGGAGAACCGATGACAAACCTATCCGGTCTTGAAATTGAAACGGTTCAAGCTGACATTCTGAATCAAAGCGCGGTTGAAAAAGCAATTAACGGAGTGGATACTGTTTTTCATCTCGCTGCCGTATATTCGATCTGGATGAAGGACCGGAGTACAATCTATGAGGTAAACCTCCAGGGCTGACGAAATGTTCTTTGGGCATCCCTGAAAGCGGGTACTCAAAAAGTAGTTTATACAAGTTCTGTTGCTGCTATCGGTACCTCTCCAGGAAAACAGTTAAGCAATGAAAAGACCCCGTTTAATCAATATGATCTTGGGAATCACTATGTTCTCACCAAATATCTCTCTCAGCAGGAAGCCTTAGGTTTTGCCAAAAACGGTCTGGATCTTGTTGTCGTAAACCCATGTTTTCCTTTTGGAGAAAACGACATCGCCCCAACGCCCACTGGAAAAAGTATCCTGGATGTGATCTCCGGCCTTGCACGATTTCATTACAAAGGAGGCATCAACATTATTGATGTAAATGATGTGGCAAGGGGTCATCTACTGGCTGCAAAAAAGGGGAAAACAGGTGAACTATATATACTTGGGAATGAGAATCTTACCATGGGCGAATTTATCAGAACCGTAAACCGAATTGCCGGCTTCGAGAACAGTAAACTGCCCAGACTTCCGGTAGCATCACTGAAAGCAGGGACATCTGTTCTTAAAATCTGGTCTGACTACATGAGCCATAAACCGCCGCTGTCGACACCTGCCGAGATACACTACACCTCCCAATATCTCTTTTTTGATGTCACAAAGGCGAAAACCGAACTGGGCCTTGAACTTTCGCCAGTTGAAACCTCAATTGAAAAATCTATCCAATGGTTTCGAAAAAATGGATATTTAAAAAAATAATATGGTTTAATCTTTTTGTCAGAGGATCGCTTCAAAGATTATTCAGTACACTCTGATTCGCGTATTCATCCCATTTCAATATTATCTGGAAAAGGAACTTAAAATGCAAGAATCCAAATACCTCAAGGCAAATAAAGAAAATTTGATGAAACTTCTTTCGATTCCAATTTTAAAAGAGTTTGAAGTAAAAGACCTGGAAGGCCTTCTCCAAGCCAGCAAGATCAGACAATACAAACCATCCGAGATAATTATTCAGGAGGGTGAAACAGATTCAATAATTTTTTTCCTGATTAGCGGAAGTGTACGAATAAGCAAAAACAATGAGACCATTTCTATTTTAAAGCGGAGAGGCGACCTGTTCGGTGAGATGGGCTTCATCCGTAATACAGACCGATCTGCATCTGTATATGCTATTGAAGACACCATGTGTCTCACCATGGATAGTGAATACATCAGGCGGTTATCCGGACAGGATAAAATAGCCTTTTTCTATATACTGTATCGAGGCATATCCGGATTACTTGCTGACCGTCTCAACAAAACAGATGATGAGCTTATAAAAGCAAAAGGAGAGATCAATCGACTACAGAAAATCATAGACGAAAAAATTGAAATATAAAATACCTGAACGTTTCCAGTGTGTAACAAACCATTGTCAACGGATATTTTTTATTTGCTATCCAGACTCAGCTCCCCAAGTGCCATTCGGACAAGATCCCCAATAAAAATAAAAGGCAGCTCATTCTTTTGTGCAGCAACAGAAAGGTTATTACGGCACATGGGGCAAAGATATATCATAGCCTGTGCACCCGACTCCTTTGCATCCAGGATATTCTTTTCCTGATCTTCAGCCGGATCTCCAATACCCAGAAGGAGCTTTACGCCGGCACAGCAAAGAGCTTTTTCGCGATCATAAACACGTTTTACTCGGCGAACCCCGACAAGTTCAAACAACTCATCAAAAAAGTGTTCCTTTTCCGGGGTATGTCTGGATGCACAGGGCCTTTGGTAAGAAATGTCAAGGTTGACCGGTTTGATTCGATCTGCATTATTTTTTACATACTCGACTAGATATTCAGCAAGATGAATAGGCCGGAACGGCACATCAATTCCATAATCCGGAGCAAGCCGGGCCAGCAAGGCATAGCAATCATCATGAAAGCATACAATTTCTTTGGCACCTGTTTTTGCCAGATTGGTAACAAGCTCCCTGGCATGATTTCGTTGAATACTTTCAACGCCCATGTGGCTGAACAGTACCCAGCAAAAATAGGGCTTGCCGCCCACTTTGGGCAGATTATACAATTCCCCCTGAATCAGCGCTGCTTCATTTTTGCCGAATACACAGGTCGTTATCACACGATCCGCTTTTAGAATATCACACAATTCACCTGTAAATGTATACTGTTTTTCTGTAGCGGCAACCGAATCTCCGGGAATGAACCGGCAAAATTTTTCCTGCAATTCTGATATCAAATCAAATGGATTCGCTTTCTGCGGACAAATCTCGTTACAGGCATAGCATGTGATACACCTATCAAGTGCCGGTGCGTGCTTTCCGGAATTCATCAATTGTTTCCATTTAACCGCCTGATCCAAATCAACGTCCATCCATTGGCACTGCACGAGACATTCTCCACAGAGATTGCATTGTTCGGGTTTAAACATTTGTTTATCCTCATCATAGAGTAGTAGCCTTCCGATACAGAACAATTGTCAAAAGTATACACAATTACTAATGAAGTTTCCTTTGATTTGTCAATAAATGAATAAAACCCTTTTAAAATTCAGGTTGTGCAGTAAAAAAAATTCATGTATTGTGAATAAAATCAATGAACCTCGAAAAAAGGAGATCGATCATGACTGTGGAAATATTATCCATTGACGAGATGAAAAAACGAATTGGGACAGAAATTGGAGTTACCGGCTGGTTGAAAATCGATCAGGAACGAATCAATAAATTTGCGGACTGTACACTGGACAAACAGTGGATACATGTCGATGAAGAAAAGGCAGCAAAAGGGCCTTTTGGAAAAACCATTGCCCACGGGTTTCTTACTGTTTCTCTTTTATCCCACTTTTCAGAAAAGTATGCGATCGTTCCGGAAGGCACAAAAATGACGGTCAATTATGGAATGAATAAATTACGGCTCATCAACCCTGTACCTGTGGGATCAAAAATAAGAGATCGGATTACACTTTCTGATATTGCGGTTAAATCTGAAGATCGAATTCTGGTAACCAATACACACACGGTTGAAATCGAAGGTCAGGAAAAACCTGCCTGTATTGCAGAACTCCTGTTTATGTATTTTAGAGGATAGACCGGTTTTTCAATATGGCCGGATTGAATATCCCTGTTAGCCCCTTGAAGAATGGATTTTTTGAATTTTCTCCAGGTCCCAATACAACTCCATTGATTGAAATTGATTTTTGGCTCTCTCAAGATAGGCATTCCCATTATCTTTTTCAGCCAAAGGCAATTTTTCTCTATTTGCATTCCAGAAACAACCGATCTCAAAACAAGTTCGGCTTACTTCTATCTGGGCTCCGAGCTTGACACCTATCGATAGGCTCTGATCCCATAACTTGAGCGCTTTGCGATGACAACCAGTTAACAGGTAATATTTCCCCATAAGTCTGTATGCCTCTGCTTGATAGGATACCACTTTTCTGGAGCTTTTTTTGATGAGCCGGCATGCTTCAAATGCCTTTTCCCTGCATATTTTTATTGTCTTACGGTCGCCTTTTTCCAGAACAGCCTCTAAACAATATAGTTTAAAGTGAGCAAGGCTCATAAGGTAATGGCAAAGGTATGAAGAAACAATATCTGTTTCAGATCGGATTTTATTGGCAGCATCCAGAAATTTTTTTGCATTCAGGATGTCATCCAAAAACAGGTAAATCAAAACCTTAAACGAGTATAGAACCATGAGAACCTGTTTGAAATCCGTTCTGGAAACAAACGCTATCCCCTCTTCTGCTTCAATCATGGCTGCTCTGAGCTTGCGATACTTCAGCAATAGTTTCGTATTTAAAAAATATTTTAAGGTTTGTGAAAAATCATGTGAATATGTACTGCTGATATCGGATAATTGTTTTACCAGATTGCGTACCTCCCGGTATCTGCCCTGTTCTAACCGTATACGACCCAAAAAGGCGATATATCCGGAAACGTGCATGATAGATCCCTGTTGCAGACCAAACTCAATAAGATCTTTATCATACGATATATCCCAGTTTCCGGTATAATAACCAAGAAACAAATTGGCCATTTCAAGGTTTAACCTGGATTTTCTATCTTCAGGATGAACTTTTTGCTTACCAAAAGAAAAAATTCTTCTGCTCAATCGAAAGGAAACGGCTGACCAGGAAAAAGCCACGCTCAGCCCGGCAAACATACCAACTCCGCCTTTAATTTTCTTGATATTGTACCTGGAAAGATATCTTGAAAAAAAGAAGGACTCCATAAAAAATTTTTTAGAGTCCGTGTACAACAAGGTTGAGACCTTATTATAAAAAAGATTGATCACCTCGATATCTCTGGCCTCGGGATCTTTCCGCCATTTTAAGGATGGCAGGTAGAGACTTACCAAAAAATCCAAAAATGCAAATAAAAAGCAGATAATCAGAAAAATGCCTTTTTCAGGAGTTTGAATATTATAACAGGCAAGTGCTTTTTTATAAAATGAAAGAGCTTCTTTATATTGGCCACGATTGTAAAGGCTTTGAGCGATATTCTTTTCAATCTTGGCCACCTTCAAAAAGTCAACGCTGTCCCCGTATTTTTTCAGATAGATGGCCAAAGCTTCCTGATAATAATAGAAAGCTTCATTTGAAGCTCCTGCGCGTAAGGATTCCTCTCCTGCTTTTAACATACATGTCTCAGCACGGTCCGTATCATCACTGCCGATATAATGATAAGCCAGCATGCCATAAAATTCATTCAACCGGTCTTTGAATATGATTTCAATGGCACTTGCAATTTTTCCATGCAGTTCTCTGCGCTTCTGGTTCAGCATGGAAGCATATGCTGTTTCCTGAGCAAGGGCGTGCTTGAATACATATTCTGTTTCATCAAAACGATACCGCTCTATAATAAGCTGCATCTCTTTCAGTTCCCTCAATGCAGATTCAATCTTTTCCGTATCATCAATAACATGCGATAGTATTCGATGAAAAAAAGTTCTGCCGATTACAGATGCAATCCTTAGCACCTCTCTCGTTGAATCATCCAACCGGTCTATTCTTGACATAACAACATCATTTACGGTCTGAGGAATTGTAACCGCGCCAACCATATCCGTTATCAGATAACAACCATTTTTCCTCACCACAGCTCCAATATCAATAAAGGACCGCATCACTTCTTCAATAAAAAATGGATTGCCGTCCGCCCTTTGTAAAATCCGGTTTTTTACCTTTTCAGGCATGCCATTGGTCTTAATCAGGCTGTCAATTAAACATTCACCCTGGGATTCGGAAAGTGGTTGAATATGCATTTCAATATATCGATCCGGGTATTGGATCTTCGTGTTTCCTACCATTCGATTCATATTTGTTTCCGTTATCGGACGGAAAAGATTCACAAAGAGAATTGAATATTTTTGACACAGAGGAAGCAGTTCGGAAAGTAATTCAATAGAGCTTGTATCTGACCAATGAAAATCTTCCATGATTAAAACAACAGGTCTCTTGGATGACAATTTTACCAGTAACTTTTTGATGCTCTTAACAATCAGAATTTCCAGCGCATCACCCTCAATCTCTTCCGTCCTCTGGTAACAATGATCCGGAATGGACAAACCCATAATCGTTGCAACAAATGGAAGAACCTCATCCGCCTCCTTGTCAAGGAGCGATCGAGTGGCCTTTTCAAGCTTTCTGAAAGAAACTTCTTCCGGGTCATTTTCTTTTATCCCAGCCCAGTTTTGAAACAGATTTGAAAATGAATGAAAACCAAACTTGTTCCCCATTGAAATACTTTTTCCTTCGAGAAAAATGAATTTTCGACACACTTTCATTTTCCTGACTTCATATAAAATACGAGATTTTCCAATCCCTGCCTCTCCTGTGATACTGATAATTCCTCCGCTGCCTTCCGATAGTTTTTGAAAGCATGATGTAATCATAGCTACTTCTGTATCCCGGCCAATCAGTTCAGAAAAAATCATCCTATGGCTGGTCAATTCATTATGATAAACTGATCTTTTCCCCGGAAGCAGCTCATAGATCGACATGATTTCACTCTTCCCTTTTAAGATCAGCGGTTTTAATTTTTTAAATTGAAATCTTCCCCTGACTGCATGATAGGTATCCTGCCCAACAAGTATCTGACCGACCTGTGAAATACTTTCAAGTCTTGATGCGATATTCACAGTATCCCCCATCACCGTAAATTCCTTTTTACGATCACCACCCATGGCACCGGCAAGAACGGTTCCCGTATTGATACCCACATGAATATCCAACTGTGCTCCGAATCTGTTTTCCCTATTTAACAGGTTAAGTCTGTTCTGAATCTCAAGAGCGGTTTGTATGGCCTTGTAAGCTGCATTCTCGATGGCTGCAGGTACGCCAAACAATGCCATAACGCAGTCGCCCATAAATTTGTCAATCGTGCCACCATACTTTTCAATAATATTCTCCATCATTGAAAAACAGCGATTCATGATACTGGATACTTCCTCTGGATCCATTTGTTCAGACATCGCCGTAAATCCGGATATATCAGCAAACATAACTGTCACGACACGTCGTTCGGGCTCTTGATTCGGAGAATACAAACTCATAGCATATCCATTGCATTATTGATGAGTTCAATAAGGAACTGTTTATACATTTATTACGATGTTTTCATTGAACCAGGAAGGTAATTTCTCTTTTTCGTAATTTTTATTATCATATGATTCGAATAAATCAAGCTAAATTTAATAACAATTATTTATATTTCAAATTATTATTTAAATATGTTGATTCATCAGAAATCAATTTCTCAATTTTTAGATTAATTCGCGGATATTGATAGGGGGGGCGTTCAACCCATCAGAACAGAAAAATCATGAATAGAGTTTCCGGTTGACCAGGTTTTCTATAAGAAATGTCAAACAATCATTCAAAAAATATAGACTTCCAGACGAAGCTGTTTGAATCATCATCCAAGTACCAATATATCTGCAACCAGCTCCCAAAGATACTTGACTTCCAAATCTCCCATTCCATATGTCTTTTTTAATGCATTCAACTGACCATGGCAGCTATGACAGGGAACAACAATCATCTTCACTTCTGAAGCCTTGATCTGCTCCATTTTTTTCCTGCCATAAAAAATTCGTTCCTCATCATACCCGGTGACCAGGGTGCCGCCACCACCACCACAGCAGTATTGCCCCATTCCTGCCGGATACAGATCAACCCACTCTTCAAGACACTGATCCAGTATCCAGCGGGGTTCATCAAAAAAACCTTGCCCAAAAAGCTTTTGAGCCTTTCGTCCATAATTGCAGGGATCATGATAGGCAGCTTTTACAGATACCTTTGTTTTATCCAGCTTGATTTGGCCATTCTGAATATACTTGATCAGCAAATCAAACACAGTATAAGTTCCAAATTTTCCCAATACTTCCGGATACCATTTTTCAAGACCAGACCTGGTCGCAAGATATGCGTGCCCTCATTCCGGCCAAAGCAGATTCTTTGCCTGGAGCCGCTCCATATTCTCTGCAACCCGGCCGGCCATGATCCTCATTCTTTCATCATCCCCGGTAAACAGCCCCCAGTTCGTTCCTTCCCAATTGGTGGAAGGAACCGTCCAATCCTCCTTGGCCGCGAAAAAAATCTTCCACCAGTGCTTTAAATCATCCGTATGGGTATTCACCAGTTTATTGTGGATGGTTGTCAGGATATTTGCCCCTTTTTTATCCACCGGAACCATAAAATCTTCGTATCCGGGTTCTTGTGCAATCTCTTCTCCGACATCCTGAAGAATAAAAATAAAGTCTTCCTGTGGTAGCCCCAGATTGTTGCCGGTCTGAATGGCCATGTCCAGCCCTTTATGGAGAATGCCGGGAACCTTATCCCTGTCTCTCATGGATCGAATCTTCCGGATCAGACCCGGGATATCAACCTCCATTGGGCAGACATTCTCGCATTTCCCGCACATGGTGCAAATCCATGACCATCTGGACGAAACAATTTCTTCCTGCATACCGAGGGAAACCATGCGTACGATTTTGCGGGGATCAAACCCGTCAATCCCTGAAACCGGACATGAGCTTGAGCAGACCCCGCAGGTAATACAATAGTCCTGGGAATGCGGCCATGATCTCAAACAGCCCCGGTTCAGATTGTTCATTTCAATCATCTTATCTGTTTCAGTCATTTTTTTCTATCCTTATGAATTCTTCAAGTTCTTCCGGATCACACTCGGTCCAACCTCCAGCAGTTGTTTTTGAAATACTTTTACGATCCTGACAAACTCTGTCCCCATATTTGCCGCTATGGTTTCAAGATGCAGGCGCTCTTTCCCAAACCTCATAACCGACAACCGCGCCTTTACATTTTCCGATCTTGATTTTGCATATTGATTCCCAACCTCTGAATAACAGTTCCCTGGATGACATGTCAGAAGAATTATCCCGTCTGCTCCTTTCATAAAAGTGCTTAACATATGACCCATTGAAATGCCACCGGCACACGGGACTTCTACTATTTTCAGACCTTCCGGCAGGCTGTTTTGAAATAGATCTGCCGCCAAACGAAACGATTTGCCCGCAGATCGTGTGCAGCAAAAGGCAACGATTACCGGAATAAACTCTTCTGTCTGATCCGCAATCCTGCTGAAGTGAATTTTCTCAAGATCATCCGAAATTCCAGGACCTGCCCAGGTAATATACTCCCGGGGGCACTCCGCAACACAAATTCCACACCCTTCACATGCATCCGCATAAACCGTGACCCGGCCTTCCAGTCTGATCGCCTTATGCGGACAGATCCGAAAGCAGGTAATGCACCTCGCGCACTCAACAACGCCAATCCTGGCTTTCCCAACAGAAATGGAATCAGCTTTTCCTCCTGTCAGACTCATCATAGCAAGTGCAGCATTGCCGGCATCGTCCAGATGAGCTTTATGATCAGCGATACGCCGTGACGGACCCGCAACCAGTATCCCCTTTCGATTGGTGAAAACAGGTTCCCGGTGAACATTATCTGTTTGCAAAAAACCGGTTTTATCTTGATCCAGTTCAAGCACCCTTGCCAATGCTTTCAGATTCTCCGATGGTAAAAGCTCTTCATCCACTACCACCACGTCCGGAGAAATCTTTATCAACGATTGGAGAATTTCATCCTGGTATACCACGGTAACACTTCCGTGGTCCGTCTGTTCAACCACAGGGGGTATCTGATTGAGCTTGGCATAAAAAACGCCGGATGCTTTCGTCTCCCTGTAAAGCATTTCAAGACCTTCCCCGCCGACCTTGAGATTCCCGGTGAGAATAAAGACTTCCTGATGATATTTTTTTTGCAATTGAAGTGCACAGGTCATCACTTCATTCAGTATCACCGAATTACTTTCCTGAAAACATCCTGTCAAGAAAAGCACCTTGAGCCCCTCTTTCAAAAAGGCTTGAGGGTCTATTCTGTTTTCAATTGCATTTACTATCTCTGACAGGGAAATAACGGAATGCGAAGGCTTGAGTCCATAGCTTTCAAAATTGTCTTTTCTTCGATACTCTTCGGCAATCACGACCCCGGAAACAGTCTCTGAAATATCCTTTTCATTGGAGCGGATGGTTATCTGGAAATCATTTACACATCCTCGGCAGGCAATTATCTCGGAATCACTGTAGATTAAAACTCCTGTATCCTCTCCCTGAATCGTATCCGTCAGGAAATTTACCCGGTCAATTTGCTTTCTTGAAACCAGCACAGTGTCAATGCCATTATTTGTTAATTCTGTTGCGGTATGGATAGCAGTCGCTCCATCACCGGCGATTAATACTTTTACCGTCAAGAAATTTCTCCATTTTTAATTGTGTTGTGTCTGAAAATAATTCAGGACATCCAAAGCAACCCTTCCTGCATCTGCAACGGATTCTGTAATACTTTTGGGCTCCTTTGCCGTCCCTGCTGCAAAAACCCCGGGAACGGATATCATGGATTGTTCATCTAAGAATCCACTTCCAGTTGGTTTCAACCCGATTTTTTCCGCTATGGGATCTGCATTCCGGTTCGGTGTTATCCCGACCGAAAGCACAACCAGATCAAACAGCTCTTCTGTCTGTTTCCTCTCAGCGGGCAAATAATATTCCAGTTTTAATTTTCGATCTGCTGTTAAAAAAACATCACCAGGTATTGCCCGGATCATTCTGACCTGATCCTTGATAAGATCATAATTATACTGGAAGTCCTTTCCAAATGTCTGGACATCAATATAAAAAACAGAAATCTCCGTGCTCTTTTCCCTGAATTTGATAAGCCTGGCCATCCGAAGAGCTGATCCGCAACATACCTTTGAACACCAGAGATGGTTCAGGCTTGAATCCCGGCTGCCCACACACTGGATAAACGCAATTTTCCCCGGAACACTTCCATCCGATGGTCTCTTAACAGCCCTCTCCTGACGTAATCTTTTTTCAAGGTCAAGATTGGTGACTACATCATCAAACCGTTTATACCCGAACGGCTTGTTTATCGGATCAAATGGCTGAAAACCGGTTGCCATGACAACAACATCAACCTCACAAGCCTGCTTTTCATTATACCGGTCAACAAAGGATATGACAAATCCATCTTGTTGAACGATATCCGTCAGACAAACTCCGGAGTAAATCGTTACATTCGGATGGGAAACAGCGTGATCGATTTTTTCTTCCACAATACAGGCGCCACACTTTACGCACTCATCGGTTGCCTTGCACGTAAACTGTCTTGCATATCCGCCAACTGTTTTTTCTTTTTCAATCAGAATCACTTTGACGTCATGCTTTGCCAGTTCAATGGCAGTTGACAGGCCAGCCACACCACCTCCGATAATCAACACTTTTTTATCAGGCATTCTCGATTCAATGCTCCCTGGTCACGCTTTGCAGAGATGACCTCTTTTTTAAATAGTGACATTTCTAAGCTGAAATACATCAATGATATCCAAATAATATAAAAGTGATCACAGGTCAAGGTGACAAAAGAATTACTTGACAGGATTCTTACCCCTGTTTTATCCTGCACCCATTTCAGTCCAATATATTTTTACAAAGGCTCATTATCCGGATAAAGCGATCAAGGCACAATACACTGAAATTCGCTTTGTATATCAACACAGGAGTTTCCAATTGAAAATCAGCGAACTTGTTAAAAAAACCGGGGTTACAAAAGAAACAATCCATTATTACATTCGGGAAGGCATCCTGCGTAAACCGAAAAAAGCAGGAAAAAACACAGCTGATTATAATCAAAAATATATTGATCAAATCAACCTTATTAAATCCTTGCGTGAAAACTACTTTCTTCCCCTGCCTGTCATTAAGCAACTGATTACTATGCAGAAAAAAAAATCAGACCTGGACCAAACCTCATTTCATTTTTTAAGTAATCATTTCAAGCCGCTTGAACAGCTATTATCCAATGAAATTATTGGCAGAGATAATTTTAAAAACAAAACCGGCCTTGATGACAATACGCTTTCATTAATGGAAGAATGGAATGTCATCAACGGTGAGGAAATAGATGGCAAAACCCGTTATTTGGCAGATGATGTGATCATCGGAAAACTGATTGCAGACATGAAACGGCTGGGTATGATACCAAAATCCGGCTTTGACCCCAAATTATTAAAAGAATTTACAGATTTTTTTCGTAAACTGGCCAGAAAAAATATCAAATTATTCTGGAACGCAAACTGGGGTGATATATCCATGGAAGAACTGACAATGAAAGGGATTCAGGCAACCGAAGTTTTAAGTCTGTTCTTTTATCACAGTTACCGGAAGGTGGTTCGCGAAGAATTTAAAGAATACATCAAAACCATTAATCCGGATCAACTCCAAGCCTCCATAACGACATCATAAAACCGGGCAATTGTAAAAACCATATTATTTTTACATAATATTTTCCTTGCAATTCGATTCCATTGTCACTATTATTTACAGTTACAATTTATTCGTTTCGGTGGCAAAAAAACTGCTCCTCTTATGAATAATGCCGGAGGAATAACAAACGGTTTGATAGGCCACCACGTCATGGAATTATTAAGCAAAGGGGATATTGAATGGCAAAGGTATTTCGGCCAAGCAATCGTGAATCAAAAATCCTGTCACAAATTGAATCATCTAAGGAAAGAACTCGTCGAATCGCGCTGATGGGAATTAAGGATCACATGGAAACACTCAGTAACGCGATTGCAATGAAACTGGTGGAAAACAAGCTGGTAGAAACATCAAATAAAAATGGCCTTGAAGAACAAATTCTTAAATGCCTTGACCGGTTAAGTCATGCTGAAGATTTTGACATCGACTATCAGAACGCAGCCTTCAGAAATATCGTACCCAACCCTCATGTGGTCAGCCTGTATGTAACAGCATTTGTTATCGAACAGGTTGTCAACCACAGAGATACGGTTGATGTTTATGGCTCTGATGAAGAAATCTACCATTGCATCAATCGTCAGGTTTCCAAACACCTGCCCGGATAATGCCGGCTTCATTTTTCCCCAGACTGGTCAGCAAGCCTTTTCAAGATCCAGGACTCTATGTTCCTTTCTCCTTTATCAAAAGGGCAATTTTTTTTGACCTTGGTGATATTTCACATCTCTCTTCCAAAGATATCCTGAAAGCAAGCCATGTGTTCATATCTCACACCCATATGGATCATTTTATCGGATTTGACCACCTTCTCCGTCTGGTGTTGGGCCGGACAAAAAAATTGTGTTTGTATGGGCCTGAAGGTTTTATCCAGAACCTGGAAGGAAAACTTTCCGGGTATTCCTGGGATCTGGTTGAAAACTATGAAAATGTTTTAACCCTGGAAGCTTCCGAAATCCATCAAACCCATTTACTGGTGCAGACGTATATCTGCCAAAACCGTTTTCAACCCGCTGAACCTCCCCTGAAAAAAACATTTACCGGTTTGATTCTTGATGAACCGGGTTTTTCTGTTTCCGCAATCATCCTGGACCACAGCACTCCCTGTCTGGGGTTTGTGATGAAAGAACGGTTTCAAGTCAATATCAAAAAAACAGAACTTCAGAATCATGGCCTCACAGCAGGGCCATGGCTGAACAATTTGAAACAGGCGCTTTTTGATAACAAACCGGCTGATTCTATTTTTGAAATCCCTGCCGGCCAGGCATCACCCCATGTTCAATGTTTCAAACTGAGTGAACTGTCCAGCTGGATTGCGAAAATCACACCTGGTCAAAAAATCGGTTATATTACAGATGTCCGGTATACTCCGGAAAATCTGAAAAAAATCATCCCCTTTGTTCAGGGAGCGGATCATCTTTTTATTGAAGCTGCTTTTTCAGATGCCCATGCAGATATCGCATCCACAAAAAACCATCTAACCGCCAGGCAGGCCGGAGAAATCTGCGGCAAAGCAGGAGTAAAGCGCTTCACGATTTTTCATTTTTCTCCCCGATATTCGGAAACAGAAATGCTTTTATACCAGGAAGCTGAGGATGCCTATCAAAAAGCCTTTTCAAAAGAAACACCGTCTCGCGGCACGGGTGTAATCAAAGCTGTTGAATAATCGAATTATGTGGGAGCGGCTTCCAGCCGCGATATGGTTTTTTTCAAGATATCAATCA
>CAYTGW010000071.1:0-6333 GCA_964437395.1 uncultured Desulfocicer sp.
TCGATCAGGATATTCATCAATGGGGACTCGATCATTTTTTTCTGGTCTTGTTCAGAAGTAAAAATTTCGATGTTTGCATTTTCCCATCCGATAATTTCATACGCAGCTTCTTCATTTTTCCGTGTACCGGTTCTGGCTGCAATCAGTTCACCCTTTTTAAAATACAGATAGCCCACCATCCGGTTCTGTCGGACTCTCAAATAACAGGTTTTGGCTTCCATCTCGACCATCTGGAGAAAGGAAGGCAGACTGATATCCTGGATTTGCCCGGTTCTGTTGATCTCCAGTATTTTCATTACTGTATCGGTGAGAAGTCTTGTATCAACGGGCTTATTGAGGTATTCCGTGATCCCGGGATATTCAATTTTCAGGTCTGACATCGGGTTGCCGGCACTAATGATTGCAATGCCGGGGAGTTCTGGAAACGATTTTTTGATGTGGTGAAGCAGTTCAAGGCTTTTATTATCCGGCTGGCTGAGGTCTACAATGACAAGATCCGGCCGGATGCTGGCGCAGATTTCAAGTGCCTTATCATCATCCTCGGCAATCAGTACCTGGAAAAAATCATCGTACTCTCCCAGTGCCCTGGATAGGATCTCCCCGGATAGTCTGTCCATTCCAATGATTAAAATATTTTTCATGCAAATGTGATCCCGATCCGTGACACTGGTTTCATGAAAAGCGTTTTCTGAAGGCGAGCGCAATCAATGATTCAATTTAAACTGGGGTTTTTCCGGTATTTTTTTTTGTATGCCAGCAGCAGTGAACGATCATCTTCTGTGCAGCATGTTCGATTGGATCGATAACCTGAGCGAATAATCTATTTATAATAAAAATGAGGGAGTATGTCAAGGAAGAGGTTTCGTTGCGGGTGCAATTAAAAGTGTTGGGTTTCAACCTGAATATAGACAACGCTATTACCGTCATGCCGGGCTTGATCCGGCATCCAGTATTTTTGCTCCTTTCCGGACACCGGGTTTCGCTGGTGTGACGCTTTTCGATTGTTTTGAAATTGGCTCACTATTGAAAATTCAGCTTATCGGGCCTGGTTCCTGCTTGCATCGATGAATGGTTTCCGCCTGTTTTTCTGTTTTTATTTTTGCTTTTGGTCGAAATGGAATGGTCAATTGCATCAGGAGTTTGACGATCGAAAAATAGATCAGCAAGGCCAGATTCCGCAGGTCAGCAGCAGGGCTTTTCAGGCTGAAACGAGGCAGCATCCAGAACATCAGGTCAGCAACTTTTACCGGGCATCCTTTGATGTGGATGACCTTACCTGCTTCGAGCTTTCCGGAAACACCGGCACAGGTTCCGATCAGGGCGACCGGTTCACCGGGATGAATCACATCTCCGTCATAATATCCCATGACAATCCCGCCTTTTTTTGCCTGTTTCAGGTTGCCGTCAAATTTTTTTTCAGCCGTTCCCAGAACGCCTTTGATACTGCATATGCATCCGCCATAACAGGGGTTGCCGGAATTTTTGTTAATCCCTTCGTAGAATTTGATGGGCGTATCCAGTTCTTGCAGATTCTGAAAGGGCGAGTAGATCGGTCTGGTCCGGCTTGCCAGTTCATCAATCGAGATATCCCCACTGATCTCGATATCAATAAGGGAAAGGGAGCCATATCCGCGGTCTCTGGCTTCGACAAGAAATCGAACCTTTTCCGGGTCATAATTCATGATATGGGAAGCCACAACATCGGATGCAACAGGATCATTGGCTATGATGATCGTACCCAGGTGCTCAGGATAGGGGCTGGATTCAAATCCCCGGCCAATGGTGATTGCATCGGTGACAATGAGATGGGGATATCCGATTTCAAGCAGATCCACAATTTTTTCATGGAGCCGGTCATCATGATAGAGAAAGCGCTCCTTGTGCGTGGAGATACCGATGTTCAGCTTCAGGGCATTGGTAAAATCCGTAACAATGTGAAATTTGAGTTTCGGCATCCATATTTTATAATCCGCTTCATACAGGGATTTGGCCAGAAGAAGGGTTTTATGAAGCTTGGCCCGGAACAGGGGAACCTCCCGGGTCTGTTCTTCATTGAAATCCACCAGAGGGATCTCGATCCGTTTTGCCAGTTTGTAGTAATCGGATTCACTGAAAAACATCCGGGTGGGCAGACCAATGCCGCCGGATTCTCCCATGGTAATGGTTTTTGCATCAAAGGTTTGCCGAAGTACACTCACCATGGCCTCCATAACAGCAGGCGCAGTAAAGGAATGGTGGATATATCCTTTGTTGGCGGTCACAATATTGGGTTTGATCAATATCCTGCCTTTGGGTCTTTCTCCCAGTTCCTCCATACCTTCCCGGATGATACCGGACAGAAGATTTACATCATATGTATCGCATTTCCGGAGAATCACTCTTCGTCTTTTCATGATTTTTTCCTCCATCTGATATTGGATCGTCTCGTTACAAGGGAGCACGAGTCCGGCAATCCAGTAAAATATGTGATTGTTGTGAACGTTACTGATTTTTGTTCATTGTGTCAAGCTCATCAACAGCTTGGTAATGTCCTAATTTGAATATACATGGATTTAATATGAAGAAAAAACTTGTAATGGTAACGTGGATTGACAGTAAAGGGATGACGACAAGTTGGGAACAAATTGAAGTATTGAAACCCAGCACTTGCGTAACAACAGGTTTTTTAATTGACGATATTAATAAAAAATACAAGACCCTTACTATGGCTATCAGCAAGGGCCAGGTTTTTGGCAGAATAACAATACCTACTTGTTCAATTGTTAATTATCGTGTAATTAAAACCTCAAAAGTTATTTTTTACGTTTCTTTTGATTTGGTCGCTGGGTCAGTGCAGACCCAGCGACACCTTTAATCTTCTTGGGTGTTTTTGAACTTCTGAGAAGCTCAGATGCAATAGAACCAATTCTTTTTGAAGTTTTTTCATTTTTTGCCATTCTTTTCACCATTACCTTTCATAGATAAATCATTCTGCCAAACTGATTAAATCATTTATATCCCAAACACGTCCGGTAACACCAGCTGCCATTGCTGGTGTTACTCTCAATTTTTTTACTAAATGCGTTCGTCAGTCTTGTGAATTGGTTCATTGACATTCTCATTGTTAAATTTTGCCTTTCAACAAACAATGTTGATATCTTACTTAAATCCGGGTTCCCGAAAATTACATTTTTCTAGTGGACGCGACTTTTGGCGGACTGTAGTGGCTTGGGCCATTGGTGGAGCAACCGGGGATCAAACCCGTAAAAAAGATGCCAAGCCTAAAATAGAGTACCAACTCTTGCCCCACGAAGCGCCAGCTCCATGGGGTTTTAATTTGTCTCACTAACTTAAAGACATACATAATTATTTTGTCTCTTATTGTCAAGTTAAAAAACAAAGACAAATTAAAATATTTTAAATAACTATTGATTTATTTTTCATTATGTCTTATTATTTGTCTAATAACAACAAAGGAGGTAAAATATGGATTCACAGGAGGCACAAAAGCGTAAACGGATATTAGTCCGTAGCCCAAGTTATCCTTCTATAGATTTAGAAAGTTCAATTGGGCTTGCTGAAATTATCAAGCAAAAAGAAGGTGGTGGTAATCATTTTGTCCCATATCAGGCCGTTGTTGGTCATTGGGGGTATAAATCTGGAAGTGGCCCAGGCTTGTTAAAACTTGCTGCATTAAAAAAATTTGGTCTTATTGAAGATCGGGGAACTGGCGATTCAAGAGAAATTAAACTTACAGAACTGGCACTTGAAATTCTTTTTTATAAAGATAGCCCTGAACATAAAGATAAATATATAGAAGCACTACAGAAAGCAGCGCTTGAGCCTTCGATACACAATGAATTGTGGAATAAATGGAATGGTAATTTACCATCAGATCAGACTATACGGGCATATTTAATTATACAAAGGACGGCTGGAAGATTTGCAGAGTCATCAGTTAATAATTTTATTAATCAGTTTAGAGATACAATTTCCTTTTCAAAACTACAAAAAAATGATAGTATGTCTGGGCATGAAGAAGATAAAAATCCAAAACAACAGAAGGATGAAAAAATGAATGCAATGCCCACAATTCAAAATCCCACTCAAGATTATAATAGTGCAACTATAGGCGAAGTTTATAATATACCTATCTATTTACCATCTGGAAAATCAGGATGTATTACAATCCCAAAACCATTAAGTGATGAGGAGTGGAATCAGGTTATTGCGATTATCAATGTATACAAGCCAAGCATAGTTGCCAAACAGCAAAAACCAAATATAGATGAAAAAGAACCAACACAACAAGATGAAAATGATTTACCATGGATGAAATAAAAAGTTTAACAAAAGCAATATTCGAACTCCATACATGCGACTCCAAATGGATTAAATCCGTCCCAAAAAAAGAAATGTTTGGCGAATCTATTGTTTGGGATGGGATTGTTCAGGTGTTTAAATTGTTTGATCATCCAACAGCAGAAATATGTTATACATGGTCGCTTGAGATATAAGGGGCTACGAAAAGAAGATTTTATGCAGTATCGCATCAAGGGTCGGCTGATTCGCCAATTAAAGCTGTGAGGGCTGCTATTGTTGCTGAAACTAACTAATAATAATTATTAGAGAAAAAAATGTATTTATTTTATGTAGATGAAACTGGGAATCTAGATCCGGAAACAGAATCCATCAACAAAGAAGGGGTGGAGATTAAAAAAGATTGGCTTTATGTATTAACTGCTTATGGCATTTTTGAGCATAAATGGAGATATTTTTATTCGTCTATTATAAAGAAAAAAAGAGAGTTGATAAATAATATTATTGCAAAAGGCGGACATAGACTTGAATTGTCGGATTGTGAGATCAAATCCAATTGGATACGAATTAAAAAGGAACGCGAAAAAAATGCCTTTTTATCTCAACTATCAACAGATGAAATTACATCTCTTGTTATGACCTATTTTCAACAATTGCAGAATATACGAATACCTTTCTTTGCTATTATTATTGACAAAAGGCATCTTGAAAAATTTATGGATCACAACAAATTACATAGAAAAGCTTGGGAGTTGCTATGCGAGCGTATCCAAAACTACATGGATGAATGCCACGCAAAGCACAAGGCAGTAGTCATTACTGATGATGTGGGCAGAAAAGCTAATATTTCTCTTGCTATGAAACATTCCTATTTTTTAGAAAAAGGCACAACTTCTAAGCTTTTGTTGAAAAATATTATTGAAATGCCTCTTTTTGTAGCCAGCGAGTTGTCAGAGGGGGTTCAATTTGCAGACCTATGCTCTTATAGTATTTACCATGCTATCAGATACAACAAACCAGATTATAAATTTTTCAAACTTGTATTGCCACTGATTTATAATTCATGTAATACAATACCAAACAAGCGGGATGGGCTTAAAGTATTTCCTGATAAAAGCCCTATAAATGAATGGGTTGAGTCTTTGATATAAAAAAAGCTCCAATTTTAAATTGGAGCTTTTAATTGATGTCTGGCGGGGCGTTACCCTATCGAGCCGACAAGCAGCACCAGACTAAATATATTTTAAAGATGGTATGAAAATATATCAAGTAAAGTTAATTGTCAATAATTTTCAAATTTAAAATATGCCAAAAAAATTTAAATTAGGACACTACCAACAGCTTGCAGGATCGATGATCCAGGTCAGACGGAGCTTACCGCGGTTTTAGTTCTTTTTCCAGGGTTTTAGACAATATATCCGGCAGGTTGTATTTGGTGATGGCCCGTTTCCATCTTTTCAGATATCGGGATGCAAGGTCTTGCCTGCTTCCGCTATATTGGGTGGCCTTATCAAAATCAATGATAAACACCTCATCCTTGTCTGTGACCAGTACATTGCCAGGGTGAAGGTCTTGATGGAAAATATGGTTGTCCATGAGTTTGGATATCTGAGTAAGGAGCAGAAAGGATGCAGCCTGGGCTCTGGCAGGATCTGTCATGGCGAGACTGGCAAGTGTTTGCTGGTTTTGGATTTTTTCCGTGATCAACCATCCCTTATAGAATAATCCGCCGGTGTAAGCGTATGCAACAACCTTCGGGACTTGGATTCCAAGCTGGTAAGCGTGTTCCATCTGCTGATACTCTGTTCTGCAGCGTATGTTTCCCAGGTTCAGGTAGGTTTCATTGTTAAAAAACCGAACCAGGCCTCCTCTTTTGTATTTTTTGATGACAACATCGCCGATAGGATCGAGAAAGGTTTCAATCATGGAGGTTCTTCCGCCCAGGATTGATTTTTCAGGTTCAGAGGGTTGCTGAAACAGATGGATTAATTGTCTGCAATGAAGGTCGGTGAGATCGGTCCGGGTTCCGAAACA
>CAYTGW010000071.1:6343-17206 GCA_964437395.1 uncultured Desulfocicer sp.
CTTTTTGTATGGCCTTTATCACCTCATCCGGTGGAAGCTCTCGCATGCAGGCATCTGTCCCTTCCGGGCATTTTTCTGATCCATGCGGACGGCAGGGTTTGCAATGAAGACCCTGTTTTTCAACAACAATGGCATTATTTTTCCAGGGGCCATACCCGAATTCCGGAGAGGTTGCGCAGAAAACAGCGACATTGGGTATTTTGAATGCCGATGCCATATGAAGGGTCATGCTGTCATTACACACAACCAGTTTTGCGTGCTTCACAATGTACAGGGCTTCGGAAATATCTGTTCTCCCGGCAAAATTAAGCACATCAAGATCCTGTGCAACCGATTTGCAAACCGTTTCATCCGATTTTGCGCCAACCAGAATAACACGGTATCCCTGCTTCAGCAGAAAGACAGCAACAGAACGGAATCCTTCGGCAAACCACATTTTGGTATTCCATACACTGCCTGGAGCAATCACCGCATAGGGCTTGGAACTGTCGGTTTTTTTTCATATATCTGGACGGATTTAGTTTTCCGTTGGCGCAAACAGCCGCATCTCCTTATCAAATGAAGAAAGATCCAGTTCTCCATTTAATATCGAAAGGTTGCGGATCACATCATGTTCTGAAAAATTGCGGCTTCTGGTTTCATGATACAAGTATGGAAGCTTGGCATCCTTGCAGCCAATCCGATAGGGAATTTTGGCAAGCCACAGGAGAATAGATGTCCGGAAGGAGCGATGAAGGGAATACACCCGGTCGAATTTCATCTTTTTCAGTTTCCGGGCTATTTTCAGCAAACCGGTGAGGCCGGATTGGTTTTTTCGTTTATCGTACTCAATAACCCCTTCCAGCAGCGGATCGCGTTTTACCAGATGGGCGGATAATGGGGTGGTCATGATCCAGAGTTCAGATACGGGATAAATGGTTTTTATTCCTGAGATAACCGGTGTGGAAAGGATGGTATCTCCCAGAAAGCTAGTCTGGACCAGTAGGATTTTCATGGAGCCTGTATTGTTTTTACTATGAGATTGATTGAAACATTATCCATAGCCATACAGGGTAAACACATTTAGAAAAAAAGATAATTCCCCATTGGGGTAAAAGAAATTTCCCTTTTGAGGGTAGCGCAATATATTCCCCCCTTGAGGGGGGTAGGGGGGTGTTATTTAGTAAAACAGATACTCTTAGCAAAAAAACAACAAGCACACCCCTCTTAATCCCCCTCAAAGGGGGAAATTAAAAGGTGTTTTCTAAACGCATTTACCCTGTTGCCTTGTAGAGAAGCCCTGCTTTGATGTCAAGGAAATACTTGCGTTATCACCATGCGGATGATAAGCAGGCGTCGAATGATCATACGCTCAGGAGATTTTTCACGATTATGCCATATAACCGTTCCATGCTGAATTATGTTTATGCAATTGTGCTGGTGTTTCCCCTATTGAGCAACCTGTTAGAGCACTCATGCACTGTAATGACGATTCTATTCACCCTGTTCGGGCTTCCACTATGTTTTTCCAGAGAAAAACGGCCTTCCATCTCTTCCCATGAAAAAATGGTCATGTGGGCCTTTGCTTCCTATTTTTTGGTTTACCTGTTCTCCTTTACCATCAATGGTATTCTGGGCAATCTGGAAGATCTACGGTTTAAATATGTTGAGCATCAATCGCGGATGCTGTTTGTTATTCCTGTTTTTTTTCTGTTTCGAAAAACGCGCCTGCCGATCCGCATTGTGTGGTATTCTGTTATTTCAGGGGCTGTAATTTCGGGTGTTTATGCTATCGTTGCCGGTGTTTTTCTGCATCCGGGTGAGCGTGTTTCCGGTTCCTATCACTCCATCGCGTTTGGAGATATTTCCCTTGCCATGGCATTCATGAGTCTGGCAGGAGTCCATTTTCTTCAGCAGGAAAAGACTTTTTTTCAGAGGATTTGCCCCTGGCTTGCCTTTATTCTGGGGATGGCGGCGTGTATTCTGTCCGGCACCCGTGGAGCATGGATTGCTGTTCCCGGCCTCTTTTTCATTGCACTGATTCAGTATTACAAGGATTTGAGATTCCGGACATGGATGGGGATCTTCATCGGAATTTTCCTGGTTGCAGTGATATTGTACAAAATTCCACAGACGCAAATTTCCCAGCGGCTTCAGGAAACCTGTCAGGAGATCATGGAATATGACGGCAGCCATTCAAAAGAAGGCAGTGCCTCCGAACGGATGGAAGGCTGGAAGGCAGCCTGGAATATCTTTCTTGACCATCCTTTTCTGGGAGCGGGTCCTGGAAGTTTCAAGTCGATTTCCCATCAGATGATAGACCGTGGCGAGCGAAGCGAAATCATCAGAATATATCACCAGCCCCACAGTGCATATCTATCCGTGATGTCGGATTGCGGCATTCTCGGCCTGATTTCTCTATTTGCAATTTTCCTTGTTCCGGTTTATGTGATTATAAAACAGATCCGGATAACCCCGGACAACCGGGATGCCGGGTTTGCAGGTCTGTATCTGATTGCAGCCTTCATGCAGTTCGGTCTTACGGAAACAATCTTCGGCCAGAATATCTATATCGGATTCTATGTTGTCATGCTTGCGGTTATTCTCTGTGCTTGTGCTGGATATGGTGAGTCTGGTACAGAAAATGCGAAGAAAATTCCCTATTAAATCAGCAATCAAACAGATGAATTTCTTTTCAACCATTTTGTCATTCGGGTATTGTGAATGGGTGTAATTAAAATCGTTGGGTAAATGCTGGATGCCGGATCAAGTCGGCATGACGGTAGTAGCGCTGTCCGTCATTCCGGCGAAAGCCGGACACGCAGTGAAGCTATGCGCTATCCATATTCAGGTTGAAACCTAACACTTTTAACTGCACCCATTGTGAATTTTTGATTTGAAAATATGGATATTCTGAAGTATGATCGCGCGAAACCAAAAAGTTACGATCTTGTCTGAGTCAGATTTGACAATTCATATTAAATTAATGCAAGGAGGAAAAAAATGATCAAAAAAATGTTGATATGTTCAATGATGGTTTTAGGGCTTCTGGGATTTTCCCAAAGCGGAGAATGCGGGGCTGGCAAGGGGGAATTTCTGGTATCTCCCATGATCGGCGGGCATTGGTTTGAAGGGAACCAGGACCCCTTCCAGTTAAATACGGAATTTGACCATGGGTGGACATTCGGTCTGGGACTTGGGTATCTGCTCACAGATCATGTGGGAGCGGAATTTTTTTTTTTTTTTTCTGATACGGAAGCCGGACTGGTGGATGTTGACGTCGACGTATATCCAGTTCATCTTGATCTCTTTTACAATCTGACAACCAAAACCGCCTTTGTTCCCTATGTGGCAGCAGGCTTGGGTACCATCACCTTTGATGGGGAAAATGTGGGAACAGATACGGATTTCATGGTGAATTATGGTGGCGGTATCAAGTATTATCTGACAGATAAAGTTGCCCTGAGAGGGGATGTACGTCATCTGATTTCTTTTGATGATACACAGAACAACCTTCTTTACACCCTGGGACTTGCTTTCAGTTTCGGCGGAAAAAAAGAGGCGATAGCCGCTGTTCAGGAAGAGGTTGTTGTTGATCAGGATTCTGACGGAGATGGTGTAATGGACGCTGCGGATATGTGTAACGGTACACCCAGAGGGGTCCAGGTGGACGCCAAGGGTTGCCCTCTTGACAGCGATAACGATGGCGTGACCGATGATAAAGACCAATGCCCCGGAACGGAAAAAGGTGTGAAAGTGGATGAAAAAGGCTGCGCATTAGTAGCAGCAGCACCGGCAGCAGTGGAATTGGACAGTGACGGCGACGGTGTCGTCGATTCCAAAGATGCCTGCCCAAATACAAAAAAAGGTGTGACCGTGGATGAAAAGGGCTGCCCGGTTGACACTGACAAAGACGGCGTAACCGATGATATGGATCAGTGTCCGGGAACACCTCTTGAGGCCAACGTTGATGCCCGTGGCTGCTGGGTAATCAAAGACCTCCGTTTTGACACAGGAAAAGCAGCTATTCTCGCTTCATCCGTTCAAAATGTGGATGCGGTTGCGACTGTGATGGTTAATAATCCGGATCTGAGACTGGAAGTTCAAGGTCATACGGATAATGTTGGCAAAGCAAAGTATAACCAGACACTTTCTGAAAAACGCGCTCAGGCTGTGATGGACTATCTTATTTCCAAAGGAATTGCTAAAAACCGGATGGCTGCCAAAGGGTATGGAATGCAAAATCCGGCTGCAACAAACGATACGGTGGAAGGACGCGCTGCAAACCGCCGCGTTGAGTTGAAACCGTTGCGTTGATGCTTTGGTGACCTATTGATGGTGTTCTGTTTACCGGTAAACATGTGATAAAGAGACATCATCTGATGGAACATACGCCCCATCTGCTTAAACAGATGGGGCGTTTTTTTTACGATAATATCATTTTTAGTTTAATGTTGTTTGGATTCACAAACTGACTCAAGATGAGGCTCTCTGAGGGGAGATCAATTTTTTGTATAATGCATGGGTTCGTTCGATCGTATCTTCAATTCGGAATGAGCGGGCAATCCGGTCTTTTGCATTGGCGCCGATTTCTTTACACAGCAATGGATTCATATATAACCGGGTAATCTGGTCAGCGATTGCACTGGCATTGTTGGGTGGAACAATGATTCCGCTCTTTCCGTCCTCGATAAGCTCCGGACTTCCTCCTGAATTGGTTACGATTGGTGCAACGCCGTAGGCCATGGCCTCGATAATCACTTTTGGCAGACCTTCTCTTCTGAGCGCCGGAAGGACTGCGACATTACAAGCTGCTGAAATTTCGGGCGCATTTTTCCGATATCCAAGCAGGTGTATTTTTTCCCGGATCGGACTTTTTTGGATTTGCCTCATGATTTTGGGAGAGTTCATCTCACCCACCAGCAGGAAATGGATATCGGCATCTGCCGGCAGATATCGGCCTGCCTCAATCAGTACATGAATTCCTTTTCGGGGCCGGTAGTTTGCAATGCAGCATACGGTAAAAGTATTTTTAGGAATGCCGAATTCCGACAGATCAGCAGGTTTATTCTGATACCAGTCGAGGCTGTGGCCTTTATAGATGGTGATGGGTTTGGATTCCGGAACGCGCAGCCAGAGCAGTCTCAAATTCAGAAAATACTCCCGGACTTTTTCCGCTACACAGATGATATGGTCCACCCTGGGATTCAGATGTGTCATCCAGGAGGCCGGATTCAGAAAACTGATGTTGGAGACAATTCCCCGATACGCGATGATTTTCACCGGCAGATTCCTCGCTGCCAGCAATCCGTTTGTAATTGCATTGTTGTTAAAAAGATGCAGGATCTGAATATTCTTCTCCACCAGCAAACGTCTGATCTTTTGGATGGCGCGACAATCCAGTTTTGATTTCAGTTTTACATCCATTACCGGAACATCCGCCTGCACCAGCCGGTTAAAGTGGGGAGCAGAGGAGGGGCACATGACGATAATATCCACCCCTTGTTTTTTCAGCCCGATAAATGTTTCCGCTTCCGGACGGTCACTATGGTCTGTAATGCAGAGAACGCGCACGTTAGGCCCTTTCGTTCGTTTGGATGTTATCCATTGGAAAATAAGAAACCATCAGAGGTTATCTTCATACTAATAAAGGCATTTACATTATCGATATATTATCATAAAAACAACGGTTAAATACAATTGATCCAGGGTGGACTGAGTTTTTAATTCCCTCAAGGGGAGAATATTAATATATTTAAAATATAGACAAAATGCCAACATTTATGACAGGGACATCCATGATTCACCATACAACACTTTCCGCAGCTATCATCACATACAATGAAGAGAGAAATATAGAAGAATGCCTGAATTCTGTGACCGATTTTGTGGATGAGATCATTGTGCTGGATTCGTTCAGCACGGACAACACAGAATCCATCTGCCGGAAAAATTCAAAGGTCAAATTTTCCCAGCATCCGTTTGACGGTCATATTCAGCAGAAAAATCGGGCACTGGAAATGTGCTCCTCTGAATGGATAATCAGTATTGACGCAGATGAACGGGTCAGCCCTGAGTTGAGGCGGTCGATCATACAATTTCTGTCCGGCAATCCAAAACCAAAGGTTGTGGGGGTCAAGTTTCCCCGGCTCACCTATCACATGCATACCTATATCCGTCATGGCGGATGGTATCCAAACAGGAGATACCGGCTGGTTCGAAAAGGCAGGGCTTACTGGGGCGGGGAAAATCCCCATGACCGGATTATCCTGAAAGGAAAAGGAAAAACAATTACAGGTGACCTGATTCATTATACGGCAAGAGATCTGTCCGACCAGGTGAACACCATCAACCATTTTTCAAGCATTGCCGCACTGGTTCGATACAACAAGGGGAAAAAATACAGACTCTGGAGGCTTCTGCTGAAACCCATGAGCAAGTTTATTGAAACCTATCTGTACCGGCGCGGGTTTCTGGACGGCACCCAGGGATTTATCATTGCCGTGAGTTCTTCCTATGCATCTTTTATCAAGGAAGCAAAACAATATGAGCTGGATGTCCTGGGTTCGGATAAGCCCAGCAATCTGTCTGCATTATACAAGAAGGAAAGGTAGTGACAGCGATATCATGATGAACAGGTTGGATACTTTTTATTACAATGCCATTAAAACAGTGTTTCTGATTTTTGGTCTGATGCCCGGGAGCTGGCGGATGGCCATTGGCAATACCATCGGGCGGATCTGGTTTGCCGTGGATAAACGGCACCGAAGAATAGCGCTGCTCAATTTACATCAGGCGTTTGGAAAAGAAAAAAGTGAACTGGGAATCCGAAGGCTTGCCAGGAGGGTTTTTCAGAATCTTGCCCGGATACCCTTTGAAATCGCCTGGACATACCGGATGGATGCAGAAAACTACAAAAAACTTTTTCAGATACACGGCTTGTCCAACCTGAAAACAGCTTTTGACCGGGGAAAGGGTGTTCTGTTTCTAACAGCTCATTCCGGAAACTGGGAACTGCTTCCATCAATTATAGGGCTGGTTGGATATTCGTCACTCGTTGTCTACCGTCCGCTCAATTTCAAACCAGCGGATCGGTATCTGTATGAATACCGCGTTCGGTTTGGCGTGGACATGGTTGCCAAAAAAAAATCCATGCGAAAAATTGTGAGAGCGCTGGACCGGAAAGAGTGTGTCGGGATTGTGCTGGATCAGAATGCAGGATATACAGCCGGCGTGTTTGCTGATTTTCTGGGTAAGCCTGCCTCTACCAATATGGGATTGTCTCTGGCTGCCCTGAAATATGAAGCGCCGGTATTGCCGGTTTTTCTGTACCAGGCAGGGGAAAAATTTCATGTGGAGATCGGGGAAGAGATTCCCCTGATCAAAACAGGAGATAAGGAAAAGGATGTTGTCCTAAATACGCAGAAGTACAATCAGGCGATTGAAGCATTTGTCCGAAACCATCCGGATCAGTGGTTCTGGGTTCATAACCGGTTCAAGGATCAGCCCAAACCCTAACAACCTGGCAACTCTATAAGCAAATTCCGTCATGCCGGACTTGATCCGGCATCCAGTATTCTTCTGGATAGCGCTTTGATTGCCTCTGACGGCTTGAAAAACAACACTTGGATGCCGGAATGACAATGTCCGGCAGTGTTTTTTTCAAACAGGAGCGTAATGGAGAAAGACCCGAAACATATCATACTGAGCCGGACCGACAGCATCGGGGATGTGATACTGACCCTGCCGGTGGCCGGATACCTGAAACGGAAATTCCCCAGGACCCGGATCAGTTTCATCGGAAACACATACACACAGGCGGTTGTCCGGTTATCCGGTCATATCGATGGCCTGATCAACTGGGATGATCTGAAAAATAGGAGTTCGGAAGAACAGGTGGCTGCATTCCAGGATTGGAAGGCAGACTGGATCATCCATATCTTTCCCAACCGTGACATTGCCCGATTGGCCTGGAAAGCAGGTATTCCCAACCGTGCCGGAACTTCGCACCGCCTGTCTCACTGGCTCGCCTGTAACCGGAAGGTGCATTTTTCAAGGAGAAGATCTGAACTGCATGAGGCTCAGTTGAATTTCAAACTGCTGTCTCCTTTGGGCATACATGATATCCCGGCTCTTTCAGAGATTCATCAATATTTCGGGTTTTCAAACCTGCCGGCGCCTTCCAGGGAGATGCGTTTTCTCATTGATCCGGATCGATTCAATCTTATCCTGCATCCAAAATCCCAGGGCAGTGCCCGTGAGTGGGGGATATCCAATTTTGAAAAGCTTGTGAATCTGTTGCCGGAAGAACGGTTCAGGATTTTTATTACCGGTACCCGTGCGGAAGCGGAGCAGATGAAAGACTTTCTTACCCGGATTCATTCAAAGGCAATGGATCTGACCGGGAAATTCGATCTGGATCAGCTCATCGCTTTTATCTCGATTACAGACGGGCTGGTTGCCGCAAGCACAGGGCCGCTTCATATTGCTGCTGCTTTGGGGAAAAAAGCGGTCGGCCTTTTCGCACCCATGAAGCCGATCCATCCGGGAAGGTGGGCCCCTCTGGGAAAAGATGTGCATATCCTGGTCAAAGATCAATATTGTGAAGACTGCCGCGATTCTGCCGTCTGTGAATGCATCCGGAGCATCTCTCCGGAAAGCGTGATGGAGAAACTGACTACCGGTTCATAAGCAGTATTTCGGAAAACATGTTTGCGATCAAATTTTAATGAAATAGAAACTAAAATCAACAATTTGCTTCACGGAAGCGAAAAAGCTACGCTTCGTGAAGTAACCCGATCCATTCTAAAAAATTTCTTGCAGGCTTATGTATTCTTATGTATTCTTATGTATTCTTATAATAGACATAAGATTCATAAGCGCAGGAGGTAATCATGACAAAAACTGTAACGTTGAGACTTAATGACAAAGTGTACAACCGATTTAAAGGCCTAGCGGAATGTGATAATCGTCCCCTTTCAAATTTTATTGAGACCGCGGCTCTTCGTTTTTTGGAAGAACTCGAATACGTCGATGAATTTGAGATGAAAGAAATTCAAAATAACAAAAGCCTGAATAGCGGCATCAAGAAAGGCCTTCGTGATGCGAAAGCCAAGCGAGGGCGATTTGCCTGATTTCCGTGTATTTGAAACTGATGAGTTCCTTAAAAGGCTCAAAAAAATGTCGGAACCAGACATTGATTTTTTGAGGAGGAAACTTGATTCTTTTGTTTACCCTCAGATAAAGAAAGAACCTTTCTGGGGTAACAATATTAAGAAACTCAAGGGATACTCGCCCGAGACATGGCGATATCGCATCGGCAGGTTCAGGCTTTTCTATATCATCGATCAAAACGAACAAATTATCTACATGCTAACGATCGATGACCGAAAAAATTCCTATAGGTAAATAACGATTATCAACGGCATTGACGGACAAGACCGTATCGAGAGCCGATGTCCTATTCCCGCCTTCCCAAATCAGCAGCGGATCATGCAGCTCAGATTATGAGCCATTTTGACAGATTAGCGGTATGCATCAATACAGGCACAAATATTCCAGGCGTGGCAACGCCGAACGGTCAGGCAGCCTTCCTGTTTCTGCTGACATCCGCGCCGGCGTCTGCAATCAGACTGTCATATGGGCGAATGATATGGCTTGCGCTGCCCTATACGATCACCATGACGTTTACCGGTCTGGCCGCTACGTGGTTTCTGTTATAGGCGGTTTTTCCCGATGAAAGAAAGGATCGATTCTCTGGCGGCCATTCTGCATCAGAATGCCGAATAGCCTTGACTTTTTTGCAATTTAATGCAGAATAGTCGAAACAATATAGGCACAAGGGTGGTATATGAGACGGCAGCAAGAGCAATATATTATCGATGATCTCAAGAAAAAAATGGTATTTCTGACCGGGCCGAGACAGGTGGGAAAAACATGGCTGGCCAAGCAGATTGCCAAATCCATTCCGGAGAGCCTTTATTTGAATTATGACAGTTCCGAGGATCGGAAAATCATTAAAAATGAGGCCTGGTTGAATAAAATCAGGCTTCTGATTCTGGATGAACTCCATAAAATGAAGGGTTGGAAGAACTATCTTAAAGGCGTTTATGACACCAAGCCTGAGCATATGATGATCCTGGTGACGGGCAGTGCAAGGCTTGAGGTTTTGCGCCAGAGTGGTGATTCCCTTGCCGGTAGGTTTTTCAGGCACAGGTTGCTGCCTTTTTCGCCGGCAGAGTTGTTTCACCTGAATGAACATGTTGACCTCGATAAATTTCTGGAACGTGGCAGCTTTCCAGAGCCATTTCTGGCAAAAGATCGTATCGATGCGGATCGCTGGCGGATGCAGTATATTGACGGACTGATACGCACCGATATTCTCGATTTTGAAAAAATACATGATTTTAAATCCATGCAGATGATTCTGGATCTGCTACGTTCCAGGATTGGTTCTCCGGTTTCTTACACATCCATTGCACAGGATGTTCAAATTGCCCCCAATACCGTCAAAAAATATATTCAGATCCTTGAGTCCTTATATATAATTTTTAAGGTAACGCCGTTTTCCAAAAATATTGCCCGCTCCATTCTGAAAGAACCGAAAATTTATTTTTTCGATACAGGACTGGTTCAAGGGGATGAAGGCGTCAAATTTGAAAACCTGGTTGCTCTCTGCCTGTTGAAACATGTGTATGCAAAGGTTGATTATCAGGGCCGGCCTTACGCATTGCACTATGTAAGAACCAAAGACGGCGCGGAAGTAGATTTTTGCCTGGTAAAAGATAACACCCCGGAGTTGTTGATTGAGACAAAACGATCCGATTCCAATCAGGGCAGAGCGCTGATGAATTTTCATCAGCGGTATGGCATTCCCGGCATCCA
>CAYTGW010000072.1:0-17084 GCA_964437395.1 uncultured Desulfocicer sp.
ACACCGGCGAAAGTCAGTGCCCGGAAAAGAGCCGAAAATACTGGATAGCGCTACGCTTCACTGCGTGTCTAGTTTTCGCTGGAACTACAACAACAGACTTTTGAAATTGGCTCATCAATTCCGGAATCGATCAGAGTGAGAATTAGATGTAGAAAAAAAAATCTTGACATAAGATTGGAAAAATATTAATACTGAGGCGTCGCTCAGTAAAACTGAGTTAACGCTCGGTTTTTAACGGAGGTATTATGACACGGAAAGAAGCGATTTTACAGGCGGCTACGGTATTGTTCTCCCAAAAGGGATATAAAGAGACATCGACGGCCGATATATCCGGGCTAACCAAGGTTGCAGAGGGAACGATTTATTATCATTTCAGCAGCAAGGAAAAGTTGTTTCTTTCCGTTCTGGAGCGTACGCGTGAGATGATTGTCGAGGAGTTTGGATCCTATATGGAAAATCGTCAATTCCGGAACGGATTGGAGATGATTGAAAATGCGGTGTCATTCTATATGTATCTTGCCGGTAAAATGGAAAACCAGTTTTTACTGCTCCACAGGCATTATCCGTATCAGATGGCACTGACACTTCCCAACTGTCGGGAAAATCTGGAAGCCATATATGACTGTCTGGTCGATATTTTTGAAGAGGGGGTTCTGATGGGGCAAAAAGATGGTTCTATCGGCAAAATGCCCCCCCGGAAAACAGCGCTGATCATTTTTTCCATGGTGGACGGTGTTGTGAGGTTCAAGACCTATAATCTCTACGATGCCAGCGCATTATTCAACGATATTATCGTATCTTGCAGAAAGATACTCACAACAGATAAAAAATATGAGGAAGGTGCATGATATGATCGTAAAAGTATTTCCTTTTTTGGAGTGGTTTAAAAATTATTCGTTTGGTCATTTCCGTATTGATTTTGTGGCGGGGATAACAGTAGCCCTTGTATTGATTCCCCAGTCCATGGCATACGCGCAGTTGGCGGGCTTGCCGCCTTATTACGGTCTTTATGCTGCTTTCCTGCCCCCTATGATCGCAGCATTGTTCGGATCGAGCCGGCAGCTCGCTACAGGTCCGGTTGCGGTTGTTTCATTGATGACCGCAGCTTCGCTGGAGCCACTTGCACCTGCGGGTAGTCAGGCTTTTATTATGTATGCAGTGATGCTGGCGATAACCGTTGGTGTTTTCCAGCTTGCACTGGGTATACTAAAACTCGGACTTATTGTTAATTTTTTATCCCATCCGGTTGTAAACGGTTTCACCAATGCAGCGGCCATTATTATTGCCTCTTCCCAATTGTCCAAGCTTTTTGGGGTATATGTGGATGATGCACCGCATTACTATGAAACCATCATCCGGGTCGTTCAGGCTGCTTTTGACTATACCCATCTGCCAACCCTCCTTCTGGGTGCTCTGGCTATCGGTATCATGTATGGTCTGAAAAGATTGAATCCGAAAATTCCCTATGTATTGATTGCCGTTGTCATCACAACCCTGATCTCCTGGGGGATGGGGTTTGAACACAACACGAAGATCCTGATGCAAAACATAGATTCAAAAGAGGTTCAAGAATCAGTTGCCCTGTTTAATCAGGCTGTCATTGATTCCACAAAAGCAGGAGAGGCAAGGACTGAACTGACATCAAAACTGGAAAAAACAAGAAAAGATCCGGCTCTTGCAGCAGAAGCGCTTCATTTTGAATATGAATTGAAAAAACTTGCCTTCAATATAGACCGTTATCAGTTGACGGCGAAGAATGAGCGTAAGCGATTGAGAAGTTATCAATTTGCCGGTATGGAGGATTCAGAAGGTAATATGATTTTTCTGCCCAAAGATCGAATCTCAGCCGATACCAAAACAGATGGACGCGTGTGGCGGATGAAAGTCGGAAGCAGTGTGATCGATACGGAGAAAGTAGTGATGACGGGCGGTGGTGCAGTTGTCGGGGTCATCCCAAAGGGCTTGCCTGTATTTGGAATTCCTGAAATCAAAGGAGCTGTTTTTCTCCAACTGCTTCCCTATGCGATAATCATATCCCTCCTTGGTTTTATGGAAGCGATTGCGATAGCGAAAGCCATGGCAACCAAAACCGGTCAACGGTTGGACCCGAACCAGGAATTGATCGGGCAGGGTCTGGCCAATATGCTGGGCGCCATTGGGAAAAGTTACCCGGTATCCGGTTCTTTCTCGAGAAGTGCAGTGAACCTCCAGTCCGGAGCAATCAGCGGATTGTCAAGTGTCATTACCAGCCTGGCTGTTGTACTTACCCTGCTGTTTTTTACACCGTTTCTATACCATTTGCCCCAAACGGTTCTAGCAGGAGTGATCATGATGGCCGTCATTGGACTGATCAATGTGAGCGGGTTTGTTCACGCCTGGCGGGCTCAGTGGTATGACGGCGCAATTTCCGTGATTACATTCATTGCAACGCTGGCGATGGCCCCACATCTGGAAAAGGGGATCTACATTGGAGTCTCCCTATCACTGGGGGTCTTTTTGTATAAATGCATGCGGCCAAGGGTTGCTTCCCTGTCGCGTGATGAAGATGATGCGCTTCGGGATTCAGCCGTATGCCAGTTGCTGAAATGTGAACACATCGACTTAATTCGTTTTGACGGGCCTCTTTTTTTTGCGAATGCAAGTTATCTGGAAGATGAGATCAATGACCGTATCATCAACCGGAAAAAATTACGGCACTTTATTATTGCGGCAAACGGGATCAATGATATGGATGCGTCGGGTGAGGAAATGCTGGCGCTTGTTCTCCAGCGGCTGCGATCTGCAGGTTATGGCGTGTCCTTCAGCGGTATTAATGAATCGGTTCTCGCGGTGCTCAAGCGAACGCATCTTTATGAGGAGATTGGGAGAAACAACATTTATTCGACAATGGAGAGAGCCATTACAGCGGTGCATGCCATAACTCACAGGGATAGTGAGGAAGATAGTTGTCCGCTCCTGATGACATGCAGGACGACGGAATCCATGAATTGAAAAAAAGGAGATCGTATTATGTCGGCCATGACAATTTTCAGCGGTACTTTTTGTGAAAAGGACGCTGTTGTTACAAAAATTATTGAGAAAACCGGTTATCCGTTGTTGACCGATGAATGGATCATTGCCAAAGCCTCTGAATTATCCGGTATTACAGAAAGAAAAATCGGTCGCATACTCGAAAACAAGGCATCGGTTTTCAATCAATTCACCCATGAAAAAGAGCGAGCAATTGCATACCTCAAACTGGCCCTGGCCCAAAAACTCTCGGGAGAGGATTTTTTGATTGACGGTTTTACCGGACTGCTGGTACCCAGCGCGATCCATCATGTGCTTCGAATTTGTCTGATCGCGGATATGTCCCATCGTATTCAAAAAGCCTGTAAGGAGAAAGGCATGGATGAAAAAGAAGCGATCGCGCTCATTCGAAATGAAGATCAACTGCGAAGTGTCTGGGTACATGACCTTTTTAAAATCAAAGATCCTTGGGACTCTTCTCTGTATGATATCGTTATTCCAACGGACAAAATGAGCATCGATAAAATCACCGAACTGATCGATGAGAATTTAAAAAGCGAAGTGATTCAGCCGACCCAATCGTCTCATAAAGCCACCGAAGATTTTTTAATGAGTGCTCATATCGAGGTAGCTTTGGCAAAGGAAGGGCATGCGGTTGATGTTGGAGTTAGGGATGGTCTTGTTACACTGACGATTCACAACAATGTCCTGATGCTGGGGCGACTGAAAGAGGAGCTTAAATCAATTGTCAACAAGATACCGGGCGTGAAAACAGTTGAAACCAGAATCGGGAAAGGATTTTATCAGCCGGACATTTATCGAAAATATGATTTTCAAGTTCCATCGAAAGTACTGCTGGTAGATGACGAAAGAGAGTTCGTTCAGACCTTGTCTGAACGTCTGCTGATGCGGGATGTCGGTTCTGCTGTTGCATACGACGGTGAGTCGGCATTGAATATGATTGCTGAAGATGAACCGGAAGTCATGATTCTGGATCTCAAAATGCCGGGTATTGATGGTATGGAAGTTTTGAAAAAAGTCAAAGCCACTCAACCGGATATTGAGGTCATTATTCTGACGGGGCATGGGTCGGAAACCGATAAGGAAATGTGTATGAATCTAGGTGCGTTTGCCTATCTGCAGAAACCGGTTGACATTGAAAGACTGAGTGAGACGTTGAAAAGAGCAAATGAGAAAATTCAACAGAAAAAACAGAAGTAATTAGTTTCATGCATAACCGCCTCCTCCTTTACCAGAAAGGGGTACCAGGATGCTACAGGCAATGCGAAGGTTTTTTAAAAGAAATGATCATCGGGTTAAGGACGATGAGTACAGCAAGCTGAAAAAGCGTCAGGAGATGTTTAACTTCAGGCGAATCTGGCTTCTTTCTTTTTTGCTGACATCCGGGTTTGCGATTGTACCGGTGATTTTTTTTGCGGTGATTGATTACAATGTAACGGAACGGTTGATGCTGTCGGAAACGGTATCAAGAACCGTGCGCTTGACCTCCAATACCTGGCGTTCTGTAGCCTTTTATTTAAATGAAAGACAATCGGCTTTACAGTTTATTGTTAAAGAGAACAGTTATGAGGCCTTGAACGAACCACGCCGGTTGGCTGAAATTATCACAAACCTGAGAAATAGTTTTGGCGGTTTCACCGATCTTGGTGTGATTGATTCAGAAGGATTGCAACGCACCTATGTAGGGCCATATCCGCTGAGAGGAAAAAATTACAGCGGCCAGAAATGGTTTGAGAATGTTGTCAGTCAAGGCAGGTTTGTCAGCGATATTTTTTTAGGATTTCGCAATGTGCCTCATATCGTGATCGCTATCAAACATAAAACCCGGAATGGCCGATTCTACGTTCTGCGGGCAACCATCGAACACAACCTGGCCCGTATTCTGTCTGAGATTAATATGACGGTTACGGATTCTACGGTGGTTGATTCAGGCCGGGAAACCGAAGTATTTTTGATAAACCGCCAAGGGATCATGCAAACAGAATCGCCATTTTTTGGTAAGGTGTTGGAAAAAATTTCAATCCCTGTTCCTGAGTTTTCGGATGAAACAAAAGTTGTCGAGAGCAAGGATCAATACGGAGCCAACCTGATTGTGGGATATCGCTATATACCGGAAACACCTTTCATCCTGATGATTGTTAAAGATAAGGAAAGATTGATGAAGCCATGGCAGCAGAGCCGTTTGGAACTGATTCAATATCTGGCGATCAGCATCACCATTATTATACTCTGGATTCTCGGGATTACGACTTATATGATCCGGCGGTTAAAAGAAATGGATAAACGCCGTGTCAAGTATCTTCATATGGCTGAATACAGCAATAAGCTGGCATCCATCGGTCGGCTTGCTGCAGGCGTGGCTCATGAAATCAACAATCCTCTGGCCATTATTAATGAGAAGGCCGGGCTTGTAAAAGATATTTTTCATTTTAAGAAGGAATACCAGGAAGACCCACGGCTGATGGGAACCATGGATGCGATTTTGAATTCTGTGGAACGTTGCAGCCGGATTACCAGGCAGCTCCTGAATTTTGCAAGACACATGAATGTGAGCTTACAACAGATTAACCTCAAGAGCCTGGTTCATGAAGTACTCAGTTTTTTGACCAAAGAAGCGGAGTACCGGTCCATCGACGTAGTTGTGGATATAAAGGAAGATATCCCTGATTTTGAAAGCGACCGCGGTAAATTGCAGCAGATTTTGCTGAATATCATCAATAATGCTTTTGCGTCCATGAAAACGGGTGGTTCGGTAACAATCCGGGCGATGGCTATGCCGGATGCGAGGGTTCAGATTGAGATATCCGACACCGGGTGTGGTATATCCCAGGAAAATTTGAGATTTATTTTTGAACCGTTTTTTTCAACCAAAACAGAAGCAGGTGGTACCGGGCTTGGTTTGTCTATAACATACAGTCTTGCTAAGGAGCTGGGTGGCCGGATTGAAGTGGAGAGCAAGATCGGCAAAGGGACAACCTTTATGATCAACCTTCCAATGAAATTGGAGAAAAAGGAGCAATCAGATGCGAGTACTGCTGGTGGATGATGAAGAGGAGTTGGTTTCGACTCTTTCCGAAAGGTTGAGATTCCGGGGTGTTGATTCTGATTGGGCTTGCAGCGTCAAGGACGCACTATCCAAAGCAGAACAGCAGATTTACGATATTGCGGTTCTGGATGTAAAAATGCCCGAAACAGACGGATTCAAGCTGAAGAGGCGGTTGCAGGAAAGTTATCCGAAAATGAAATTCATTTTCATGACCGGACATGGCTCGGATAACTATTATGATATCGGAAGCGCGGAAACGGGCAAGGAGTTTTACCTTGTCAAGCCCGTCAACATCGAAATTTTAATTGAAAAAATGAACGACGTGTTACAAAAACAGGGTGGTGTATGAACGATTCAAAATTTGCAATTCATTCCGAGGATGGGGTTCGTTTTTTTGGTGAAACAGTGGCATCCGTATCCCATGAAATTAAAAACTGTCTGGCCATTATGAACGAAAGTGCTGGTTTGCTGCAGGATCTGGTCATGCTCAATCAAAAGGGGAAGCCCTTGGACCCGGCTCGGATTGATCGAATTGCCCAACAAATCTCCGGTCAGATCAAACGGGCGGACACGATCGTAAAAAATTTGAACAGTTTTGCTCACAGTTCGGATGTTCCGGAAAAAAATATCGATTTGAGTGAAACCCTGTCTCTGACCCTGGCACTTGCAAAACGGTCGGCAGCCAACCGGGGTGTTTCGATTCATCTTATATTGCCGCAAAAAAAAATAATGACCACAACGAATCCCTTTTTTTTCATGCAGGTAATCCGGCAGTGTCTTGATTTTTCTATGTCTACAGTGGGAGCTGAGAAAGCGGTGGAAGTAGTACCTGATGTAAAGGGAGACATTATTGAAATTGTTTTCAAAAAACTGGAAGATCTGGAAAATCAGAACCAGAAACTGTTCTTTACGGGAAAACTTGAAATCATGCTTGAGAAACTGGGTGCACATCTTGATATCAATGATGATCGGTCAGAGATGTGCCTTGTGTTTGACAGCACGCATCAGAAATGATGGGGTTGCTACTTATGAACTTAAAATAAGGAGGATATACAAATGACTGAAAAAGTATTGCTTGTCGATGATGAACAGGAATTTATCGATACCCTGGCGGAAAGAATGCGGAACCGTGGAATGGATGTTGAAACAGCGACATCTCCCAAAAAAGCCTTACAGCTTGTGGAAGAAGGCTCTTTTGATGCGGTTGTTCTGGATTTGCAGATGCCGGAGATGGATGGACTGGAAGCGCTGAGAATACTGAAAGAAAAAAGACCGGATATTCAGGTGATTCTGCTGACCGGACATGCTACAGTTGAAAAGGGAATTGAGGCCATGAAACTGGGAGCGATGGATCTGGTTGAAAAACCGGCTGATTTATCTGTTCTGACCGAAAAAATTCAGAAAGCCCAGGCTAAAAAAATGATTCTGGTTGAGAAGAAGTCCGAAGAAAAAATTAAAAATATCATGATGAGCAAGTCCTGGTAACCCTTACGCGTAATCCTTGTCTGGAGGTGATTTAAAATCGATTCACCTAAAAAGCCGCTTGATAGGTAATGTCGATTTGGTATTTTTTGACACTATCCTGTTCGATGGTAACCAGGTTGATTTCACCATTGCCGGTATATGAATTGGCATAGAAAAGATCATTTTCTTTTACAAATACACTGTAGGAGCCGGGTGGCAGGGTTGCTTCATAAAAGCCGTCCGAATCGGAAGAAGTTGTTGTGATGAGAGCGGTATCGATTTTTGAATAAAAAGAAGCGTCCTGGGCTGCTGTAACATCTGCAATGGTTGTTGCTTCATGGATATAAATTTCTCTTGTAACTGGAGAGATCGTACCGGTAGACGAGTTTTCATCCGTGGATGGCATATGATTGCCTTCCCAGAACCAGACATTTCCCCACACACCTTGAGAAATGGTTATTTTGTCGTCATTCTCCGGAAGGCTGGATTGATTTTCGCTTTTATGGGATCGATCCCCGGCCATTTCTGTGGAAGAAATATCGTTGTTGTCTGAACAGGCAAACAGAAAAAATGAAAAAACACAGATGGAGATCAGGATCATTTTAAAAGGTCTTTTGATCATAAGAAGACTCCTTTGTATTGAAATTATTCATTATTTCATATTTATATTCTTGCCTTTGTAATGACGTTAGGTCACCTTAGTAAGATAATGTGTGGATAGCAACAAAATTTTATCTCATTTTTTATAGAGGCAGGGACAAATATTCCGGCTGCTTGTACTCGAAAATACCCATAACCGCTGCAATGGATCTCCCCTTGATCCGGATTACATGACTGCGGCTTCCCGCCTGGCCAAGAATCATGGACTGTTGCTTCATGTGGATGGGGCAAGGATTTTCAATGCCGCCATCTGTGTACAGACCGGTGTGAAGGATCTGCTCACGGGTGTTGATTCAATATCCTTTTGTCTCAGCAAGGGATTGTCTGCGCCGGTTGGTTCCATGGTTTGTGGGTCATCGGATTTTATTCAACGGGCCAGGAGGGTTCGAAAGGTTTTGGGAGGAGGAATGCGTCAGGCAGGAGTTCTGGCTGTTGCCGGTATTCTTGCGTTGACTCAAATGGTGGACCGTCTGGAGGAGGATCATGGACACGCCCGTATTTTTGCAGAAGGAATAGCGGAGTTAAATGGAATTATTATCAATCCGGATGATATCCGAACCAATATTGTATTTTTTGATATTGATCCAATAAAAATTCTGCCGGCAGAAGCATTTGTCCGGCAGCTTGAAGAAAAGGGAGTCAGGATTATTCAACTAGGGCCGTGCCGGTTGCGGGCGGTTACCCACCGGATGATCAATCGCTCGGATATTGATGAAGCCTTGACAGCCATAAAGAAAGTAATTGAATCGAGAAGCAGACGGTGTCCACCAGAGCCATTCAATTTTTTCGGAAGCAGAAGATCTTTCATGAGGTCATCACCTATGACCACCAGGAAAATCTATATCCGGTTAAATTCCTGCATGACATATTTCAAGATGGTTTGTCTGCTGATCCCCAGCATCCTTGATGCTTTATCCAGATTACCAAGGGAACGTTTCATGGCCTCTTTGACAAGCAGGACTGTCAATTGACGGATCGTTGGTAATGTTTCATGAAATTCAAGTGGCATCATTTTTTTCTCCTGTTGGTTATTTTTTTTAAATATGAGCAAGGAGAATGCCAAGGCGGAATTCTTCCATAACCTTTTATTTTAAATCGGTTTTATTCGATACAAACCAGTTGCATTGCATGCGAGTTCTGAAACCAGGGTTGCGGCATAGTGAAGAGAATCAGCAAAAAAATGAATTATATCAACATATAAAATAATCCGGTTCCCATTGCCCGATTGTAAAGAAAGGTTTCAGGGGTTTGTCAGCAGTGGCAAAAAGACTGAAAATGGATTGACATTTTATCCGGATTAATCGATTTATTTGCCTGCTGAAATTCGTTTCATCCGGTTTTGGATATGTCAGGACAGGGAGATGTAAGATGAACAGAGTGCTTGCTGTATATGATAAGTGTAACCGCTTTCCATTTGGGAAGAGTCTTTTTTCAAGGCTGATCTGCTTCAAGGCACCGTATTTTCAGACCATCCGTCCGGTGTTTACCGAACTTGAGCCTGGTTTCGGGAAAATATTCATGAAAAACAAAAGAAGAGTCCGGAACCATATCAACAGCGTTCACGCCATTGCCATGTGCAATATGTGTGAGCTGGTGGGAGGCACGGTCCTGGAATGCTCCATTCCCTCTCATCTTCGCTGGATACCCAAGGAGATGAGGGTGGAGTATCTGAAAGTGGCCAGAACGGATTTGACAGCTACCTGTACGCTCCGGGAAATTGCCTGGCAGGATTCAATGGATCTGCCGCTTATCGTAGAGGTTGCTGATACCAACGATATCCTTGTTCTCCGGGCAACGATTATCATGTATGTAAGCCTAAAGAAAAAATCCTGAAAAGTAACTGCATCAAAGAATGGTGATCTCTTCTTTGAAACGGGTGAGTTGCTTCAGACCGTTTTCCGTGACAACATGGGTGTTTTCAATGCCCACAACCCCCTTCCCGGGAAAAATCAGTTTGGGCTCGAGAGCGATCACCATATTTTTCTGCAATTTGAGTTTCTGGTTTTTTGCGAGAAACGGAAACTCATCCAGTTCCAGACCCACTCCATGACCGATGAACCGGATTCGTTTTTCGCCGGCTCCCATAAAGTTGTCCGCATATCCGAGTTCAGCGGCCTTTTCAATGGCCGCCTCATAAACATCTCCGGCACTGATTCCGGGTACGGCAATTTTTTTGACCAGTTTTTGGATTTTCAGCATGGCATCATAAGCAGTCATCAATTCTTCCGGCAGTTTTCCCAGAGAGAAAATTCTGGTGTGATCCGCAAGGTAGCCTCGGAGAGCAAAAACATAATCCACCAGGATAGGCTCGTTTCGTTGTATGGGCCGGTGACCCGGACCCTGGGCAATGGCCGTGCTGACACCGGTTCCGCCTGTGGGAGAAGAAAGGTAGCTCGGTACTGCCGCAGAGGCGCCTGCCATCAGATGGCCATAGAACAATTCACTTCCCCATAAACGCATGCGGATGATTCCCTGGTGTCCGAGCTTGCGTGCAAATGCTTCGATTTTTCCAGCCAACTCGATTTCCGGAATTCCTTCCTTAATGAATCCCTGCGCACCTTCCGCCACCTGATCGGCAAACAGGCAAGCCTCCTCAATGATATCGATCTCCCAGTCGGATTTGACCGCCCGGATCAGCCGGATCTGATCCGATATATCCAGAATCCCGGTTGACGGGAATAGCTTTTGAATTTTAAAGTAAAGACCGGTGGGCAGAACATCCAGTTCCAGCCCAAGGGTTCGGGGAGTATCGATTTTATTTTGTTTCAGACAATCCGGAATCTGACCGGGGCTGTCGATGGATACAATATTCTCAATTGCTGATTCTGCTTTTGCCCGATCCAGTTCTTTTTGTACCATGAGCAGTGGCATGCCCTCGAAAGGAATATAGAGCTGCCCCTGCTGGGCCGTACCGGAAAAATAATACAGATCCGTATTCTGCATGATCAGGGCGCCACTTATATTTTTTTCCGCCATGTGTGACTGCAATTTCCGGATACGGCTTTCCAATTCAGATTTCGGGGTATTGTATTGGGTATTGAACATAGAATGATCACCTCAGTCATGGTATTGAAAATAATTTCACTGTATTCTATTTGAAAAACAATATAATATCTCATCTGTTTAATCAATGGTATTGATTATCAGTGTATTGATTACGTTACAGCAGTGTTCATAGTTTGATTGCTTATCGTGGGAGTGGACAGGAGGTTGATTTTTATGGGGGTTATTCTTTTTTCTGTCTTTTTTTTATCCATTGTCGGATCAGCTGCATATTATGTTTCCTTGCGCCTGGTTAGATTTTTTCGTTTGCATCCATGGCAAAAACATTTGATCCGGTTTGCAATCGCTTTTATTATTGTGTCTATACCGATGACAATATTATTGCAGCGGTTTGGTTTTGAAAATTCCGTGGTGGATGTTTTTTCCCGGGTCGGGTATATCGGGCTTGGTTTTTTAAGCTTTATTTTTACATTCATGGTGATCCGGGATATCTGCTTTCTGATGATTCGGGGGTATTCCCGGTTAAAGAATCGAAAAAATGTTCAATCAAAAACAAGGGATCCGGAAAATGGCATTTTACCAGACCCTTCAAAGAGAAGTTTTTTAATCAATTCAGTGAATACAGGGGTTGTGACGGTTTCAGGTGTTTTGACCGGCTATGGGTATGCAAATGCGACACAGATTCCGGAGGTGAAAACGGTTGAGATTCCGGTAATAGACCTTCCAGAGGGCCTTGATGGCTTTCGGATTGTTCAGCTTACCGATATCCATGTAAGCCCTACAATAAAGCGCCCGTTTATTGAGGCGGTTGTTGAACAGGCAAATCTGTTACAACCGGATATGGTAGCGCTGACAGGGGATCTGGTGGATGGATCAGTGGAAAGACTCCGGTATGATGTTGCCCCTCTATCCGGTCTCAAGGCCGCCAACGGATGTTTTTTTGTCACCGGGAATCATGAATATTATTCCGGTGTGGATTCCTGGGTTCATCATGTCCGATCGCTTGGATTTCAGGTGCTGTTGAATCAACATCATTTGATTTCCAAAAAAGGAGCCCGGATTCTGGTAGCCGGTGTTACGGATTACAGGGGCGGAAGGTTTGATGAAAAACATCACTCTGATCCATTGAAAGCCATGGAAAATGCTCCGGACTCGGATTACAAAATCCTTCTGGCTCACCAGCCCAAAAGTATTTTTCAGGCAGCAGATGCCGGTTTTAACTTGCAGATTTCAGGACATACCCATGGCGGCCAGTTTTTTCCCTGGACTTTTTTTGTGAGAATGACCCAGCCATATACTGTCGGGCTGGATCAGTACAGGGAAACGCATATTTACGTGAGCCGGGGCACAGGCTACTGGGGGCCTCCCTTGCGTCTGGGGTCATCTTCTGAAATTACGCTGATCAAACTGGTGAAAAAAGATCATTTTAACAATACAGCTATCCCATGAATAAAACAATGAAACGTTTTTTTCTGTGCGGCATGGTCACAATCATTACTTTGCTGATCTGCGCATGGCTGTTCGCGGGGAGGATTTCCAAAAACTATCTGGAAGACTGGTTGAAGGGGCATGGTGCAGAAGATGTTACCATTCAATCTATCATGTTGAATCCCTTTACCCTTTCGGTGTCTGTTCAAAATGCGGATATACGTGGGAAAAAAGGATCGTTTATCCGTCTGGAAAACGCTTTCATCAATTTTTCTCTACAGGGATTGTTTCAAAGGGAAGTTCAGATATCGGAAGCAGTGATTCGAGGCGTGAGTCTTTCTGCGAAGAAGGATGGGGACCAGGTTTCGGTCAAGGGGTTTTTTCTGCCTCTGGTTGAAGCGCGAAGGAGTTCGGAGGAGCCTTTCAATTCGCGGATGTGGAAATTCAGATTGATTTAGGCTGCTGTCTTGAATCGCAACATCCATTTGAAATTACCGGAGTTGAATCGCAAAATTCAGATAGATAATTGTCTGATCTGGGATGTTCTGGTATCGGGAGAAAAGAATCAAGGCTCATTTTCATTTGCAGGCGATGTGAATGGCGCTGAAATGAAAATAGAGTCAACCTTTGGAGTGGAAGAAAAAAGCGGATCAGCCTCGTGCAAAATCAGTCTGAAAAAAATTGCCCTTACGGACTTTCAGGGGTTTCTCCCGGATTCTGTTTCTCAGTTACAGGGTGATTTCTCTATTGATTCGATGATGGATGTGGATATGGAGAAAGACAGGATCGAGATTTCCCAGAAGGGGAAAGGGGAGCTTGTCCATTTTAAAGTCGTTAGGTCTCCATATGCAGCGGAAAATGCTGCTGCCGATTTTCAAGAAAATTTTTTGATTACCCTGAGACAAAACAAAATATCTTCTTTGAGAATGGTGGCAACCCTGAACAGTCAGGATTTTCAGGTCACAGATACGGACACGGATTTCACGATCGTGAAATGGAAGAATGCAAGAGCAGAAAAAGCAGCGTTATCTTATAAGGAGTCGTTCCTGTTTTTCGAGAAATTATTGCTTAGGTTCCATGCCATCCGTCTGACACCTTTTGCATCGGATCGAACGGAAGAATCTATAAAGCCGGACATCTTGCCGCTTGACGTGGCTGCCGGCTATCTTCTGGATAAGGATGGCAATCTTGAGCTTGAAGTTCCGCTCTCCGGAAGCCTGGATGACTCTGGTTTCAGGCTTTCTGATTTTTTTCAGAGCATCGTAATGAAAGCTGTAAGGTCATCTGCATACCGCGTGATTCAAACCAAGATTTTACCATATAGTGCTTTGCTTCATGATGGCACGGATACTGCGGGTTACGATGGAGGACAACGGATAAAACTCCAGCTTGATCCAGTCGTATTTGTCGCCGGAGAAGTTCTGCCTGGAGTGGAGGCGGATGAATATACCCGGCAACTCTCAGAATTGATGAAGCAGGAAGCAGGGCTGCGCATAATCATTTGTGGTTTTTCAACCAATGGGGATCGAAACCTATTGAAAACCAGAACAAAGAATTCCCAGGAATTGGATCGAATGCTGCTGGATATCGCAAGAGAAAGGGCGGATACATTCAGAGAAATACTGGTTTCTCACTACGGGGTTCCTTCATCGCGAATTTTGGATTGTCAACCGAATTTTGATGTAGACAAAGACGCAAAACCAAGGATAGAGATCGAGCTGTGAAGTCCGGCAATGATTTTTTTAGGAATGGGAGAAAGCAGCCTGTGGATTATATTTTCTTTGGGATTGAAATAATCGATAAGATATTATAATATATTCCTATCTTTTAGATCGCTTCATTGTCGGATGCCCGCGTCTTGTTACAGACCATAAAGCCCTATTCTGGAAAAAGGAAACGGATTTCATGTTTTCAAGAAGCCTGATGATCCAACTCAGCCTTGCCATTGTTTTGATCACAAGTGTTGTTTTGACCGGATTTGGTTTATACCGTTACCAGAAAAATCTTCAGAAATTACCTGATCAACTGGATCAGGACCTGGAATTGACTGCAAAACGCCTCAGCATAAGCCTTCGCACACCGATTTATAATTTTTCAGAATATGAGACAAGGGATATTATTTTATCAGAAATGGAAGATCCAAACATCGTTGCCATAATCGTTTCTTTGAAAGATGGGAATTTGTCAAAGTTTGTTTATGGACGATCCATAGACAATAAACCCGTCTCAGTGGAATCGATTATTCCAAAAAATGGGGAAATGCATATCAACAGAAAGATTCTTTATGAAACAGATGAATTGGGTAATGTGGAAATTTATATGACTCCCAAATATCTGGAAGAACAGTTGAGAGACACTTTTTTTTCAGACCTTTTCCAGATTATTATATTGGATGCACTCCTTATTTTCCTTGTCATTCTGTTTGTGAGGCTTCGGTTTATTCGTCCCATCATGCAGCTCACGGCAGTTTCCTCTGAAATCTCCAAAGGCCGTCTGGATCAGGAAATTGATGTCAAAAGCAGGGACGAAATCGGAGTGCTTGCGAAAAGCTTTGCCATCATGCGGGATGCAATTCAAAAGCAGATTGTTAATCTGAATAATGAAATCGATGAACGAAAAGAGGTGGAAAAAAAACTTCGTTTAAGTGAGAGGCGATTTCGACAGCTTTCCAATGCAACCTGGGAAGCGATCGTGATTCATGAGGATGGCGTGATTCTGCAAGCCAATGAATTGTATTATGAGCTTTTCGGATATTCTAAGGAGGAACTCAGGGAGGGAAATGTTATCCCTTTAACCGTCACTCCGGATTCAATGAAATATATGAAAGATAAGATTGCATCCAATGACCTGGGACCGTATGAAGTGATCGGCAAAAAAAAAGACGGAACCGAGTTTCCGATTGAAATTCGTGTCAGAGTGATGGAGTATCATGGTCGGATGGTCAGGGTTGCAGCGATCAGGGATCTTACGGAGCAGAAGAAGGCGGAAGAAGAGTTAAAACACCTTCGTAATTATCTGAAAAACATTGTTGACTCCATGCCTTCCATTCTGGTGGGTGTGGATCACAAGGGGCAGATAACCCAGTGGAACCTGGAAGCAGAGAGAATCACAGGTTTGGGAAGCAAAGAAGCCAATGGAAAAAAATTGGGGGATGTTTTTCCACAATTGTCTTACGCCATGGAAAAAGTCCTCCAGGCTGTGCAAAATCGTCAGGTACGAAAAGATTCAAAGGTGCCGCTTCAGATTGGACGTGTGACAAGGCTGTCCGACATCACAATCTATCCACTTATAACTAATGGCGTCGAAGGGGCGGTGATTCGCGTTGATGATATCACTGAACGTGTCCGAATTGAAGAGATGATTGTCCAGTCTGAAAAAATGCTTTCCGTGGGAGGACTTGCTGCCGGTATGGCGCATGAAATCAACAACCCTCTTGCAGGCATTCTTCAGAATGTTCAGGTTCTGGGAAACCGGATGAAAGTCGGCCTGCCAAAAAATGAAGAGGTTGCTGAAGAATGTGGCACAACCATGCAGTGTATCGAAAAATATGGGGAAAAACGTGGTCTTCTGTCCATGGTTGGTATGATCATGGATGCGGGCCAGCGGGCTGCGAAAATTGTGGAAAACATGCTTTCTTTCAGTCGGAAAGATCAGGGTCGTTTTGAATCCTATCACCTTTCAGAGTTGATCGATCGAACCATTGAACTGGCCGGGAGCGATTATGATCTGAAAAAGAAATATGATTTTCGGCAGATTCAGATTATCCGGGAATATGACGAGGATCTGCCGGAAGTTTGTTGTGAGCAGGGCAAGATACAGCAGGTTTTTTTAAATCTTTTTAAAAATGCCGCCCATGCGATGGTGAGTGTAAAAGGTGGTTCAAGAACACCTATTTTGATGATCCGGACACTTTATGAGCATGAGAACCGCGTGGCCTGTATTGAAGTGGAAGACAATGGTGTGGGCATGGATGAGGAAACACGAAAACGTGTATTTGAACCGTTTTTTACCACAAAGGAGGTTGGCAGCGGCACCGGCCTTGGATTATCCATCTCCTATTTTATCGTAACCGAGGACCATGGCGGAGATATGACGGTAGAATCTTCTCCTGGTAAGGGGGCAAAGTTTATTGTCCGGCTGCCGATTCATCCGGATCGAGCAGAAGGGAGTACAGACTCGACGGTTACCAGTTCTTTTCGTCAAGGCCATTGAAATGGAGATAAGGCCCCAGTCTGTCATAATGCTCTTTTGAGCAAAATTCAGCATCAACAATGAGCTGGTCGATTCCGGTTATGATAACCTCTTTTGAGATCAGCGATCGGGGTTGATCATCCAGTTTAAATTCAATCGACATCTTATTGCCTACAATAATCTCCGGTTTCAGGGCAAATTCCATCCTTATATTGATAATCGATAAATGTTTTACAACCATTTGCCCTCTGTGTTTGTGATC
>CAYTGW010000073.1:0-17001 GCA_964437395.1 uncultured Desulfocicer sp.
TCGCCTGACAAGATGATGCTGTGAATATATGGCCTGTGAGAGGATAAGAACATCGGGGTATGGGAAGCAAACGCTTCCAGGCCGTTTTTTGAAATCTGATCCAGGAATGTTTTCTCCGGTTCCGGTGAATTTCCGGCTCTGGTCAGGATCAGGATATCCGCCCGCTGGATCATCGCTACGGGTTCCCGCAGCGTGCCTCGAGGGAGCAGATGCCCGTTTCCAAACGGATGGTTCGCATCTAGAAGAAGGATGTTAAGATCCCGTTTCAGTTTCCGGTGTTGAAAACCATCATCCAGAAGGAGGATATCGGGTGAAAATTTTTCAATGGCCAGCAACCCGGCCTGATACCGGTTGCTTCCAACCACGATGGGAATGTCGCGAAGCTGTTTTGCCATCATATGGGGCTCGTCGCCCGCCATATGGGCAGGAAGCAGGATTTTTTTCCCATCACTTACAATGCCGCCTGTTTTGGAAGCTTTTCCTCCATATCCCCTGCTGACAATGGCCACCCGGTACCCGTAATTTTTGAGCATGGTTGCCAGATAAATTGTCATCGGTGTTTTTCCGGTTCCGCCAACGGTGATATTGCCGACAGAGATGACCATGCAGGGCAGTTGTCGGGATCGTGAGGGGTTGCTCCGGTAAAAGCGGTCGCGGATTTTCAGGATACCGCCATAGCAGCGGGAAAGTCCCATCAGGAATCGTTCCAGGGGAATACCTTTTTGGATCCCATTGTCATTCATGATGGATTCGACTTTTTTTTTCAGCAGTTCCATGGTGTCCGTTTGCCGGTTTGCCGGTTTGCCGGTTTGCCGGTTAGCCCGTTAGCCGGTTTGCCCGTTGGCCTGTGGGAGCGGCTTCCAGCCGCGAATAGCAGTGATTCCACAGATACACACCGGCATTCATATCACTCGGTATTTAACAGGATAATCCCGCATGTACAAGACAGAATAAAGTTTGCCATCCATGCTGCAATGACAGGCGGCAGCATCTCTCCATATCCCAGGGAGATACAGAAGCTGTGAAAAAACCAGTAGATAAAGGAGAGGCAGATGCCGATTGCAATGTTCATTGCAAGGCCTTTCCTCTGCTGTCCGGATAATACAATGCCAAACCCCATGATGCACATCAGAAAGCATGCAAAAGGAAAGGCCAGTTTTCCGTGCATGTCAACCCGATAGAGAATCGGATCATACCCTTCTGCTTTCAGTTTTTTCACATATCGAAACACCTCCTGGATATTCATTTCTTCGGGTTTTTTGATGACGCTTTGCAGATCTTCCGGCTGAAGATCAAGATGGATCATCTTGTCTTTCATTGATGTGGAAGTAAAAAACAGGTCACCCTTACCGGATGTCAATTCCAGAACCTCCTGTAATTGCCATTTTCCATGGAGGAAACGCGCTTTCTGTGCATCGATTCTTCGGATCAGCTTGAACTGGTTGTCGAAATAATAGAGAGTAATTCCGGAAAGAGTCTTCTCTATATGATTGTAATAGTTGATATGAACAATGGCATTGTTTTTTTTAATCCAGATATTGTTATCCCGGGTGGTGGTGACACTCATATTTTTTATCTGGCGCCTGATGTTGTTCGCTTTTGTCTGGGCTGTTGGAACAATGGTTTCGGAAAGAAGAAAATAGGAGAGAGTCAGTCCAATCCCCAACAACATTACCGGCTTCAGTAAGCTCATAATTCTTACACCACTGCTTTTCAGAGCCAGGATTTCATTGTTTTTCACCATAATACAAAAAACAATAATCGTAGCAAGTGTGGAGCATGCCGGCATCAGCATCGTGAAAATATGCGGAACCTTGAGCAGGATATATCCCAGACCATACAACAAGGGAATTTCCAGTTTCATAAAATATCCGATCCTTGTGAGATAATCAATGATGACAAACAAGGCAATGATGACACCTTGAACAAGGGCAAGATATGTAATGAACTCTTTTAGAATATATTTTTGAATGATCAGCATGGGTTGTTTTGATTTTGTTTTGAGAGCCAATTCCAAAACTATTAAAAAGCGTCACACCGGCGAAAGTCAGTGCCCAGAAAAGAGCCGAAAATACTGGATTCTAGTTTTCGCCGGAACTACAACAACAGACTTTTGAAATTGGCTCTTGATTTTATCCAATTCCAGATCCGGTAAAATATATCGGAAACATAATCCAGGCCGATGGATTTTTCTTGTGCAACCCGGATGAGAAACCATAATCCAACACTCCCTATAAACAGATTGGGCACCCACATCCCAACAAAAGCCGAGCACAGACCGGATCTTACGGAAGACCATCCGATTCCGAGAAGCAGATAATAGATTAAAAAGCAGAACAGCCCCATCCCAAGCCCGGATGATAGTTATAAAAAAGCGGATTTTACTCCAAGGGGAACGGCCAGCAATCCCAGCGCAAAGCAGGCAAACGGAATGGAGAATTTTTCATTCAGCTCCATAAGCGCGTCGGCACGTTCCACCTCGCTGGTTTTTGGATGATGAATAAAGGCCTGCAATTCCGACAGGGTCATCTCCTTCCTTGCTTTATCTCCTCCCTGGGACTGTTGAATGTTTTTTTTAAGATCAATATGAATGTCATAGGTATCAAAACGGATGGTGTGTACAGCATGATCAGAGATATTGACCCGGTTAATGATGCCATTGTTCAGCCGCATGGTGATTGCTGTCTTGTCTTTGTTCATCAGTTTTGATCCGGAAGGGGCTATAACCGTACTTCTGTTTTTTTCATCCCGCTGGTCTTCGATCAATATATCGTATAGTTTTTTTTCCTGAGGATCGATTCGGTTTACGTAAATCATGATATTGTCAAAACTGTCGTTAAAGACTCTTTCTTTAAGGGCTGCATCGGTAAAAGAGGATGCAATATCCAGTGCAAGTTTTTTATACGAGGAATTACCCCATGCAATCCCGTAAACGGTCATGATCAGTGTTAACAGCCATCCCAGCAGGCAGAACAGAAAAACCGGCGGAAGCAGGCTGTATATGCTGCCGCCCCCCACTTTGATGGCAATGATTTCATTGTCGCCGGCCATCCGGAGAAAAGTCAGCAGAATGGACATCATGATGGACATGGGAATGGTGAATTGAAAAAATGAGGGCATGGAATAAACAATAAGAAAGAAAAAGGATGTAATACCGGCCTGGTAATTTACAATCATGTTCATGATTTCAAGAACTTGTGCAAGAAGAAAAACAAAGGTCAGAAAAGCCATGGTGAGGAAAAAGGCGGGGACCATCTCCCGGAAGATATGCCTGTTGATTATGGTGTTTATTTTCATAAGGTGAGTTAAGATTCAAGACCCCGTTGTTTTTCTATCAAGATTCCGGCGCTGATGCGAAATTTTTCATCCGCCTGCCTTTGGAGGGGTTTTAATCCGGCCTGTCAATTCACGGTAATACTGTTCATCTTCCACGAAAACAAGCCCGTCATCAAATTTGATCATCCCGCTATTGAATAGTTTTGCTATGGCAAGATCAATTGATTCAAAAGACTCAGATCCTGCTTGCATCTGTGATCTGATATGACTTGTATTTTTTTCTTTTATCAGATTTTTAATTTTATAAGTGTTGATGAGCTTCTCAACTGCCAATATTCTTCCTGCTTCATTTTTACGAGGAATCAATCTTTGTGATAAAACCAGAAGTAAACAATCTGCCAGCATTGTCCGGATAAGATTTTGTCTATGCTGTTCAAACATGTTAATGACCCGGTCAAAAATGGAAGTGGAATAATCAGCATGAATTGAGCTTAAAACAAGATGGCCGGTGCCGGCAGCCTGCAAAGCGATTTCAAAGGTTTCTCTGTCTCTCATCTCCCCAATCACAATCACATCCGGAGCCTGCCTGAAAACATGCCTGAGTCCGGCAGCAAAAGATTCTGTGTCCGACCCGATTTCCCTCTGATTGATATTGCTCATTTTATGTTTATGCAAAATTTCAATGGGGTCTTCAAGGGTCACAATATTACATTTTTTATGGGTATTGATAAAATCGATCATGGCACTCAGGGTTGTTGTTTTTCCATGCCCTGCCGGACCGCATACCAAAATCAATCCCTGGGGTTTTAGTAAAAAATTTTTTATCCAATCAGGAAGATAAAGTGAATCAAAAGAAGGATTATCATCTACAAGGGACCGCATTGCAATCGATATGGATCCTCTTTGCTTGTATACATTTACCCTGAAGCGGCCGATACCTGGAAATGATACGGCAAAATCAAACTCGTTGGTCTTTGCGAAGTTATCCCAATCATTATAGGATATAAGTTCACGCGCATATCTTTCACAATCCGTGGTTGTAAGTGATGGTAACGGGAGGCGCTTCAGTACATTGTCAATCCGTATGGAAGGGGCAACCCCTGCTGTAAATAAAATATCGCTTGCGCCCGAATTCATTAAACTCTTCAGCAACGATTGTAAATCCGGAATTTCACCAACAGCGCCATTATGGACTTTTACCATTTTCGCCACATTCTTACCGATCAATGGCTTATCATGGCGATCAGGAAGGCATTTGAGAGCGGCTTCCATCATAAAAGCAGGCAACACCAATGCCCGAATCTTTTTCCCGAGCATGAACTCAATCTCACTGATAGCAATAAAATCCTGAGGATTCAGCATCGCAAGGGTAACGGTTGTCCCATCAGCAGCAATGGGTAAAACCTTTAAAGAAATAATTTTTTCACGTGGCAGTAAACCCAATATTTCTGATGGGATATTAATTTTATATAAATTGACTCCGGGGACACCAAGTTTTTGGCTAAGGATTTCAATCAGGTCATCAATCGTAATAAATCCCATTTCAATTAAGATTGAACCTAACTGCCCCCCGACCTGTGTCTGCCTTTTTAATACCGCCTGAAGCTGTTTTTCGTTTATAAGCCCGGATTGGACCAGGATTTCTCCAAGACGTTGTTTGCTCTTTGCCGCCTCACCTTTTTTATTTATACTTTTTTCCATATTGGTCTCCTTCGAGCGAGGTGATTTTCTTTAGAAAGGGAAATAATTATTGGATAAGACGTTGCTATTTTTAAAGATGAACATATAGGAAAGACACTTGTGTGTCAACGGCAATAAATACATGGCATCAACTAATCATTGAAAGAAAAACAGTAAACAGGTATGTTGCGTTACTTTTTGAAATTGAAAAAAGAAGGCAAACATGGAAAAAAATTATACCAAAATATTTCTGATCATTATCCTGATCAAGCTGTTTTTTGCATGGGTTTTCCCCATTACAACCGATGAGGCTTACTGGCTGATTCTGGGAAAACATCTGGATGTCAACTATTATGATCATCCTCCCATGAGCGGTTGGGCAATCTACTTGTTTTCACTCCTCGGGAGCCATGTATTTTTTGCCAGGCTTTTTACGATTTTCTACGGTATTCTGGCTGCCCTTGGGATCTATTTTACAGTTAAGGAACTGAGTCAGGATACGGAGAAAGCAAAACTGGCATCCCTTATTTTCCTGGTTTCTCCGCTTCATGTATTGTTTGTCCTGATTGCTACCGATACCTCTTTGTGCGTATTTGTGTTTCTTTCCGGTATCTCTTTTTATTTTGGTCATAGCCGAAATAAAACCAGTCTTATTTTTCTGGCCGGAATCTTTCTGGGTCTGGCGGTTTTGAGCAAGTATTTTTCCGGATTATTGCTGATCGCCCTGATTGCCTGCCTGTTTGTCTACAAGAGCCGGAAACAGGCGGTGATCAACAGCCTTATTCTGGTGTCAGGGGCGATTCCGTTTGTCCTGATGCATTTGTATTGGAGCTCGATGAATTGCTGGACCAATATCATGTTCAATGTGATCAACCGCAATCAGAATGTTGAAACAGATTATACCAGGCTGATTGTTTTTGCTGTATTTCAGATCTATCTGAGCACGCCCTGGCTGTTGTATTATGCATATCAGAATTACAGATTGATCCGGGAAGGGATCAGAAGAGACCGGAATCTGTTTTTTTTCCTGGTCGCCATCCCGGTATTCCTTCTGGGTTTGGTTTCCATTCAAAATACCGGTCTGCACTGGTATTTTTCTTTTTATCCGTTTCTGTTTCTGTTTCTTTTTTATATTCCTTCAGAAAATCTCCGAAAAATTGTAAAATATTCAGCCCTGTTTTCTTGTGTTCATTTGATTGTTGTGGCTGTTCTGCTGCTTCTTCCGGTGGAAATCATCCAGAATTCCAAGCACTACAAGACCTTGTTGATCTACTTCCACGGCGATGAGATTGTTCAGGAAATTCATAAAAAATATGGTGATCAATATATATTGGCAGGCAATGGTTATTCCACCGCAAGTGTGCTGACCTATCACGGCGGCCGTGAGTTCATTGTATTTTCAAGCGGCTCCAAGTACGGGCGGCATTTTGACAAGCTGAACTAGTTCCGGGAGTATGCCGGCAAGGATATCCTGATTTTTTCCTCAACCGAGGATTATCACGATTATTTTGACCAGGTAACAATCGATACCCTCAGGGTAAGAAATTATGATTTTCCGGTCACGCTTGGAAAAGGGTTTCGATATCCACAATACCGGAACCGGTTTCTCGTGTGGGCCAGAGAAAAATGGTACAATATTCCAGACTTCCTTCCTGTATGCGATTGCTTTTTCCTGGATCGATATTTTCCGACCAGTGAAAAACAGGATTAGGTCAAAATAATCATATCCCAGATGCGGTTCCTTTGGATGAATTGCATACTCAGCTTGACGCTTCCTGTAATTTCAAGTATGGATTGCCACTTGGTTTACGGAATATTTCGTCATTTATAATGGATTATTTACAAGATGCAGGCCTTTGGTTCAGGAAAAGAGAGTGGAAAGAATGGATATGGATTTGAAGAATTGTTTTAGAATTGTTTATTTTACATTTATTTTGTCTGCGGTGATGTGGTCCGGCTTTATAGATACTGGAGTATTACAGGCCGGTTCAGAGAAACAGACAGAACCGGCAGGAGAAACAACGGAAAAAAGATGGATTGGAATGAATGGCTCCTGGGGTAGAAATAACCATATCTGGAGTGACCGGGAATATTACGGATACCGGAATTCTCAGTTTGGTATCTTTTATGAATGGGAAACAAAACCTCTCTTTTCTCTGGGATTGAATATCGAGCATACCTATCGAGCAGAGTTCCGGATTGCCACCCTCTGGGGTACGATACCGCTGAGTGACGATCAGGTATCGGATGAAGAGGCGGAACGAACAGACGAACACTCCACAACGCTTGACCACAAACAGGCCGTGTTTCTGGGGATCCGGAGATGGGTTTTTCTACCGGATTCTTCCATCCGTCCGAACCTGCATCTTGGATTCGGCATGTCCTTTACCGATGAATTGATTATCGAAGATGGTACCCTGTATGCTTTTAGTTTTACCGGAGGGGGAGGGATCGATATTGACATAAGCGATCGCTGGACACTGTTTTCAGAAGTCAGCCTGGAGCATTTTTCCAATGGCGGTCAGATGTATCTGACCAACAAACGGGTGATTGGTCCGGAATCATTGAATACCCGATTTGGATTTCGATACCGGTATTAGATTTTCCTTATATAGAATGGAATTAATAATATCGACGGGATTGATTACTCTGCTTCCGGGGAATCAGGATGCTGCTGATTTCTTCAATCTGAGATACGGTTTCCTGAATAATTTCAGACAGCATCTCCACAGGCAGACCAATCATTTCCCATGCGGCAGGATTCAACGGGGGCACAAAATGTTCGCCGCTTGACCCCAGTTTCAATGCATTCATCATGATATCGGAAAGATGGATGATTGCCGTATCGATATTAAAAGGTTCCGGAGAGTTTTCCGGATGATGGTGAAACCGGACCACGTCCGCCAGTTTTCCGGGGAGTTTCCATTTGTCCAGTATCCTTCCGCCGATTCTGGTATGATCAAAACCCAATACCCTGGTCTCCGCGTTACACAGCAGATCCTTGTAATGCGCAGCATAAGAGATCGCCTGATAGGCCTGATCCGGCAGGTTGTTGTAGATGATCAGCCGTCCGATATCATGGAGCAGACCGGCAACGAAAAATCGTTCCCGGTTTGTTTCTCCTTTTCGGGCGGCGATTTTTCTGGCCATCATCCCGCATCCGATACTGTGTTTCCAGAAAGAGGTCATGTCCACAAGGATGGAAGGGATATCCTTAAACAGGGTCAGAACCGAAGTGCTGAGGCACAATGCGTACAGTTCACTGGTTCCGATGATCATGACAGCATGGGAGATGGTGTCAATCTGAGACCGGTATCCATAAAAAGCAGTGTTCACGATTTTCAACAGTCTTGCTGTAAGAGCCGGGTCATTGCTGATCACATTGGAAAAATCGTGGGCGCTGCTGTCCGGATCACTCATCAGATCCATGATCTGGTTGAAAATAGTGGGAAGGGACGGAAGTTTGATCTGAGTTCGTAACAATGTGTCCAGGTCTACTGGATGGTATGAACCCTCATCCACTTCTTCAGATTCAGGGATGATTCCGGCGGATGCAGCATTCTGCATATTATCTGTCTGCTTGGATACCGCACGCTGAAAATACAGGTTGGCAAGCTCACGTATGGCTTCATGCTTTACGTCCGTATGGCGGAAAAGCAGACTGATATCTTTTTTTATCTTTTCAACAATTTTTGCGTCTGGTTTGGTCATGGGCCAAGAATACCTCTTGAGTCAGGTTCCGGAGAAATTATTTGTGAACCAAATGAAGTTTACCATATGGCTTGACCGGATGTAAACAATTTTAATGATGTCTAGTAAGGGTGATCCGTATTATTCGCGACCGATTTTTATCTGTTTTACCATAACCGGCAACCATCCAGCATCGTCATTTAAAGGATTTTTTGATGGTAAACCAAATCAGGCATGAGGGTCTGAATTTACAAAAGAGTTCAGGATCACGGCAGGTGACGCACTCTTTACAGTACGAAACAGAATACTTCATGCATTGATACACGGATTCCTTTTCCGGATGATGGATACAGTTTTCCACAACAGCGATAGCCTCCTGAATATAAAAGATAATTCCCGGAGCAGAAGATATGGAATCCAGCCCGGGAAAATATGCATCAGATCTTTTTTCCTTCGACGTATTCTGCTTAAAGCATTCATATTGAAATTAAACAACCGGATCATGCGTTTATTGTAAGAAAACTTTTACGTTTACAGGTTCTCTGGGATGTAAGAACCTTGTAACTAGTTGGTTATAGGAACTTGATCTTGACCCATCGATTATTCAGGGGTATTCTCCACATAGCATTCAGGAAACGATACATTATCCCGGATCGCGCTTTGTTTTACGGCATGTCCGGCTTTTTACAGGATGACAACATCGACAGGAACACATGATAAATGCTTTGAAATATCGATTCACAGACCATACTGCGGATTTCGGGATTCAGGCGTTTGGAGAAACCCTGGAACAGCTTTTTGAAAATGCCGCTTTTGCCATATCCGATCTGATTACAGATACCCATATTCTTCAGGGAACGAATTTACAACCAATATCCATAAGAGGAGATGACCTGGATGATCTGATGGTGAACTGGCTCCGGGAGATTCTATACCTCTGGAATGGGATGGGAAGGCTTGTCAAACAGGCATCTGTGAAAGAAGCAACCGAATCCCGGCTGATAGCGGAAATCACCTATGATCTCTATGACAGGGACAGACATGAAATCCGGAATGAGATCAAAGCGGTTACCTATCACCAACTGGAAGTGAACCGGAATAAGGATGGATGGTTTGCCAATTTTATTCTGGATGTATGATGAACAGGGAGCAACACCATGGACTTAATTCAAAAAAATGACTACTTGTGGGAGATTCCAAAGACAGGCAATATGAATGTGCCGGGAAGAATCTATTCCAGTTCATCCATGATCGACAGCGTTGCAAAGGAGGAGGCCTGCAAGCAGGTGGCGAATGTGGCCGAGCTTCCGGGGATTGTATCTGCTTCCCTTGCCATGCCGGACATCCACTGGGGATATGGATTTCCGATCGGCGGCGTTGCTGCATTTGACTGGAAGGAAGGGATTGTTTCACCGGGAGGTGTTGGCTATGATATCAATTGCGGGGTCAGGCTCGCAACCAGCAACCTGCATGTGGATGATGTTCAATCCAGACTGGAAGATCTTGCCGATGACTTGTTCCATGGGATTCCGTCAGGGGTGGGTTCAACCGGATCGATCAAGCTTTCCAAAAAAGAAGTGAAGAAGGTTTTAGGCCAAGGGAGTCAATGGGCGGTTGCCAATGGATTCGGGGAAGAGCTGGATATCCGCAGAACAGAAGATCATGGTTGTATGGATAGTGCTGATCCGGAAGCAGTAAGCGAGCGTGCGCTGGAAAGAGGAACGCAACAGCTCGGCACTCTTGGCTCCGGGAATCATTTTCTTGAATTAGGGGTTGTGGAAGAGATATTTGATCCGGATACAGCCGTAAAATTCGGTCTGTTCCCTGGCCAGATCACCATGATGATTCATTCAGGGTCGCGCGGACTTGGATATCAGATCTGCGATGACTTTCTTGCGGATCTGACACGGCATGCAAGGAAGTCCGGTTATCCACTGCCGGACAGGCAGTTGGCATATGCCATGATCCAATCGGTTCAGGGTCAGCGCTATCTCAGCGCCATGGCCTGTGCAGCCAATTATGCCTGGGCAAACCGGCAGATCATGATGCACCGGGCAGAAGCAGTAATCATGAGGACGCTGGGAATCAGTCCAAACACCCTGTCCATACAACTTTTATATGATGTCTGCCATAATATCGCAAAGAAAGAAGAGCATATGATTGAAAACCGGAAAACATGGTTGTGTGTCCATCGAAAAGGTGCGACACGGTCATTTCCACCGGGTCACCCTTCTCTGCCGGAGGAGTATCGTACAACCGGCCAGCCGATTCTGATACCCGGGGATATGGGTACTGCATCCTATATCCTGGCCGGTACGGAAAAGGCCATGACGGAAACATTCGGGTCAACCTGCCATGGCGCAGGAAGGGTGCTGAGCCGGAATGCAGCCAAAAAGGCCAGTCGTGGCCGGGCCATTCAGAATGAGCTGGCTGGAAAAGGAATTGTTGTACGATGGACCGGACGATCCACCCTGGCAGAAGAGATGCCGGAAGCCTATAAGGATATCTCAGATGTGGTAGCTGTGGTTCATGGAGCGGGGATATCCAGAAAGGTGGCAAAGCTCAGACCGCTTGTGGTCATCAAGGGTTGATGGCCGATCCTCCTCTTCTTTTCGGAGTAAAGATTCGGCAAATCATTTTGGCGATGAACTGCTGATCACTTCCGAAAACGCAGGGCTATTTCAGATAACTGTCCAATATTTTTTGATACACTCCTGATGATTTTAAATCGTCAAGGGCGGATTGTAGCGTCTGTATGGTTCCATCCGGAGTATCGATGTGAAAGGCATAATACATATAGCCTGTATCTATCGTATGGACAGCTTGGAAATCCGAAGTATTTAAACCAGCTCCCTTGATAAACCACATGGCCGTGATCTCATCGTAGGCCCAAAGATCGATCCGTTTGATATTCAATATGTTAACGCATGATTCTGTTTTCGCTTCAGCGTGTACGCCGGCTGGTGGAATACCAAGGTCAAGTACGCGCTACTCACTGATGTCATCCCGAATCACGCCGATTTTATATTGATTAAGATCTTTATCGGATTGAATCTTGATGTTGCTGTCTTTTCTGGCGATCAGTGATGTTTTTGTAGGGGCGACAGGACCTACCCATTTGAAAAGCTTTTCACGTTTTTCATTCCTGGTCATTCCGAACAGACAGGTGTTTTTCTTGGTTTGGACTTTGTTATACCCTCTGGCCCATGGCCATATCTTGATATCTTCCCGCTTTAATGTTGATCCGGTTTTCTCTAACATCTTGACCAGGACATCTACGGTTATCCCCTGAATTTTACCGGCTATTTCAAAACTGAATGGAGGATATTGTTCGGTAATGAGAACCAAATCGTTAATGGGCTGAGATGAGGCAGTTAATGGAAACAAAAACAGGATTGCGACAAGCAGCGACAAAACCTTTTTTTGCATTGCGAATCTCCTTTGTTCAGTAGTAAAAGATAGTTTCTTGGACAGGTGAATCAAGCAATCTGTAGTTCTTAAATATCAAAAAATTGTGTTATTCATTATAAAATGAAAGGTGGTTGATCATGGCAGAACTGACCATAAAAGAATATCAGAATGTAATTGATCTGTGGGTCAAAGATTTTGGTGTACGCTATTTTTCCGAACTCACAAACCTTGGTATCCTGATGGAAGAGGTAGGAGAGGTGGCCAGGATCATGACCCGGATTTACGGGGATCAGAGTTTTAAAAACAGAGACAACTGCCCGGATCTTGCGGATGAGCTTGCGGACGTTCTTTTTGTGATCGGATGTATCGCGAATCAGACTGGAATTGACCTGACCCAGGCCATTCAAAAGAATTTGGAGAAAAAAAGCAATCGCGATCATGACCGCCATTGGAACAATCCGAAATTATCGAAGTAAGTGTACGGAACCAGAAGTAGTTATAAGCTTTCAACAATCATCCTGAAAGTTCCAAGCCCGCTTCTCATCACTCCTTCATATCCCCCGCCCGGATATCCCCAGGCACTTGCCTGGTAGAGTCCTATAATGGGCGTATGGTTCTTGATTCGACCCATGAACTGGTTGTCCATGGCCTGTTCATAGCCGTATATGGCTCCCTGTGGATTTCTGGTGAAGCGGATATTGGTGAGGGGTGTGGCGGACTCCTGCTCTTCAATCATACCGGCCAGGCCGGGAATGAACTGATTTTCAACCCGCTGGATCATCCTTTCTGTGATCTGCTTTTTCCGTTGATAATATTCTTTTTCCCTGTCTGCGAAGTACTCTTTTTCAAATCCTTTCCAGGGTTCATATCCCGAGAGGAAGGTGATCATAACGGTTGATTTGGAAGGAGCTGAATATCCGTCGAAGTAGTTGTCAAAAAGGGTAATGGAATAGCCGACTTTTTCAGGATCACACGCGAGCGCGTTCTGATAAGCTACTTCCGCACCTTCTTTTGTTTTCACATGAATACAGCAGCCTGGAATTTTGCCGCGTATACTTTCATGTAATCCCAGCCAGATGCTAAAGGACGATATGCTTGGGCGAAGGGTAGCGAGTTTTTCCGAATATCCTGAATAGTCCACATCCGTTGACAACAGTTTGCCGAAGGTGTCAGGAAGGTTGGCATTGCTGACAACGAACTTTGCAGGCAGCCATTTGCCGTCGGCGGTTCGAACTCCGGTTACAGCGCCGCCATTTGCCATGATTTTTTCCGCAGGAGTATTCAGAAGGAGCGTTCCGCCATTCTCTTTGATGATATCCACAAGCGCATTGCTCAGGTTCTGGGAACGATCCCGGACATAGCACGAACCGTTTTTCAGGTAGTCTGCGACGGAATTGGCATAATAGAATCCGGATAGTTTTGAGGGCGGAAGACCATAATAGCCGGATAAAAAGCTGAGCACATTTTTCAGCTCAGGATCAGCAACATACTCATTCAACAGGTCTGCCAGGGTTTTATTCCGGACAGCCCACATTTTTGAATACTGCAACGGGAAAAACAGGGTTATATACTCATTTTTATTCAGAAAGAGTTTGTGTACCTCCTCCTGAATTCCAAGCATTTCAGTAACGAAATTCCGGATTCCTTCTTTTTCTGCAGGGTAATGGTCGGATAACAACCGGATATATGCCTCAGGGTCCTTATCCGGTAAAAGCAGATCCTTATTTCCTGTTACCAGTCGATGGGCTTTCTCAAGCTCAACAAATTCCACTTTTGAGAGGAGCCCAAGGTCATTGCACATCTGATAGGTGGCGTTGTTTTTCGCCGCAACAGCATGAAGTGAGACCTCAAAGGAAAAGTTACCCCGTTGAAAAGCAGTCGCATATCCACCCGGAGTATGATGCTGTTCCACTACCGTTACCGGAAATCCGGCTTTGGACAAATAGGCTGCACAGGTCAGCCCCCCTATGCCGGAACCGATAATGACTACCGGGTATTCTTCTTTATTTTCAACAGCCATGGAAGCCTCTTTCAGACTGGTCCAGTCAAGCGCTGCCGTTGCTGCGGTCATTGCCGAAATTTTGATAAAGTCCCGTCGCGTGGTTTTTTGCAGTTTCATATCCTTCTCCATTTGAAAAAAAGTATATTTACAAACAGCGATTATCAGATTGGGGATGCTATTTCAAGCCTTTCACTGCACGTGAATGGGTAATGGATAAATTTTTTTTTGAGGATTGACATTCATGGTAAGTCGTGAGATTTTCAATCTAACCTGCTGTTATATGATTATGGAGAAAATAGAGCATGAATCCTGAAATATTCAGAGAGTATGATATACGCGGCATTGCCGGGAAAGATATTACCGGAGAAGATGTTTTCCTCATCGGCAAAGCGGTCGGGAGTTTTCTGGTTACCCGCGGCCATACCAGGCTTTCCGTAGGAAGAGATTGCAGGGTTTCATCGGATCACTATAGTGAAAAGGTGATTCAGGGTCTGTTGTCTGTTGGATGTGATGTGATCGATGTTGGGATCTGTCCGACTCCGGTTTTTTATTTTTCGATTCAACACCTTTCGACACAGGGTGGCGTGATGGTGACGGCCAGTCATAATCCACCGGAGTACAATGGTTTTAAGATCTGTCTGAATCTGGATTCCGTCCATGGTGAGGATATTCAGACCATCCGGCAGATGATTGAGAAAAAACAATATACCGAGGGCAGAGGGAAAAGGGTTTCTCAGGATGTGATTGCAGCCTATCATGATTATGTGGTTTCAAATATCCATATCCGCCGGCCCATGAAGGTTGGTATGGATGCAGGGAACGGAACCGGTGGGGTGGTTGCGGTTCCGATTCTTAAGAAATTGAACTGCGAGGTCCATGAATTATACTGTGATATGGATGGCACTTTCCCGAATCATGAAGCCGATCCAACGGTTGCAAAGAACATGAAGGATCTGATCGCGCTGGTGAAGGAAAAGGAGCTTGATCTTGGAATCGGGTATGATGGTGATTCAGATCGGATCGGGGTTGTGGATAAAACAGGCAAGCTTATATACGGGGATCAGTTGATGATCATTTTTTCCAGGGAAATACTTTCCCGGAAGCCCGGCGCAACCTTTATTTCAGAGGTCAAATGCTCCAAGACCATGTACGATGATATCCGGAAACACGGCGGCAACCCCATTATGTGGAAGACAGGGCATTCTTTGATCAAAAAAAAGATGAAAGAGGAAAAAGCGGAACTAGCCGGTAAAATGAGCGGCCATATCTTTTTTGCAGACCGGTATTTTGGGTATGATGATGCCATTTATGCCTCCTGCCGGCTTCTGGAAATTCTGTCAGACACCGGGAAAACCATATCCGAACTGCTGGCGGATGTCCCAAAGACAATCAATACACCGGAGATCCGTGTGGAATGTCCGGATAAAATCAAATTTCAGGTGGTTAAAAAGGTGACCCGGATTTTCCGGGAGAAATATGATGTCATTGACATTGATGGTGTAAGGGTCCTGTTTGATGACGGGTGGGGATTGGTCCGTGCATCCAATACCCAGCCGGCGCTGGTATTGCGCTTTGAAGCCATGACCAGAGAAAGGCTCTCTGAAATCAGGGCTCTTGTTGAAAAAACCCTGGATGATGTCAAAAAGGAGTTCTGATTCCATTTTGCAATCAAGATGACATGATTCGTAGGGGCAGGCCCCTGTGCCTGCCCTTTGTGTGGCCATATATCGTGTCAACATGAAAGCAAATCGAAAGGAAACACAAAGATCTCGTTGTCTCAGAATGAACCTGTTTTATCTTATCGCAGCAGCCACTGCCACACGGGGACGACTTCAATTTTTCCACCCTGCACATCAATGGACTCCGATTCACCATGTGTGTCCGCAGCGTCAGGAAGCATAAAATTAATATATTCAAAGGCCTTATCAGAATTGAAAATACCCGTTAATTCAAATTAAAGACTATGCGTGTTGTGACAATAGCCTGCCATTAAAAAAATTATTCTTGACTTTTTGCTCGCCTTTAGCTACTAATTTAGTAGCGATACACAATTAGTAGCAGCGAGGTGAAGCATGGCAACGTCAAAACCCGGCATAAAGGTCAGAGGCTCTCAAAGCGGACGACCCATCATGGTGCTGCTCGATTTATTGGGTCGGCGCTGGTCCCTGCGGATCTTATGGGAACTGTACCAAAATGGTCCCAGCAGCTTCAGAACCCTGCAGAAACTCTGCGGAGACATTTCACCCACCGTGCTCAACGCTCGCATATCTGACCTGCGCGAGGCCGGAATCATAGAACTTCTCGATCGGGAAGGATATGTCATCACAGCGGAGGGTCTCGCTCTGGGAAAAATCATCGAGCAGCTCAATATGTGGGCCGAGGATTGGGCCAAGAGGGTGGAGCCGACAAAGCCCTGCGGCCGGGTTAAATTGCCTGCTGCATCCGTCAGCAAGGGAAAAATAAAATAAGGAGGAATGTATGTCTCATCATGTTCATCATGTGCATCTTTTTGCGACGGACATCCAAAAAAGTCTGAGCTTTTACCAAAATTTTTTTGGCGGCGAGATTGTTCTGGATCTGGAAGTCGCCGGCGTCCGCAATGTTTTCATGAAGGTGGGCAACGGTCGAATCCATTTTTACGATCAGGCCCCCAAAAACCCTGGGCCGGGAAGCATCCATCATTTTGGGATCCAGACGGATGATGTGGAACGTGACTACAAACGCCTGAAATCGGAAGGGATCGGATTTACGAAAAGTGTTGTTGATCTCGCCTACATGAAATACATCATGGTGCCGGCGCCCGACAATGTGCTTATCGAATTATTCGAAGTCAACAAAGCGGTCATTCCGCCCGAATACCATGATTATTTCGCCTGATCATATGTTGCATTGACACCTGTATTTCAGAAGGAAGAGGAGGCGTCATGGAATGGATTCTACTT
>CAYTGW010000074.1:0-3081 GCA_964437395.1 uncultured Desulfocicer sp.
GTGTTTTTTCCAGGGTAAAGCCCATATTCAGCATATGTTTTATGGTGTGCCATATCTTTTCAATTCCCTTTTGTATGGATTCGCCGGTCTTTTCACCAAAGCCATGAATCTCAATAATTTCCTCTTTCCGGACACTCCCAAGGTCATCCAGCCTGATGTGGGATAAAAGCTTCCGGCTATCCCCTGTACCCAGATCCGGAATCCCAAAAGCAGCAAGGAATCGCCAGTCCTCCACTGGTTTGGATATGCTTACCTGAATGGCATTCCATAAATTCTTGGACTGCACTGGCCCAAATCCCATGTCTAAAAAATTCTGTTCCGTCATAGCATAAATTTTAACAAGGCTGTTGAATCCATCCTCCACCAGTTTTTGAACCGTCTTGATGCCAAACCATTCCGCGGTTCCCAAAGTTTTAAAAAAATGAATAATTCCCTGCTCTACCTGAGCCGGACAAAAAGAGGCCATACACTTTAAAAAATCATTATCCCATTGAAGGGATGAATTGCAGGAAGGGCAAAACCTCGGAAGCTCCATCTGATCGGAAGGAGTAATTACCTTTTCCAATTTGGGGATCACCTCTCCGCTTCGTATGATCTCAATCTCCGCGCCTATGCCTATTTTTTCATCTCTTACCTTCCCGGCATTGTGTGCCGTAACCCTTCTGATTGTTGCACCGGAAAGAAATATCGGCATAACTTCCATCACCGGTGTTATATTGCCGGTTCTCCCCACCTGCCAGACCAGCTTCTCCACCCGTGTGACTGCAGTTTCACCCTTTGTTTTAATGGCAATCTGCCACCGATAGTGGTGTGCAGTCGATCCCATACGTTCCCGGACAGTCTCATCCGTCACGCCGGCAACCATTCCATCCATAGGATAATCGGTTTTTGCTGAAAGCTTCCGGGTTACTTCTTCGATCTGATCCACAAGTTCTTCCGGGGTTCCGACCCATGATTCCAGCTCCGCATAGGGCACGAATAATACAGCCCTGTCTTCTATGGCCTTGACTGCGAATTCATTCAGTTTATCTGAATTGATGATTCCAACCACCAGATTTCGGGGATGTTCAAAATGGCCGGATAAATGCTCGTCAAAATAGGATTTCTTGATAACGATTTCACCGATCCCACGGCCTCGGCCGCCAAGAGGAATAATTCCTTTCTCAAATGCGCTGCTGATCTCATACCCGACCTCGCCATTTCCCCTGGATGCAAAAATTTCTCCATCATCCCGTCCGGCAAGCCCGTCCAGCTTCGGGGTCACCGAGAAACGGATATCCAATATCCCGATTTCCGCAGCTTCTTTTTTGACACGATTGATAAACCGTTCAAGAGCTTCCCGGGAATATGCTTTTTCAATGGAAAGCATGGGAACAGGATGACGAATCTCCTTTTTGCCTTCAAAAAGTTCCGGTTCGACTCTGTTCAGAAAAGGATGGGACGGGTTGAGTGACCGGAGCTTTTCTACCAGTTGATCATACTCAACATCACTGATCAGAAGCTTTCCCTTGCGATAGGCGGAATTATAAATCTCCAGTTGATTGACGAGCTGTTCTATTTCAGTTGCTGCAATGTCAGACATATTTTTGAAATCGTCCTTTGTACTACTTTGCATTGCTTCTTAAAAAAATCTTCTCCAAACCCGGGCTTCCATTGAAAAGTGGACAATTCATCAGATACCACAAGGACAGCTCCGATGTCTACACCACGATATTTGCCGATGGTGAAAAGGGCTGATAGTTCCATTTCAACACCTAATGCATTTTTCTCCTGATAGGCATAAACCAGTTCTCTTGTTTCCCGGAAAACCGCATCGGTCGTTACTACAAGACCTTCCTGAAACACAAGGTGTTCTTCTTCAAATGCCGCCTTCAGTTTTGAAAGGATATTTCCTGAACAAAGAGAAACCTCCCCGGTTTCTTTCCCATAATGCAGAGAGGTGCCCTCCTGTATGAAAGACCCGGTCGGTAGAATGATGTCTCCGATCTTAACATTCGGGGAGATGGAGCCGCAAAGCCCGAAAAAAATAAACTTCCGTGCTCCCCATGCAATCAGGTTTTCAAAAAGGATTGCAGCATACGGAGCCCCGACCATCGGGCCAACCACTGAAAAATGATGGCTCTCACTGATAGAAGTACAGATCCGGCTCATCATAAAATCAAAGGAATGATCCGGTTTCACCTGCAACAGTGAACAGAGTGCCATCATATCCTTTCTGGATGAGACCAGAATTACCAGAGATCCGGGATCCGGAGACCTGGGGCTCCGAATCGGATTGATAATGGCTTCATTGGGATTCATTCTTCTGCTATATGCATATGATCTGGAGCCAATTTCAAAAGCCTGTTGTTGTAGTTCCGGCGAAAACTAGAATCCAGTATTTTCGGCTCTTTTATGGGCACTGACTTTCGCCGGTGTGACGATTTATAATAGTTTTGAAATTGGCTCTCTGTTATTCGGGCTTTATCCGATTTTCAAGTTCTTCCTTGACTTCATCGATAATGCCATAAAGGAATTCCATATCTTCAAGATTCAACCGGCCTGCTTTTGAAGGAGCCCGATCGGTTCCATCTTTTTTCTTCAACATCCGGGGACCGATCTGAACCTTAGGCTGCGCATTCCCATACTGATTGATGGAAACGATCAATCCGGTTTCTTCACATTTCCATTCTTTTAACTTTTTATCCTGATCTGGGTCAAAAGGCATATCCTTCTCCTTGAAATAATAAATTTGAATTACCCGGTTTTCCCGGAGCCCAAATAATATCACAGAACTACACAGAAATTCTGGAAAAATCCGCAATATCCTTGAACAACGCTGCAATTTCGGTCAACAAAGCCAGCCGATTGTTTTTCACATCCGGATTATCCGCCATCACCATAACCCCGTCAAAAAAAGCATCCACAACACCACGCAATCCCGAAATCTCTATCAAAGCCCTGTCAAAATTTCCTTCTGCAAGACATCCTGAAACTTTTTGCCGAACACTCTTGCAGGCGTTGTATAAGTCAGATTCACAACTCTCCTCAAAAAGAGATTCCGATACTTCGCCTCTCTGGAAGTTGTCTGCTTTTTTTAAA
>CAYTGW010000074.1:3091-16796 GCA_964437395.1 uncultured Desulfocicer sp.
GGAGGAATGACAATGTACGTCAAAAGCCCGCAGTTGCTTTTTTTATAATATTCACAGCCCGTTTAAAGGCGATGGCAAGGGGTTCGAAATCCGGCTTGCTCTTCATGCTTTCAAGTGCCTTGACCCGTTTTCGTAAATCCGGAATATTGTCAACAGAAACGGAAGTGACCGCTGCGATCACGTCTTTTTGAAATCCCTCATCGGCAAGCATATGTGATATCCGATCCTGCAGAAAGGAATAAACCTGTCCGGCAGTCTCCTGGATTTTCGAAATATCCGCTCCCCCAAAAAGGCTGACACTTTTTTCAATAACCCCTTTCAGGGAAAAAGTGAAATTCATCTTCTGAATGATCTGTATAATTCCAATTCCCTGCCGGCGAAGTGCATATGGATCCGATGCCCCTGTTGGGATTAACCCGGCATGAAAACACCCACAGATCGAATCCAGCTTATCGGCAATGGCCAGAAGAGATCCCACCTTTGTTTCCGGCAATGGCGCTCCGGAGTAAACCGGACGATAATGCTCCTCGATAGCCGTTACCACAGGATCGCTTTCACCAGCCAGTTTTGCATATACCCGTCCCATGATCCCCTGGAGCTTCGGAAATTCGACAACCATGCGACTGACCAGATCTGCCTTGCACAGCCATGCTGCCCTGGATACACCAAGTCTCACCGGCTCATCCTGGCCTGACTTTTCAACCAGGTACTCTCCCAGTGTCTGTACCCGTTTTATCTTCTCATATACAGAACCCAGCTTTGCCTGAAAAAGCACTCCCTTTAATTTATCCACCAGTTGATCCAGATCTGTTTTACGATCTGCCCGATAGAAAAACATGGCATCTTCAAGTCGCGCTCTCAGCACACGCTCATGTCATTTTGCTACAAGTCGCATATCCTTTGCCCGGGTATTGTTGACAGCAATAAAATTTGGCTTCAACTGATTCCTGTCATCTACAACGGCAAAATATTTCTGGTGTTCCCTCATGGCCATGATCAAAACCTCTTTGGGCAACTCCAGAAATTTTGTATCAAAGGAACCGGCGATTGGAACCGGGTATTCAACCAGATTGGTAACAATATCGGCCAGGTCTTCATCCGGTTGTACACGGCCTCCCAGACTTTCAGCAACAGATGCAACGGCATTCAATATCAATTGTTTTCTTTTCTCGATATCTGCAAAGACAAAGACAGCCTCAAGGGCTTCAACATACTGGTCCGGTAATTCAATTGTAATTCTCCCCGGTGCCATAAACGGATGTCCCATTGCACACCGGCCGCTCTTGAGTCTTTCAATGGAAAAGGACACCACTTCTTTTCCCAACAATGCGAGAACCGTCTGGATCGGTCTGGCAAACAGGATGTTCATATCCGACCACTTCATGGATTTGGGAAAAGGCAGCGTAACAATCACTTCCGGCAGGATCGTTTTTAATATTGTTTTTGTGGCAAAACCTTTTTCCGTTTTTACGGCCATGAGGTAACGTCCCTTCTGGGTTTCGGAGACCCTGATGGCTGAAACCGGAATACCTACTTTCTCAGCAAATTTAACCGCAGCAACGGTCGGTTTACCGGTTTCATCCAATCCGACACGTTCCGGAGGCCCCATAACCTCACTGGTTACAGGCTCCTGTTTTTCCGCCACATCCGACACTTCGATGGCAAGTCTTCTGGGAGTCCCATAAGTCTTTGCGTTTCCGTGAGCAATACGGGCATCATCCATTTTTTTTAACAATGCGGCAGATAATGCCTGTAAAGCAGGCTCAATATATCCTGCCGGTATCTCTTCTGTTCCGATCTCAAGTAGCAATTTTTCCATAATATCCTCTATTCTTCATCGGCTTGCGACTGTCTGGTTTAAAAATCCGACCAAGCCGGAATGCTTTCAGGATGATCAATGTCAATGATCACTTCATATTTTCTTTATAAGTGGAAATCCCATGTTCTCACGTTGCTTCAGATATCCTTCTGCGCATGCCCTTGCAATATTCCGGATACGCCCGATAAATCCGGTCCTCTCCGTGACACTGATGGCGCCTCTGGCATCCAGTAGGTTAAAACTGTGCGAGCATTTCAAACAGTATTCGTAAGCCGGCAGAACCAATCCCTTCTCAATGATCCGAAGCGCTTCTGCTTCATACTTTTTAAAAAAATCATGCAGCATATCCACATCCGCAATCTCAAAATTATAGGTGGACCCTTCCACCTCCTGTTGATGGTGGACATCCCCATAGCAGATATGCTTATTCCACTTCAGGTCATACACATTATCAATTCCCTGTAGATACATGGTGATCCTTTCAAGGCCATAGGTAATCTCCACAGATATAGGATGGAGCTCGATGCTGCCTGCCTGCTGAAAATAGGTAAATTGAGTGATTTCCATTCCATCCAGCCAGACCTCCCATCCCAGACCGGAAGCACCCAGTGTCGGGGATTCCCAGTCATCTTCAACAAAACGGATATCGTGCTCAAGCGAATCCACGCCAATGGCTTTCAAGCTCTGAAGATAAAGTGTCTGGATATTTTCTGGAGATGGTTTCAGGATGACCTGAAACTGGTAATAATGCTGGAGCCGATTCGGATTCTCGCCATACCTCCCATCCGTAGGACGCCTGGATGGCTGGACATAAGCGACATTCCACGGTTCCGGTCCAAGAGCCCGGAGAAGTGTGGTTGGATGAAATGTTCCGGCTCCAACCTCCGAATCAAAGGGTTGAACCAGCACACACCCCTTTTTGGCCCAAAATTTCTGCAATGTAAGTATGACATCCTGAAAATACATGTTGATTTTCCTTTTTACAAAATAAAAAATGCTATCTGTTCACCATCAATCCTGTTGAGTTAATGGCTGTATCCAGCAGAAAAGCATCCTTCCGGCCGGATAGAATCTCCTGCCAGACGGATTCCAATTTTTCAATATCACTCTGTTCTCCCAATGCCCAGACACAACCCCCGCCACCGGCTCCGGTGAATCTTGCTCCACATTGATTTCGGGCTGCTTCATCCGAAAGTTTCTTCCCCATATCATCCAGAACATCCGGGGTCATTTTCATCCGGATTGATGTTTCCTTTTGCATAAATTCGGATGCACCTTTATAATTATGTTCTCTGAGTGAATCAATAAAATTTTTCGTGCATGAAATAATTTCACACCATTCCCGCCTGCTTTTTCCGGCAAGAAACTGTTTGACCCACCTGCCGTTGATATCGGCCGATACGTGCGGCACACCACAATAAGCCACAATAAAATGCTTACGAAACTGTTTGTATTCCGGTTCCGGAATAACCGATTCTTTCCGGAAAAGGGGCTCCGTAATCCGACAAGGCCAATGCCAGGCATTGATTCCTCCGTACACGGCAGCAAGCTGATCCTGAAACCCGCACGGAACACCGGCGACACTTTCTTCTATGGCATGCGCGAGAATTGCCGTGTCGGATCTGGACAACTCATTATTTTCCGGATCCTGCAATATCGATGAAAAAGCGGCAACAAGGGCCACGGCTGCTGCCGATGATCCACCCAACGCACTTCTGGGCGGGGATGATGAATGTATCCGGACATGCACACCGTTGGCCCCGAAATACGAGGCAATGGCGAACATCAGCCCCATGGGGTGATCAAAAGGCGCTTCGTCTGCCGGAAATTCAGCGTCCGGGAATCCCCTGGAGGAGATCCGAATCCGGTCATTCTGATAGGGGAGCAGCGTGACATGCGTATTCATATCCAACGCAATGTTGAACGTACAGGGAGACAGGTGTCTCAGCGGAAGGTGAAAGGTCCGGATATCCAGTGTCCCGCCCAAGTCAATCCGGCAAGGCGCAATGGCTTCAACCGGTTTTTTTTCAAGAATTTTTTGAAGTTTGTTGTTCATCGGCAGTTTATCATCCGTGTTGATTCATCTGTATCTGATTGATCCGATCTCTGGGTAGTCGCCCATTACATGGTCATTCGAATGTTTCTCAGAAACTTCAGGCTTCTCGGTTCTTTTCCCATCTGAAAAAAAACAAATTTTTCCAGAAAATTCAGCCCCTCCATAACAGCACGGGGGGTGAAACGAATCCGTTCCGCCTTTTTTAAGTCGCTGTTATTGACCCACAGTAGTTGCTTCACCGTCCCCGCGGAAAGCTGCCTCTTTTCCTGGATGGAAGTTATGCAGTTTTGACACAGAATCCCCCCTTTTGAAAAATCAATATAAATCCTGTTGCCATCAAACTGTTCCAGGGCAATCCGGCATTTGCCGCATTCCACAAGGTTTGGAGACAAACCGGAAAGTGCCAGAAAACGCATCTGGAAAATAATACTCAACTCTTCTCCGGAAAGAGAATTCTGATCGAGTAGATGAAAGACATACTCCATGAGAGAATACAGACGCTCCTGCGGTTTGCCTTCTTCTACCCAGATGTTTACAACTTCTGCAAAGTAACTCGCATATGCGGTTTTCAAGATATCACACCGAATCCCGGTATAGGGTTGAACAAGACTGGCTTCCATTAAAACCGGAAGTTTTCCACGTCCTTTTTTCCCGATAATATCAAGGGCTGAAAACAGTTCAAGAACCCCGGAAAACCGTTTAATGCTTTTTTTGGCATTTTTTGCAATCAGGGAAAGCTTCCCATACTCCTTTGTCAACAGAGTAACAATCAGATCATAATCTCCATGATCAATGCGCCGAAGTATAATCGCACGGGCTGAAAAATCGGACATCTGCTACACACCCAGGAGGATTGTAGCAATCTGAAAATAGAAAAAAACACTGATGATATCTATCGATGTAGTGACAAACGGCCCTGTTGCCACAGCAGGGTCGATATTGATTCTGGCAAAAATCATGGGTACCAGAGAGCCTACCAGTGCTGCAATGGTCATGGAAGAAACCACCGCTGAACATACAGAAACAGCCAGCGCCCCTCGACTGTATTGAAGCTGGGCAACCAACCCGATCATCGTACCATAGACAACACCAAGTATCAGGCCCACAGTCAGCTCTTTGAAAACAACCGGCCACAGATCCCGGATATTCAACCGGCCTGTTGCGAGTCCGCGAACAACAATGGTGGAGGACTGGGTACCGATATTTCCTCCCATTCCTGCTATTACAGGGATGAATGCAGCAAGATACGCAAATTTTACAAGGCTTCCCTGAAAACTGCTGATAATCAAAGATGCAAGGATACCACCGATACAGCTTACAAAAAGCCATGGAAGACGGGTCTTGGTGCTCCGTATCACCGACTTGGTCTCGATAAACTCTTCACCTGCACCAGCCATTTTCAAAATATCTTCTGTTGCTTCCTGCCTGAAAATGTCAATTACATCATCTACGGTGACGATTCCGATCAGATGCCTGTTTTCATCAACAACCGGAACAGCCAGAATATCATACCGGGCAACGATCCTGGCAACCTCCTCCTGATCAACACTCGGCAGGACGGAGATCACTTCTTTTGCCATGAATTCTTTCAGCGGTGTCTGAGGTGCCACGACAACAAGCTGACGGAGTGAAATAACTCCCATCAGGCATCCATACTCATCCGTAACATAGAGATAAAATGGCATCTCCACATCCTGATGCTCTGTCTGAAGCGATTCGATTGCCTGTTTTGCCGTCATCTCCTGATTCAATGCAATAAACTCAGGCACCATGATACCGCCTGCCGTATCATCATCATATCGAAGCAGATCCTCTACTTCTTCCGAATCCTCCTTTTCCATTTTTTCAAGAACGGCATTGGCTTGCTCTTCCGGAAGCTTTGCAATCAGATCGGCAACATCATCGGTCTGCATTTCCTTGAGGATAGCAACCAGTGAATCAAGATGGATATCTTCCACAATCTCCAGAAAAGTATCCCTATCCAGTTCGCAGAACAGAAGACCTTTGTTTTCGATATCATCAATCATATTGAACAACTGTTTCTGATTGTTCAGTGAAAGAGCTCGAAACACCCCGGACAGGTCTGCGGCATGCGTTTTATTGACAATCTTCCGTAAATGGGAAGTCGCACCCCTTCTGATCAGACGTTTGATGCTTTCCACCAATATTTTATTTTTATCGCTCAGCATTTGCAGATATCCATTTTACGGAAGCTTCAATGTTACCATTTGCCCTTTTTTCCCAGAGATCGCTACCGGTTTTTCATCCATGGTTAATTTAATACCATTGGCATTGCCGATTAAAATATTAAAATGGTTTAAGGCTTCCAGCTCCAGCCGATCCCCTGAAGACAGGGTATATTCCTCCGGCATTTTCCCGTCAATAATCAGTTTTATCGAGGAATCATCGGTCGCCTGGATAAGCAACCTATGTTTTTTAGGTGGATGATCTTCTTCTTTGGGTGGGAATTCAGCCTTTTCAGCCATTTTCGTATCTGCTGTTTTCCCCGCTGAATCCATATTGCCTTTTGATATTTCCGGAGCGCTCACCGGATCCTGAACAGATACACCCGATATATAATAGACAGAGGCAACAATGCCTGTAATAAGACCCAAAAAAAGAAAAAGCCGGAACCAGGTATTCAACCGATTACCAATCCTTCTCCTGCCGGAGGATGCAATGGCATTTTCTTCAAGGTTTTCCCTGTATAAATTGATCACCATGTCCTTTTCTACACCGATACAATCCGCATACAATCGTAAAAAACCCCTTACAACAGCCGGGCTTGGCAGTTGTTCATGATTTTCTTTCTCGATCAGGGAAAGCACATGCATGGATATCTTTGTTCCTGCAGAAACCTCCTCAAGACCAATCCCTTTCTCAAGCCGCGTATTTTTCAGGTAGCTGCCGAAAGATGGTAAATCAATATTTGCGATCATATTTTCTGCTGATCTCTGTTTCAAATCATTTACCCGATTATAATATTTTTTTGATGTGCGAATCTTTTTTCAAATCATCAATCCATGATTTTAAAGCATTGTCCAGCATTTCGTTATACAGTTCCTCTTCGATTTCAGGGGAAGCCTCTTTCAGTGTTTTACCCGGAATGGTAACGATATTTTCAATAAAAAAAATCTGATATCCTTTATCGGTCTGCAATATATCTGTAAATTGACCTGCCTTCAGATCTTTCACTGCATTTTGGATGGATTCGGAAAGGTCCTTGAGCTGAAACAAACCAAGATCTCCGCCCCCTTCTGCAAGGGTGGATTCAGAGTACAGCCTGGCAAGCATTTCAAAGGATTCCCCTTGTTTAAGACGTTCCTGAATGGTTTTCATTCTGTTCAGAACCGCACCCTCCTCCTCTCCACCAGAAACAGCGGGCTGTTGTAAAATAATATTCCGAAGGTGGTATTTGACAATACCGGAGTATTTTTCCGGATGTTCCTGAAAATACTTACCGATATCCTCGTTGGTCACGATAATTTTTGATTTCACCTTGTAATCCAGAAGCCGGGACCGCTGGATCTGTTTTTTCATTCGTTGGCGGTATTTTTCCAGAGTGAGCCCGTCATTGGCCAGATTTTCCCGCAACTCCTCATCTGTCCAATAATTTTTCTTTTTAATCCGCTCCACAGCATTATCAATCTCACTCTCGTTCACAACGATCTCTGCTTTCTCGATCTCCTGATCTGCCAGTGTCTTCTCGATAAGCTGATTCACGATCTCTTCCCGGGCATTGAAAATCAGCTCTTTTTCCTTTTCAGGAGGATACCCGTATGCACGGATTTTTTCAGCATATGGATCCAGTATTTCGTTCAGTTCTGAGAGTGTTACAATATCATCATTTACAATCGCGACAATTCGATCCACAACGATTGCATCCCCTGTTGCAGCAATTGAGAGGGATAAGGCGGTATGTAAAAACAGGCTGATACATACGGCAACCCATCCAATTTTTTGAAATAATTTCATTTATTCTTCAGTTCCTTTTTTTTATGAGAGCCAATTTCAAAAGTCTGTTGTTGTAGTTCCGGCGAAAACTAGACACGCAGTGAAGCGTAGCGCTATCCAGTATTTTCGGCTCTTTTCTGGGCACTGACTTTCGCCGGTGTGACGCTTTTTAATCGTTTTGAAATTGGCTCATGATTCAAGGATTTTTTCCCACAATTTCTTGTTAATTTCAATCTTATACTCTTTTCGAAGATTCTTTATCCAGTCTTTATAATTTTCTTCCGCTTTTTTTCTCCGTATACTCTTTACAATCATCTCATTCATTTCAGATTCTCCGGTACCGGCTTCCGTATCCAGTGTGCCGTCCGGAGCGTGTTCTTTATAGTACCCGGAAATATCCTCTTTGGTTATCTTAATTTTATCCTCCAGCTCGGAACGGATAACCTTTTCCATGAGAATCCGTATTTTCAGCCGGCTTTTCCAGGTTTCAAAGGAAACCGCATTTTCAAGAAATGTTTCCTTGAATTGATCATCCGGGTAATCCTTTTTAATCTCATCGATTGCTTCCTGGATCTCCGGTTCCGAAACCACAATATGAAGCTCCTTTGCCTTTTGTACCAGAATCATCTCTTCAATAAGCTGATCCATCAGGCGCAGCCGAATGGTTTTTACTAACCCTTTGTCCTGAATTGCATTGTGGGGATAGGCAGTGCTTGAAAATTCCAGAGCTTTGGCAAAATCCAGTGAGGTCATCACCTGATCTTCCACCTGAATGAGAGCCTCATCCTCTATAACTGTTCCAGGGTTTGAACACCCGAAAATTGTTAAAAAGAATGAAAGAATCAATATATAGAATATCAACCGGTTTTGTTTTTCGATATCCATATCACAGCCTAAAAAAGCAAACTTGATGATTTCTATAAAAAAGAAGTTCAATCTCTGAAGCTCTCAGCGGTTAACATGCATCGCAATTTCTTTCAAGATGTTTTTAATTTCGATAACAGCGCCCTGAATCCCGGACTGGGTCAGTTTCACTTTTAATGCATGATCCATGGTGAATTGAAATTTTTTCGGACTGGCTGTGACCATATCCACCAATCCAAATGGATGTTTCTGGTGTATTTCTGAAAATTGCAGCGACAGATTTCTCCCGGTGATATCCAGCCGTTTCACCCCTCCTTTTACAGAAAGAATCTTGAGCATGATTTTCAATAACAGGTTTGTAGCCTCATCCGGAAGAACACCGTATCGATCGAGCATCTCTTCCTTAATGGCCGAAATATCCGCAATTTCCGTCATTCTGGCCAGACGGCGATAGACAGAAAGCCTCTGATCAATATCCGGAACATACGTTTCCGGAATAAACGCGGATATGGGGATATTGATTTCCGGTTCCAGGGCATCGGTTATGGGTTCACCTTTCAGCTCTGCCACGGCGTTTTCCATAAGCTGCAAAAACATGTCATAGCCCACTGCGGCAATATGCCCGGACTGGGAAACCCCCAGTGCAGACCCACCGCCCCGGATCTGAAGATCGCTCATGGCAATCTGAAAGCCGGAGCCCAGATCGCTGTGCTCCATCAGAACCTTCAGCCGTTTTTGTGCATCTTTTCCAAGACCGGTTTCCGCTGGAATAAACAGATAGGCATAAGCCTGTTCATCCGCACGCCCTACACGGCCGCGAAGCTGATAGATCTGTGCAAGACCGAACCGGTCCGCCCGATTGATGATAATCGTATTGGCAGCCGGAATATCCAGGCCGGACTCGACAATGGTTGTGCATACCAGGACATCCATCTCATGGTTTACAAAACTGATCATGATTTTCTCAAGTTCATCCTCGGAAAGACGGCCATGGGCAACACCGATCTTTGCTTCCGGCACCAGTTTCCGAACCAGTTCCGCCATCTTGTTGATGGAGTGAATATTGTTATGAATGAAAAATACCTGGCCCCCGCGATTTATTTCCTTCTGAATGGCATCGGTGATGACCCCATGATCGAATTCGGAAATATAGGTAATGATGGCATGCCGCTCTTCCGGCGGAGTGGAGATGATGCTGATATCCCGCATCCCCATCAGGGACATGTGGAGCGTTCGTGGAATGGGTGTTGCGGTAAGTGCCAGCACATCCACGGTTGTACGGAGTTTTTTCAGCTTTTCCTTGTGCTTGACACCAAACCGCTGCTCCTCATCCAGTACAATCAGGCCCAGATCCTTGAATTCAATATCCTTCTGAAGCATCCTGTGGGTCCCGATCACAATGTCAATGGCTCCGGATTTCATATCATCGACAATGGCCCGCTGTTCCTTTGGGGAACGGAACCGGTTCAGACAGGCAATCCGGACGGGATATCGTTCAAATCGCTGATGAAAGGTTTTATAGTGTTGTTCCGCAAGTACGGTCGTCGGAACCAGAACCGCAACCTGCTTGCTGTCGCTGATGGCTTTGAAAGAGGCACGCAATGCCACCTCGGTTTTTCCATACCCCACATCCCCGCATACCAGCCTGTCCATGGGAGTGGTGGACTCCATGTCGCTCAGCACCTCGTCAATGGTGTTCATCTGATCTGTGGTCTCTTCATAGGGAAACGCTGCTTCAAAATCCTTGAAGTAACTGTCTGCTGCTCCAAAGGCATGGCCCTGTTTCACCCGTCTTGCAGAATAGAGTTTCAGAAGTTCTCCGGCAATCTTCTCCACCTCTTTTCTGGCTTTGCCCTTGGCCTTGATCCACGATTTCCCCCCCATTTTATCCAGAATCGGAAGCACATCATTCACGCCGATATATTTTTTCACCATATTCATCCGGTCTACCGGAAGGTACAGCTTGTCTTCATCCTTGTAGAGCACCAGCAGAAAATCATTGGTGACACCGTTCAGATTCAGCTTGGAAAGCCCCTGATATTGACCGATGCCATGATCCACATGTACGACAAGATCCCCTTTTTTCAGATCTTCCAGAGCCAGCAACTCGGCTCTGGCCGGCTGCCCTCTTTTTTTCCGGCGATGAAGTTTTTTGCCGAAGATCTCATCCTCGGTAATAATCGCAAGGGACTCTTCCGGCCACACAAATCCGGAAGAAAGCCGGCCCAGACAGATATAAACAAGGCCCCTGCCGCGTTGCAGATCCGGTATGCCTTCCAGAACAGAAGGCGAAATATCATACGGTTTCAGCAAAGCCTGGAGACGATCCGCCTGTGGTTTTCCATTACAGATGATGAGAACAGCGCAGCCCTTTTGTTTACATTCAAAAATCCAGTCTGTCAGGGGCGACAGCAAACGGTCTTTATCCATGGGGGTTCTCGATGCCCCGATAACAGCGGAATTATGCTCAATATTCAATGGAACCAGATCCACAGTATCCGCATTTTCCAAGGCTGCAACCAACAGCGTTTTCATATAAACCGGATGGGTGGATGCAATCTGCCGGGAAACGTCCGGCCATTTAAGAATCATCTTTTCCAGTTCAACTCTGATGCGTTTTTCCTCTTTGGCTATTTCAAAATTTTCATGGATCTGATCTTCAGCAGACCGGACGCTAATAGCCAGCTCCTGGGGCTCAATCAATACAAACCGGCTTTGATCCGGGATATAATCAAAAAACGACCCGGGCTCCTCATAAATCAGCGGCAAAAGGCTTTCAATACCGAGAAACACCCCTTCCTCCCGGATACGGTCAATGATTTCCCGGCTCTGGGTAACCGGCAGATGAAGTTCCGCAGCCTGTTTTCGAATCCGGTTGATGATCTGATTCAGGTTTTCTTTTCGAAGGACAGCCTCCCTTGCCGGAAGGATAATCGCTTCTGAAATAGCTTTCACCTTCCTTTGATTGGATGCTGAAAAAAAGCGGATGGAATCCACAGTATCCCCAAACAGCTCGATCCGCAGCGGTTCGGAATACATAGGTGAAAAAATATCCATGATCCCGCCCCGCACGGCAAAATCACCGGGTTCTTCCACAATGGTGGTACGGACATATCCACCTGCAATCATCTTGCTGATAAGGTTGTCCCGGTCCAGGGCTTCATTCACCATGACAAGTTCGGAAAAGTCAACTAATTCCCTTCTGGGAATCAGTCGGTGTAAAACCGCACTCACGGTGGTGACAATGATCAGAGGCTGATCTGTCTGTATCATGCGGTACAGCACATTCATTCTCATGGCTGCGATTTCATTGTGGTAGGAAAGCAGCTTAAAAGGCTGAATATTGTATGCCGGAAACATCAACAGGCTGTTTTCATCCAGTTGAAGAAAAAATTGCAGATCCACCAGAAATTTTTCCGCATCACCCGGAGTAGGAAGAATGACAACAATGGTTCTTTTTACCTGCTGATAGAGCTTTGCAATCAGGTAGGCTCGTTCTGAACCGGATATGCCGGAATACTCGATTCCATGACCGGAGCGGAAATATGGATCTATAAATGATGAGAACTCTTTTTTCTCTTGATTTTGCACATTCATCACTGTAAATGGACTACCGTTAGGCCGACGTAGCTCAGATGGTAGAGCAGCTGATTCGTAATCAGCAGGCCCGCGGTTCGATCCCGCGCGTCGGCTCCATGAAGTTTCAAGGGATATCAAATCGTTAGTACGTTTTCGATATCCCTTTTTTTATTTTCAAAAAATGTCCGAATTCGAACTGGAATGCAGACGTTTTACAGACGATCTAAAAACACTTATTACACTCAACACTTCACCATGCCAAGTGAAAATAATAAAACATTAAAACGTGTCGGTAACCACCTGAATAATAAACTAACTCAAAATTGACATTGATAAATTTGCCAAAAGCAACCATAATGGTTTCATATTGAAACCAGCCAATATGGAGGACAGCTATGGCTACAATAACTTTAAAAAACATTCCTGAGCCGACATACAATGCGTTAAAACAGCTTGCAGCCGAAAATCACCGTAGCATCAATAGTGAAATAATCAACTTAATCGAGAAGGCCACAAAAAGCACGAAGATTGATCCCAATCAATACTTGGTGCTATCCAGAAAACTTCGCGAGAAATCCAAAAGCATGATTATCAGCGATACAACCCTTATGGATATGAAAAACGAGGGGAGGCCAAAGCGCTTCCGCCTAAAGGGGGAATTATGAAAAAAATAAACACGAAAATATTTGATCCGATTGATAAAGAAGAAAAAGAATTGATGGAATCAATTGAGATGGACGAATGGAAACCTGTAAAAAATATAAAACAGGAAAAAGAAAAGGCTATTATAGCGGCTCGAAATACTCTAAAAAAAATAAGCGAATCAATCTCCATCTGAGTGATCCCAAAAATCTGACGGCTTTTGGTTAAGGTGATGCCGGACTTAAATGAATAAGGACAAAGGGCGTCCCCCGAAACTTCTGATGTGGGTTACTATCAGGGGAAATGTGCCTGATAATCATATGAGTTTGGTGACAAGTTATGATGAAATTAAATGATATAGGTTTTGACCACTGGTTTGAAGCACATGTCGATGACATCTGTCACAAGGGACAAGGCATTGCACGCGTGTCAGCAGTTGACCGAAATTCCTACATTATCCGAAATGAACTCAGAGAGATTCCTGCTGAACTTGCGGGGAAGTTCTATTTCCATGTTGAGTCATCGGTCGAGCTGCCATGCGTCGGCGATTGGGTCACCGTGCAGTATCACAATGATGACGCCTCGGCAATCATCCATGGGGTCTTTCCACGAAGGACGTTTTTACGCCGAAAGCGTGCCGGCGTAGAAGTGGACTACCAGATGATTGCAGCCAACATTGATATTGCTTTCATTGTCCAGTCATGTCACTTTGATTTTAATCTTCCCAGACTGAACCGGTATTTAGTAATGGCGGCTGACGGACATGTTGAGCCGATTGTCATTCTTGCCAA
>CAYTGW010000075.1:0-628 GCA_964437395.1 uncultured Desulfocicer sp.
ATCGGTTATTCTATTTTCGAGATCGGAAAGATTTTCAAAATCATTGGGTGAAAGATGCGGTGTTCGGGCGGTTGAGTTCATGGCCGTGAACTCAACCGCTAATTTTTCCAAAAAAAAGGGCCAATAAACGGCCCATTTAATCTGATAATCTCGGTGTTCTTGTCAATTTATTTGTGAAATCTCATAGCAAGTTAATTTGATTTTTTCTTGAAATCTACAGAGTGTAATTTCAGACAACTTTCTATGGGTCGGAAGAGTTCAGCGGTCGAGCAGTTCTCTGATTTTTTCTGCAATCTCCTTTTTCAGCATCGGTTTCATCATAAAAGCATTGATCCCGATGCTGCGCGCCCGGTCTGAATCAATGATTGCACTGTATACGCTGCAAAGAATGACCGGCAGATCCGACCGGATCTCTTTTACCTTCAGAGCCAGTTGATCTCCTGTCATTTCAGGCATAGTCATATCGGTGATGAGAATATCAAACCTGTCCGGATCATTCTTGAATTGTTCAAACGCTTCCAGGCTTCCTGTTTTTCCGGTTACATGGTACCCCAAGGAGGATAAAATCATCTGCCAGGATCCCACAATCTGCTCCTCATCATCGACAAAAAGAATCCGTTCTGTTCCA
>CAYTGW010000075.1:638-15453 GCA_964437395.1 uncultured Desulfocicer sp.
CTGGATAGTGTCTCTGCCTTTATGCTGATATTCAATCTCAGGCAGATAGATAATAAACTGGGAACCCTTGCCCAATTCGCTGTGGAGCGTAATAGCGCCGCCGGCCCTTTGGACAATCCCATGAACCACGGAAAGACCCATACCGGTTCCGGTACCCACTGCTTTTGTAGTAAAAAACGGTTCAAAAATTCTGTCCCTGATTTCCGGCGCAATACCTTGTCCGGTATCACTGACGCACAATTTTACATAGGAGCCGGGTTTTAGATTTCCAGGAACCGTTCTTTCGCTTTCCCGGATGATGGTTTCATCCAGATCAATCACCAGCTCACCCCCTGTCTCCTGCATCTCATATACCGCATTCGTACACAGATTCATCAGGATCTGATGAATCTGCACCGGATCGGCCATGATATATTTTGTGCTGTCAATGTTTGTCCGGATGGTTATATTCGCAGGCGTGGTTGCGCGAAGTAACCGGATCACGTCATTGATGATCAGCCCCGGCTGGATAGCCTTTGTTTCACTTTTTTCCTGGCGGCTGAAAGAGAGAATCTGCTGAACAAGATCTTTGGCCCTCTGACAGGCTTTCATGATCCCCTTCAGATAGCCATATACAGGATCAGAATGTTCCATGTCATACAGCCCCAGTTCAGCGTTTCCGCTGATCGCAGCAAGAATATTATTGAAATCATGCGCAATACCACCGGCAAGCGTTCCGATTGCCTCCATTTTTTGCGCTTGCTGCAGCTCTGACTGAAGCTGTTTGTTCTCGCTGATATCTTTCAGATTGATGATGGTCCCTTCCGAATTCCCCTGTCTGTCCCTGAAAATGGAAGCACTGATCATTACCGGGAGCTTCCGTCCATCCCTGGTCAAGCGATATGTCTCCACCCCGGAAATGCTTTTTCCTGCCAACACCTGTAAAATCATCTTCCTTGTCTCTTCCCAGTTTTGCTCTGGAACAAAATCATCCAATTTCTTCCCGATGCGTTCATCCAGTGTCCAGCCAAAGATATTGGTAAAAGCCTGATTAAAAAATATAACATTTCCTTTCATGTCGTACAGAACAATCGAATCCGGATTGGCTTCAAGAGCAATCTGGAAACGCTCTTCATTCCTTTTCATGTTCTCCGCATATAATGTCTGATCTGTGATATCCTGAAAAATCCATACGCGGCCTGTTTCATGTTCATTTTGAATCAGCGGATAGGATTCCCGTTCCAATACCCTTCCATCCTTCAGTCTGATAATCTCACAAGACCGCTCCGAACTGTTGTACAGGGTTTGAACTTGCGAACGAAATTCAGAATAGTCCTGTAGCTGGGGACGGACATATTTCAGCAGATCAGCACCATCCTTGGTGTTCATCATCTTCACCGGGATATTCCATATTTCACAAAACCGGGAATTATATTGCGTGATGCTCCCATTTGCCGAAACAACCAGGATACCGTCATGGCTGGATTCAAAGGTTGCATGTAGCAGGGATTCCCGCTCCTGAAGACGTCTCTCCGCTCTTTTTCGTTCCTCAAGCTCCTGTTTCAAATTTACGGTTCTGCGTCTGATCTGGCTTTTCAGTGTGATATTCCAGACAATTGTTGCCAGAAGGCACAATCCGATAATGGAGAAAGCCGCAACCAGGTATTTGCCGTATTGTTCGAACCATGAAAAATCGGTCGTATAAATACCAAACCATTTCTCATAGATTTTCTGGAACTGGCCGGTTTGCTTGATGATCGTTAATCCTTCGTTCAACTTCGATACCAGTTCTTCATCCCCCTCTGTAACAGCAAAGCCGTATTTACGGGGATAAATAGGGTGACCGCTGGTGATGAGATTGTAAAGGTGGTATGTCCGGATGGTAGCAAGGCCTTGCAGTTTTACACCCAGAAAGCAATCATGCTTGCCGGAAGACAACAGCCGCAATCCATCCGGCTGAGACTCAACTGTTATGATCTTCCGGGCAATTTTTTTGTCTTGAATGAAATCATGCAGGATATCACCCTTCTGTACAATGACCTCTTTTCCACTCAACTCTTCGATGGAATCGATTTTCGGATCAGACCGGCGAATAAAAATCGAATGATGGATCATCAGATGGGGAATGGTAAAATCAACCTTCCGGTCTCTTTCTTCAGAATAATACATACCGATGAGTACATCAATTTTCCCCTCTTCAAGGTTGGACCGGACCTCATTCCAGGATCCCAGGGAAAGATCCGCTTGAATGCCCATTACATTAGCAACTGCGTTGAAGATGTCCACATTATATCCATCCGGAACACCCTGTTGATTGATAAATTCATAGGGCGGGTAGTTGTTATCGCCACGAACCTGAAGTCGATGGGAATCTGTTATTTCCCTGGCCTGCGGTACGGCATACAGAAACAACGTTATCAGAACGGCAAGAAGAAAGATATTTCGTTTCCGGGCAGGCGAACCTGTTCTGTTATAGGATATCATTGTCATCGGAGAATCATTTCCCCTCGCTGTCCGGATAACAGAAGCCGATCCCATCAGGATTCCTCCTGTTGAATAAACATCTGTTCCATACCGTAACCTGATAGCAATCATGCCGCATACTGAAATGGTATTTTAATCTCAAACTCCGTACCATTGTCCGGCGAGCTGATGCATGTAATCTGCCCCATCAGGTTCTGGCAAACCAGATTATGGACAATATGCAATCCAAGTCCGGTTCCTCCCCGATTTCGCCTTGTTGTGAAAAAAGGATCATATATTTTTTTAAGAACTGCCTCATCCATACCCCGGCCTGTATCCCGGAAATTGAACAAAAGGATATTCCCCTGTTTCTGTATGGTGATCCGGATCTCCCCTTTTTCAATCCCTTTAAATCCATGCACCAGTGAATTCATCACCAGATTTGTGGTAATTTGGGAAAAGGTTCCCGGATAGTTGTGAATCATCAGATCATCCGGACATTGCAGAGTGATTGTATGGGGCGTGCGCTTATATTGCGGTTTCAGGCTGTTCAGTGTTTCTTCAATGTTTTTCCGGATGTTAAAATTTCTTTTTTCTTTAACAAGCTGATCAACCGCGACATTTTTAAAGCTGTTTAACAACTCCGATGCCCGTTCCAGATTGGTAACAATCATGGACGATGCTTTTGCTATTTTTTCAGCATATTGTTTCACATCAGGTAATTGAAATTTCCCGGTCCAGCACAGGTCGGTCAATTCTTCCGATATATCCTGCAGATAGGATGCAGACAGCAAACCTGCCCCTAGTGGCGTGCTGACTTCATGGGAAACTCCTGCTACCATATCCCCCAATGAGGCCAGCTTTTCCGAGCGAAGCAGTTGTTGTTCGACCTTTTCTTTCTGCTTCCGGTCGGAGATATCCCGGCTGACCCCGATTATGCCGGTTGGATCATCATTCTGGTCACGCAGCAAGGACATGCTGACTTCCATCCAGATCGTATTCCCATTTTTACAAAAATGCTCCAACTCCAATACGGTTGGTTCAAGAATTCTCTCTCCCCGGGCTTCCTTCTCCATTGATTCAGCGTAAATCTCTGAGGCGATTTTCAGAGAATCCGGCGTGAGGACCTCCTCTAAAGCATGATTCATCCCTTCCTCAGGTGTGTAACCCCGTATTCGTAAGATGGATGGGCTGATATAGGTAAACCTTAAATCCATGCTGAGTGTCCAGATAATATCATTCGCATTTTCGGCAAGGAGCCTGTATTTATTCTCACTCTCCCGTGACGTCGTCTCTGTTACATGATGTCTCGTGATTTCATCAACAAGACTTTTATTGGCATCTGTCAGCTCCCGGGTTCGTTCCTCGACAATCTGTTCCAGATTTCCGGTTTTCATCTGTGAAAGCCGGAGCATCCACAAAAAAAACAGCAGAAATCCGCCTCCGAAAAGCCAAATCATCAACCGATAAAAAAACGGGGGATCAACAACCCTGTCCAGAAATATCAAGGCGGCGATACCGGCAAATGCGATCAGAATGAAACCTGTTTTTTGCAGCATATCCACACCTTCATGAAAATCATAAAAAACTTTCGGTTGTTTTCCCAGGGACTACTATCATTTCTACAAACTGTCGATAAACTCAAGATCCTTGAGCTGGGTATTCTTGGTACCAATGGATAAAACTTCAATATGCTGATCCGGCAACCTTCGAAAATACAATCGCCCTTTGTATGAAAAAAGAACCTCTAAAACCGTTTCACTGCTTTTCTTGCTGAACACCTTTCTTTTGATGTGAACCAGATCCGGATTCTCATTGAGTTGATGAATCACTTCCTCACATTTAATCCTCATGTCTTCCGGAATCAATACAAACCCGTCCAGCGCCTTTTTATTCATGGAAATATTTTTATACAGCGCTTTGAATCTTCTGCTGACTGCGGTAGCTTCCTTTTCGTTTTTTGTCTTTTCTTTCTGGTTATCCTTTTCATACTTATCGATCTCTGATTTTAATTTTTCAATCTCCTGCTGCTGCTCCTGCTGCAAACCGATATTTCGATTCAGTTCTTCCTCAAGAGAGATGATCTCTTCCAGCATTCCATCTTCTGTCTTACTGGCCTGCAGTTTTTCTTTTTCAAGCTCCTCCCGGGCTTCACTGTAACGAATGTTCAACTCACTTCGTTTTTTCCCAAGTGTTTTTAAAATTTCCACAGAGCGCTTTTCTCTCTCGATAAGCCGATCGATAGTTCTGATTTTTTCCATCTCTTCCATTTCCGATTTCCTGAAGTTCTTCCGGGAGGAGAAAGCCATGAAAACCAGAGAAATACCGATATAAAAAAACAGAATGGCAATCGAAATGGGTTTGTAATATAATAATTTGCTATTGATATGAATAACAAGGCCATCGTTTAATAGATTGTAATTATCTTCCGCAATCTGGATCGGATCGGATGGTGAAACAGCCCCTGCAGGGTCTTCAAAAATAGCAGGATAGATAATCGTTCCTTTTTTGGTTGTTACGATCACATCCAGTTTCAGGCCTGTCTTCACAATCCATTGGTTATGGATATAGGATGAAATATTTTTGCTGATGGCATCCCTGATCGTAATCGTACCATCAAACAGAGAACGGGAATCTCCAATATAGACATCTTTGATTTCTTCCAGGTAAAGACGATTGAACATTCTTTCAAGGTACTGAACAGAAAAAATGTACAAAAAGGGTGGAAGCAATATGCACAGAAAAAAAACTTTAAATAATGGAAGTTTCATATATGCTTTGGCTGCCTTCGTTTTAAAAAGCAATCGATCATACCAAAATGGTATTCCAGATACATTGTATCAAGGTTGAAGTTGTTATGACCGGTTATAATTCCGAAAGAGCTTTTTTTGCATCATCCGCTCCATCAAATCCCTCACTGATTCTCAATGCTTCTGCAAGCTCTTTTTTGGCCAACGCTTTTTCATCCTTTTTCAGATATGCAAGCCCCAGGTGATATCGAACAGACGGGTTTTCCGGTATTTTTTCAGCACTGCCTTTCAATTCACTTATCGCGGCATCGTACAAGCCTTTTTTGTAAAATATCCAGCCCAGCGTATCCATGATCGCAGGGTTATCCGGCAGTTTTTCTTTTGCTTTCTGGGCAAGTCCCAGCGCGACATCCATTTCCCGATCCTGTGTGGCCAGAAGATAGGCAAGATTATTCGCGGCTGGAGCAAAATCAGGTTGAATGTCAAGAGCTTTTCGATAGTGTGTTTCGGAAAGATCAAATTTTCGCTGAATCTCGTATAAAATACCAAGGAGCATATGCGGCCCGACCTGAGGAGGATCTTTTTCCAAAATTTTCTGATATTGCGAAATAGCCTTTTCTTCTTCCTTATCCTGCAAGTAAACCTGTGCAAGAGCATAATACGCCTTTAAGAAATCCGGATTTGCCTGTAACGCAAGTTCAAACTCATGCACTGCATCCGGCTTCTGTTTCAAAGAAAAATAGATGTTTCCTTTCAGATGGTGGATTATCGCCTGAAGTCCTGGCTGATCCCCGACAGCGGTCATCTGTTCATCACAGACCTGAAGTGCCTTGTCATATTTTTTCTGACCTGCATACACATACACCTTATTGCTGAACACATCCATCAGCAGAGGATTGATTGCAGACGCCTTATTGAAATTTTCAAGGGCCAGATCATATTGCTTCTGTGATCGCTGCAATTGGCCTAACCGGAAATAGGCTTCCGGCACATCCGGGTCGTTTTTAATTAACTGTTGGAATGCTTCATCCGCCTCATTGATTTTACCTTGAGCCGCCAGAAGATTACCAACGAGGAGTTTTGCCTGATAATTATTAGGGTCTTTTGATAAAATCGCTTCACACTCCATCTGAGCCAGGTCAAAGGCTTCTTCCTGATATAAAATTGTTGCAAGGATAATCCGCGCTTTAGTAAAATTCGGCTGAAGCTCGATTGCCTTCTGCAACGCGGTTTTGGCTGACCGATTATCCGCCTTTTTAAAAAAAGAAACCCCTTTAAAATAATATGCGGTTTCAGATCTGGGATTATCCTTGATCAGTTCATCAAATATTTCAATTGCGCGAGTATAATCCTGTTTTAAAAATACGATCTCCCCTTTCATCATTCTGGCGGATGGATAGTTGGATTGTTTCTCAAGAATCCTGTCCAGATATTTTTCGGCTGTATCTATTTCTTTCAGACCGATGTAAAACTCCGCAATTTTTTCCATGACCCGGATGTTCTCAGGCTGAATTTCCAAGGCTTTATTATAATTCAAAACTGCCTTTTCCCGGTCTCCTGTGATTCCATAAAATCCGGCTGCCATCATATAGGGTTTCACATTTTTGGGATCGACTTCAATGGCATTCAGATAGGCTGCTTCTGCTTTTGGCTGGTCATTTTTCCGGAAATAAAAATCACCCAGCGCAACCTTCAAATCCGATTCCTTTGGATTTTCTTCAATGGCTTTCAGGATGATCGATTCTGCTTTTTCAAGTTGGCCGACGGCAACAAGAAGATTGAACATAGCCATCTTCGCCTGGATCGATTTCGGGTCAACGTCAATGGCTTCATTCATTACTTTCTCAGCCTCTTCGACCTTTCTCTGCAACAACAATAAACGGGAGAGCCCGATATAGGCATGGATGTTGGTTTTATCAATCCGAAGAATCTTGCGGTAAGTGGATTCAGCTTCTTTTGTTTTTTTGTCGATCGTAAATAAACTGGCCAGAAGGAAAAGTGCTTTTGTGTTGTCCGGTTCTTTGGCCAGGATCAACTCAACCTTTTCCTTTGCTTCCTTATCTTTTTTCCCAAGCAGGTCGAACGTGGCCAGCTTGAACTGGGCCTCCATATTTTCCGGATCAAGCTCTGCTACCATTGAGTAGGCTTTCATCGCTCCGCGTGGATCTCCCAGTTTTAAATTGGTTTCTCCCAGTTTCAGATAGGCTTCCACATATGCCGGATCAATCTGAATAACGTTTTTATATTCAATTTGAGCACTTCGGTACTCTTTGTTTGTGTAATAGGCGTCCCCTTTTTCCAGATGTGATTTTTTCTTATCTTCATCGGAAGCGCACCCTGTCAGAAGGAAAAGGGTGGACACAAACAGAAGAAGAACAACGTGAGTGCGAAACATGTAAAAACCTCCATTTTTCAGTTTTGATAAGCCGAATCTAAATTTTCTAATTTATTACAAAAAGAAAAAATCATTTTACTGCCGAACGGCTCGGACTGCGCCACACTGAGTCAATGCTGCCTCATCTTTTACCCATGTATCACCATTCCGGTTGATGACCGTATAGCAAAACTCATAGTATCCTTTCCAGAATAACTCAGAAGTCCAGTACCATTTGGCCCCGCTTCCGGGAAAAGAATTCTTGGCATTCATGACCGCCATCAGATCATTTGCAGAAGGCAGACGCCAGTCTTTGAAACCACCCACTTCAAGATTTTTCACATATTCTTCTGCTGCGTCATGGTCAAGGCATTCCTTCAGTTCAGTATGGGAGTCCAGAATATACCACACCAATCCGGTATGCTGGTCTGTGACCGTTCCATCGATATTGACAATAAACCGCCCGTTTGATCTGCTCAGAATGGAACCGATCTTTATTTTTTCCTCTTGAAGCCTTGCTCTTTCTCTCTTTTCCTGAGCAATATTTTCAAGCGTCATTTTCTTTTGTTCATCCGCAATCTGCTTCAACCGGTTGAATTCCGTTTTTTCCTTTTCAAGCCGCTGCATTAAAACGCCTGCACCTTTCAGATAAATAGCCTCTGGTTTTCTGGCCATATATTTTTCGAGCGATTTTATCCTCTCAAACAGGTCTGTTTTTTTATTTTTGCTGAGTTTCGCTATCGCTTCCCAGGCTTCTTTTTCACGGATCTTTTTATTGATATCCGTTAATTCCCGCTGAATTTCTCCTTTTGCCGATGAATTGGGATTTGCTTTTAAATAGTTCAGATAGATATCCCGAACCGCTGCATGATCGCCGCTTTTTTCAGATGCTTTCTGCCGGAGGTCTGTCATCACCATTGTATTGTTCATCCGGTTTCTTAAACCCCTGATCTCGGAAAGCTGCGCACTCTTTTTATAACTGATCATGTACTTATCACAAAGTTGAATGCACCGGCCCAGGTCATTTTCTCTTTCACATACGGATATCTCTTTCTTCACATACTGGTAATAGGTTTCACTGATATCGGATATCAGTTTCTGAACTTCGTTACGATATTTTCCGGTTTTGTGTTCACTGAGATATGTCTGATAAGCAGTTATTCTCTTTTCATACTCATATGGATCTATCTTTTTCAGCTCCTGGAAATCGTCCTCATCCACAAGAACAGGGATCTCTTCCATTTTTTTCTTGATATCCTCCAGACGAATCCCATCTGGAAAATTATCCAGGTAAGCCAGATAAATCGTTGTGGCCTTTTCTTTAAATTTTTTATCGACCGGAAGATCTGCAACTTGATTTACTGCATTCTCATAATCCCGTTCCTGGATGAGACGGAATATCTCCTTGATTTTCCGATTGGCTTCAAGAGTGTATTTGCTGTTATTATGTGTATCGATATATTCCTGCAGCAGCGTTTCCTTCTCTTCCAGTGACGGACTGTTTCCTACTTCAACCAGCACCTTCTGAAACTCATCTTTTACCAGCCTGGGTTGAATCACCTGAATCCAGAGCATGCCGCCACCCACGACAACTGCCACGGATATTAATAATCCCGATACTACCACAAGCCATCTATTTTTCTTCGGCGCCTTTGTGACACGGTCTGCCTTATCTCCTGCTCCGATTTTTTTTTCATCACGGGCTGGCGCTACGGCTGAAAGCGTTGAATCCTCTGTTTCCACGTCAGCCACTTTTGGGGCAGCAGACTTCTGGGCTCGCTGTTTTCTCTCCAGCGTTGTATCTGCGTTTTTTGCTTCTTTTTCCTTTGCTGCCGCCTCTTTCTCATCTTTTATCCTGAGGCCTTCCATTAACATGTTCATCAAGGGCATTTTGATTTCTCTCTTTTTTTTATGCCCTGATTTCTCAATTTCAATGACAGCATTATCCCAGCTTATGATTTCAAAGGCCGCTTCCTCGCTGTGCAAAAGACCTGTTTCAGCAGCAATCAATTCTCCTTTTTGCAGATACAGATACCCATATCCTTCTTCTGATCGGATTTTTAATCTGCAAGTTGATTTCTCCATCTCCGACATCTGAAGAAAAGAGGAGAGAGCAATCCCATGGATCTGTCCACCAACTCCGACACCCAGATCTTCAAAAATTTTTTCAGACAGGGCATTCATATTCACTGGTTTTTGATAGTATTGACAGGTTTTTAAGGCTTTGATTCTTGCTTCAATCTCCGGTGTGCCGAATGCGGTCATCACAATCACAGGAATGTTGGGAAAATCATGACTCATGTATCCAAGGAATTGGAGGTCATCATTATCCGGCATTTTCAGATCAATAATGAGCATGTTCACCTTGGCGCTGCTGATAATGTTCGGGACCTCCTTCGCATTTCCGGCGGTCAGTATTTTTAAATCCCCGGATTGAGATTTCAAGAGATCTGAAAATGTATTCAAGGTCGCGGGATCTACATCAACCAATAATATTGTGTTCATGGAATATCACCTTTATCAAATAACCGGATTGGATAATCGGACCGATCTGTTTGTCTTCTGTTTTTGCTATCCAGTCATAATACATATCCATATCATCTTCAATAGCCAATTTCCCAAAACCCCGGGATGATACACAAGATTGAACCATTTTTTAAAAGTGAATATGCTTTGACACCCGAACGGTTTTTTTCTACTCTGTTTATATCGGATTTTCATGGATCATCCCGGATCATGAACCGGGCAACAAACACACTTGAACAGCAGAAACTTATTTCATTGAAAATCATCATTTCCAATCACCTGAGGCTTTCAGACATCCCTGCTGACCTGTATTCTCTTCTGATCGAAAAATTGAAAATCCAGAACCCCAAATGGCTCGAAAACAAAAAGATGGGGCGATGGAATCGTAACACACCGAAAGAACTTAAATTTTATGATAAAATTGGCAAAGATGGACTGTCCATCCCTCGCGGATACATGAGGCAGCTCATCTATCTGTGCCGGTCTGAGGAGATCTCTTACGAGATCGAAGACAAAAGGCTCTCTCTTCCTGAGGTGGACATCCGGTTTTCCGGACACCTGAAACCATTCCAGATCGAGGCAGCCCAGAAAATGCTGACCAGAGATTTTGGCGTTCTTTCCGCCCCGACCGGGTCCGGGAAAACGGTTATCGCACTTTTTATGATTGCACAGAGACGGCAACCTGCCCTGATTGTTGTCCATACCAAGGAACTGGCCTATCAATGGATGGACAGAATCCATTCTTTCCTCGGAATCCCTCTTGATGAAATCGGGTTGATCGGAAACGGGAAAATGGTGATCGGGGAAAAAATCACTGTCGCTCTGGTGCAATCCCTTTACAAATGTTCCCAGGATGTCTCCAAAAAAATCGGTTATCTGGTGGTGGATGAAAGTCACCGGTGTCCCAGCAGAACCTTCACCGATGCCGTAACCGATTTTGCCTCCAGATACATGCTGGGCCTGAGTGCCACACCCTTTCGCAGGGATAAACTTTCCCAGTTGATATTCTGGCATCTGGGTGACCTGCATCATCAGATTGAAAAAGAAGGTCTGATCCGGCAAGGTCATATTCTTCAGGCAGATGTTACGTTCCGGGAAACCAGCTTCAAATCCAATTTTGATCCGATCAACCACTACACCAAAATGCTTTCCGAGCTCACGGGAGACAAAGAAAGAAATCTGCTGATCGCTTCGGATATTGTAAATGAGATAAAACAGCTATCCGGAGTATGTCTTGTTCTGTCCGACCGTAAGGCGCATTGTAAAAACCTTCAGGCGATTCTGCGGTACCGGTTTAAAATAGAAGCGACGGTGTTGACTGGTGATACCCCTGCCCCTGAACGCAAAGAGGTGCTTGAACAGTTGCACAACGGAGAAATCAAAATACTGATCGCCACAGGGCAGTTGATCGGCGAAGGGTTTGACTGCAAAGAGCTGTCGACTTTATTTCTGGCCACACCCATTACATTCAGCGGACGTCTGCTTCAATATATTGGAAGGGTGATGCGCACCGCCCCCGGCAAAAAAAAAGCAAAAATAGTTGACTATATTGATGTCAATGTTGATGTCCTGAATGCAGCCGCCAGATCCAGGCAGCGGATTTACAATAGCGGTTGATCAAGAACGGTTGATCTTTGACAAACCTTTTTTCATAGGCTATGGTTTGCACGCCAAGCTTAGACAGCTTTTTTTACCAATCAATAGCAACAGGGAAACATATGGATATTCACAAAATTGAAGCAAGAGATCTGCCGGACCTCTGGTTCCAAGCTCTCCATGATATTCTGGAAAAGGGCAAAAAATTCATGATTGACCGGGGATCATATGCCGGACAGACACGTCTGGAATATGACTTTTTCATGGGGCATGTAAAATTCCCAGGTACGCGTCCGCTGATTCCGGATATCCCCCCTTCCTGCGGCATTCCGAATCCAGTGGAAGAAGCCTATATATACGGAGGAGAAGGATATGACCGTTCCTATATCGAATACCTGATGACCGGACACAAAGAACCGGGAGAATCCTATACCTATGGGGAAAGACTGGTGAGGGTTCCCATCACCGGAGACAAACGGATCTGGTGGGATAAAAATCATGCTGAAATTATAGACAAAAAGGAAATCGACGGGAAAATCATTTTTGAAGAAGAGAATCAGATTTTCCTCAATCAGATTGAATGGATCATCGATACCTATAAAAAATATGGCAGCCGGAACAATCAGATGGTACTTCAGGTCGCTCATCCCTCGGATCTGACCCTTCTGGATCCGCCCTGCCTTCGTTCCATTGATACCCGAATCCAGGACAACAAGCTCCATTTTTTTGTCTATTTCCGATCCTGGGATCTATGGGGCGGACTTCCGGCAAACCTGGCCGGAATCCAGAACCTGAAAGAATACATGTCCGGGCAGATCGGTGTTGAAGATGGCGAGATGATCGTTGAAAGCAAAGGGCTTCACCTCTATGGATACGCGGAAGACCTTGCAAAGTTAAGATGCCTGAAAACCTGATGATAACCCCATGACCAGAATTGCCTTTTTAACCCATATCCTGTTTGCTTCCGGTCTGTTTGTGCTTTCCTGCATGATCTGCCGGTTTATGGTCAAACAGGTTAAAATCATGGATATCCCGAACGACCGTTCCTCCCATGATACCCCGATTCCAAAATCCGGTGGAATCGTCATTGTCATCACTTTTCTATTCGGTGTCATTTCCATATACCTGTTTGGCGATGCAACCCTGATTCATGATCAATATTTTTTCGGTTTTCTCTTTTCAGCCCTTCTGATTGCCGGTATCTCCCTTTATGACGATATCACCGCCAGACCTTTTTTATTCAAACTGATATCCCATATCATCGCAGCAGGAGTTGTGATCGCCTCCGGAATTGTGATCCGGGAGATCGCACTCCCCTGGGTCGGACAGGTTCAGCTTGGGATGCTCGGATATGTATTGACATTTCTCTGGATCATCGGCCTGACCAATGCATATAATTTCATGGATGGCCTGAACGGAATGGCAGCAGGGCCGGCTGTCATCAACGGCCTGTTTTTCTGCGTGCTGAGCTACAGTCAGGGCAGTACCTTTGTTTATATCATCTGTTACACGATTATTGCCGGAGCCCTGGGGTTTCTGATCTTTAATTTTCCATTTCCCAGGTTATTCATGGGAGATGTGGGAAGTGCATTTCTGGGTTTTGTCTTTTCAACACTGGGAATTATCGCTGCACTGTATGACCATTCCCATACATCCTTGTTTGTGATGCCGCTCCTGATGTTTAATTTTATCTACGACACGGCTTTCTCCTTTATGCGGAGATTGCTGAACCGTGAAAATGTTTTTTCCGCTCACCGTACCCACCTGTATCAGCTTTTTAACCAGCTCGGATACAGTCATGTCACCGTAAGCTGTTTTCATTTCGGGCAGTGCATTGCCCAGGGCATCGGCGCCTGGATCATGATCTATATCTATGGCAGCAACCGTATATTTGTCTTCATTCCCTTTCTGTTGTTCCAGATCCTGTATTCGGTTGTTATTGTGACAAAGGCCCGCAAAAAAGGATTGATATAGATGGTTGGCCGGTTTGATGATGAAAGAAACCATGTCTGCATGAACCAACCTTGCTTTTTACAAGCCGTTATTATCAATGTGTAGCTGATCATTTTAAAACATTGGGAATGATCTGAGAAGAACGTTATGAACGCCAATGCTGAACCGAAGGCTCCTAATGTGGATTCAATAATAAAATCATCCATCGCGTCATACCCGATACCTACTTTAAAAATCAGTGCCTTAGACCGATTTTAATCATTGAGCAAAATAAATCAAAGGTATCCCTATAATTTCCATTCAACTCTTTTCAACTTTTAAAACACCTCCCTACATGTTGCATAGGTATTGCCGTTGACACACAAATGCCTTTCCTATATGTTCATCTCTGAAATAAACAACGTCTTATCCAAAGCCATAAAATGATTACAAATAACATAAAAAACAGCCATCAAGCAGGGAAAATTGGTTGTTGTTGCCGGTATTATCGGATCAGATATTTATAATGAGGTAAAAGGCTTGATCCATCATTCATTAAAATCATTGCGAATATAAATCGAAACTCAATTAAGTAACAAAAGAAACAGCTATGGGACAGGACATTCTCGAATCAATTATTGACAGACTCGACTTTAGTCAGGGACAGCTATATGATGTGTCGCCAACTACTAAGCTGCTTGAATGCACAGATTGGTTAAACTTGGGTGATTGGCTAACTGCTGCACGAAACGCCGGGGCAGAAAAAATCTTTTTTGTCGATAACAATCCTGTTGTTGTGTTTGCAAGGTGCGAGCAAGGGAATCTATCGAAGATTAAAACATTCAACAAGTTATGGTGTTTGTCACGTCCACGCATTCTTTTTCTTGAATGTAAAGGAGAGCTTTCGGTTATCGATCTGGCACAAGCACCCATTCGTACTGATACATCTGATAACCAACCTCAACTAAAAACGTTGGAAACACTGAGGTCAATTAAAGACGTTGCACAACAACTTCAGGATTTTCATCGTGATCATATTGAATCAGGAAAAGTTTTTGAGGGCGGGCGTTTCGGCAGTATAAAACATCGGGCAGATAAGGCGCTCATTACTGATCTGAAAGTAGTGAGACAGGAGTTGATTGCAACAGGACTCTCAAGACCTTATGTCCATGCTTTGATTGGTCGGTCCATCTTT
>CAYTGW010000075.1:15463-16420 GCA_964437395.1 uncultured Desulfocicer sp.
ATCTGGAAGATCGTGGTGTACTGACGGAGGCCTATTTTTTGAGAGTGGCCGAGGGCGGTTTACCTGAGTGGCGAAACTTGCTATGTAAACCAAATTCTCGTGAAAATTTGGATTATTCCGGTATTCATGCATTCTACCCTCGCGTCCTTCAGAACAAACCGTTAACCTATGCGCTGTATCGTTCGCTCTCTACAGATTTTAATGGAGATATGTTTCCAAACATTGATGTAGAAGAGCACCATGTCCAAGGCAAACACTTGCAACTCATTCAGAATTTTCTTTACGGTGATGTTGATGCTCAGAAAAAACTTTTCTTCTTTTCCTACAAGTTCGATATTATTCCGCTTGACCTGATAAGCGCCATTTACGAGGAATTTTATCACGCTTCATCAAGTGTAGATGACAAAAAAAGCAAAGCCAGACAGGATGGGGCATATTACACGCCGCCAGTACTGGCTGAATTCCTACTTTCCCGCTTGCTGACCATTGATATACTAAAACAAAGCCCCAGAATTCTTGACCCTGCCTGCGGCTCTGGAATATTCCTTGTAGAAGCATTCCGACGAATCATCCGTTACCACATAAAGCAGCGTTTATCCGTTCCGTCTTTCAATGAGCTGAAACAGATACTCGGTCAACAAATTGCAGGAATTGAAGTGAACGAAGAGGCTGCCCGTATCACTGCATTCAGTCTTTATATGGCTATGCTGCATTATCTTGATCCACCGTCCATTGTTGATCACATAAAACAAGGTAATAGGTTACCAAGTCTGATTGCTTCTGAAAATGATTCCGAAAACCACTATCATAACATTCATGTCGGGAATGCCTTTGCTATCAGCACCGAAGCTGTTGGAGATGTGGATATCGTTGTCGGAAACCCGCCGTGGGGGGCATCTGGTAACAAGGCCGATGAGGATGCCAAAGACCGTCAAGACATCATGTTGAAATGGTGTG
>CAYTGW010000076.1:0-248 GCA_964437395.1 uncultured Desulfocicer sp.
GAGCAGCAATCCAAGGGGTTTTTATCTGTCGTTCAGCTATGAAACATGATTCAAACCAGTTCAAAAACCGGCAGGAAGCTTATGCGGCTGTCCTGCCGGTTCCATCATAAAGCATAAAGGAAAAATGTATGCATGTTATAAGATACAAAATGCTGTGTATCGGTTTGATCTGTCTAATGGGATTATTTCTGTGCCCGTAAAGCATATCAAAGTCAACAAGGTTAGTGAAGATAAGCCCTGTGGGAATC
>CAYTGW010000076.1:258-16413 GCA_964437395.1 uncultured Desulfocicer sp.
TATGAAAAACCGGCTGCCGCTGAAACAGCAAATCAAAAAAAACCGATTGAGCTTGTCGTTGCACTGGGCTCAATCAGCCGTGAAGGCTTTGACCCGATCCAAGGCTGGGGAAGATATGGGATGCCCCTGTTTCAGAGTACTTTGTTCAAAAGAGATGAAAACCTGCGAATCATTCCCGACCTTGCCATGGATTACCGGGTTTCAAAGGATGGAAAGTGCTGGACAGTCCAAATCAGAACAGATGCCGTGTTTACCGATGGCAGACCGGTGTCTGCCGAGGATGTCGCCTTTACTTATAACCAGGCTGCACAAAGCGCTGGAAAGACCGACCTGACATTTCTCGACAGGGCTATGGTCAAAGGCAGGAATGAGGTGGAACTGCATCTGAAACACCCCGCCAGTACATTTATCCATAAGCTGATCACGCTGGGAATTGTTTCCAAACATGCTTATGATAAAAATTATGCACGACAGCCTGTCGGATCAGGCCCGTTCAGGCTTGTGAAGTGGGATGAAGGACAGCAGCTGATCATAGAGGCCAATCCCCTCTATTACGGTAAAAAATCAGGAATCGACCGGATCGTTTTTCTGGATATGGATGAGCAGACAGCCTTTGCAGCGGCAAGAGCGGGTAAGGTACACTTGATCCGTGTGCCTCAATCCCTGGCTGTTCAAAAAATTCCCGGTATGACCCTGTACGCGGTAAAAAGTGTGGACAATCGCGGGATATGCTTTCCCTGCATCCCTGACATTGGAGAGAAAACACCGGATGGAAATCCTGTGGGCAATTCGGTCACGGCAGATCCTGCCATCCGAAAGGCCATCAATTACGCGGTAGACCGGAAGGCGCTGGTAGATGGTATTCTGGAAGGATTCGGTTCTTCATGTCAGACACCGGCAACCAGCCTTCCCTGGGAAAAACCAAATGCTCTGATTCAGGACAACGATCTTCATAAAGCAAAAGAAATACTGGCAGAAGGTGGATGGCTGGATTCGGACAAGGACGGAATTGTCGAAAAAAAAGGTCTCAAGGCGGCCTTCACCATCTACTACCCTTCAGATGACAGCATCCGTCAATCCCTTGCCATAGCCGTTTCAGATCAGATCAAGGCGATCGGCATCCAGGTTGATATCATGGGCAGAAGCTGGGATGATATCTATAAGATGATGCATCATAATGCAGTTCTGTTCGGTTTCGGAAGTCTTGATCCCCTGGAAATGTATAACATGTACCACAGTCCGCGGATTTGGGATGTCTATAATGCCGGACGGTATCATAATCCGGCGGTCGATCAGTATCTGGAGCAGGCAATGAATGCAACATCGGATGCCGATGCCATCCCTTTCTGGAAAAAGGCTCAATGGGACGGGAAAACCGGTTTCACCACCAGAGGGGACGCTGCTTGGTGCTGGCTGGTCAACCTGGATCACACCTATTTTGTTGATCAGCGTCTGAAGATGGGTAAACTTCCGGTCGAGCCACATGAACATGGAATGAACATAACCGCCACCATCCTGTCCTGGCAATGGGAAGAGACATCTGTTACAGACAAACGGGAAAGAAAATGATACGAAAACTGCTGTTCACAAAAATTCTTCATTTGTCCGGTATCATCATTGCCATCTCCGTCCTATCTTTTGTCATGGTCAGCTTTTCACCCATAGATCCGGTAAGGGCCTATATCGGAGCGGATATGCTGACCATCTCCAAAGCCCAGAAGGAAAAAATCGAACAGCGATGGGGAATGGACAGCCCTCTTCCAACCCGTTATATAAAATGGTTCCGACAGGTTATTGCCGGAAATCTCGGCCATTCCTTTATTTACAATAAAAGCGTTGTCCAGGTGATTGCCGACCGCTTCATGACTTCTCTGTGGCTGATGACCGCGGCCTGGGTCATATCAGGAATCGTGGGTTTTATTCTGGGTGTTGTCGCCGGTGCGGCCCATAAATCTTTCATCGATAAGATCATCCGGTTCTATGCCTACACCCTGGCTTCCACTCCTGCTTTCTGGATGGGCATGCTGCTGCTGATTGTTTTTTCCGTATGGCTGGAGTGGACGCCCATCTGTTGTGCCACGCCGCCCGGTGTTCCGCTTGCGGAAGTCGGTCTGGGGCAACGGCTCTATCACCTGATACTGCCGGCATTCACCTTGAGTATCATCGGAGTGGCCAACATAACGCTTCATACCCGGCAAAAACTGATCGAAGTGATGCACAGTGATTTCATGCTTTTTGCTTTCAGCCAGGGGGAAAATAAAGCAGGTGCGGTCCGGCACCACGGTATCCGCAATATCATGCTTCCGGCCCTTACCCTGCAATTTGCATCTTTCAGTGAACTGTTCGGCGGCTCCTTGCTGGCCGAAACCGTATTTGCCTATCCCGGACTGGGACAGGCCACGGTTCAGGCTGCTCTTACCAGTGATGTGCCCCTGCTTCTGGGAATTGTCTTGTTCAGTGTTGTTTTTGTTTTTACCGGCAATACAATTGCAGACATCCTGTATACGGTAATTGATCCGCGCATCCGGATCGGGACGACGAACAGTCAAGGAGCAATCAAATGATCATACAAACGGTAAACCATCAATCGTTTTTCAAGAACAAACGGCTGACAGCGATGTGTGTCATCGGTATCTGTGTTTTCACATTTCTGATGATCATTGCGGCGGACCATGGAATCAGTGACCAGGGCCTCCGGTCATCCCTGGAATGGCGCAATCACCCTCCCCATACCCATCATCTATTTGGTACGGACTGGCTGGGGCGGGACATGTTTACCCGTGTTGTCAAGGGATTGAATCTGAGCCTTACCATCGGTCTCGTTGCATCTCTGTTCAGTACCCTGATCGCCATAATATTGGGCGTATGCTCAGGCTTGTCCGGCGGTATGATCGATTCCATGATCACATGGGTGATCGACCTGTTTCTGAGCCTGCCCCATCTGGTTTTTCTGGTGCTGATATCGTTTGCGGTCGGCGGCGGCGCCAAGGGTGTTGTAATCGGGGTAGCCCTCACCCACTGGCCGTCCTTGGCACGGGTCATCCGGGCGGAAGTTCTGCAACTGCTGAGCGCGGATTATGTCCATATCTCATCAAAGCTGGGATATTCCAATTTCTGGATTGCGCGGCATCATCTGCTTCCCCATCTGATTCCGCAATGCCTTGTCGGATTTATTCTCCTTTTTCCCCATGCGATCCTGCATGAAGCCGGCATGAGTTTCATCGGCGTGGGGCTGCCGCCTCACTCACCGGCTATTGGTATTATTCTGTCCGAATCCCTGCGCCATCTTTCAACAGGATACTGGTGGCTGGCTGTCATTCCCGGTGCCTGTCTTCTGTTAATGGTCAAACTGTTCGACATACTGGGCGAACAGATCAGGGACTGGATCAACCCGAGAATCATAAGGAGCTGATTCATGCTGACCGTGCATAACTTATCCATCTGTTTTACGACATATGAAGCCGGATGGATTGAAAAACAGATCCGGATAACAAGCGATCTGGAATTGCAGGTGAATCCGGGTCAGGTAGTGGCTGTTATCGGTTCCAGCGGTTCCGGAAAGAGTCTTCTGGCCCATGCGGTTCTGGGTATCCTGCCTCAAAATTCCCAATACACCGGGGACATCCTCTTCAAAGGACAGCCTCTTACTCCTGAACGGCAGAAAAATCTTCGGGGAAAAGAAATGACTCTGATTCCCCAGACCATCGGGAGTCTTGACCCCCTCATGCGGGTGGGCAATCAGATTCAAAGGGCAGGCTGTCTGGCCGGCAGAAAAAAACAGAAAATGGATGTGAACGGAATCCTGAACCGGTTTCATCTGCCGGATAGGATCGCCGGTCTTTTTCCCTTTCAACTGTCCGGAGGTATGGCCAGGAGAGTGCTGATGGCCGTGGCGGCAGCCGGCAATGCAGATCTCATCATCGCGGATGAGCCGCTCCCGGGTTTGCATGAACAAGCAGCCTCTGAGGTGTTGTCCTATTTGCGGAAACAGGCGGATTCCGGGAAAGCAGTTTTGCTGATTACCCATGACCTTGTTCAGTCTTTAACAATCGCGGATAAGGTGGTTGTATTCTATGCCGGCACCACAGTTGAAGAAACATTTGCAGGCAATTTTTCAGGAGATGGCAGGAATCTGAAGCATCCATACACCAGGGCGCTCTGGGATGCCTTACCGCAAAACGGATTTACATCCATTTCCGGATCACAGCCGGTTTTAAGCGCATCGCCCCTGGGGTGTTTGTTCGTGGACCGCTGCCTCATGGCAACAAAGGATTGCGGAATAAAGCCACCGCCGGTCAAACCGACAGCAGACGGATTTGTGAGGTGTTTTTATGCTTAACGGAGATCAATTGTCATTCCGGTATCATTCCAATGCAGATTGGGTGTTTTATCTTGCAAGTATTGCCATAGCGCCGGGGCAGATTACAGGCCTCAGCGGGCCCAGTGGGTGCGGCAAAACAACATTTGGCAAAATCATGTCCGGTTTTTTCAACCCGGTTTCCGGAAACATTCTGATTGATGGAAAACCCTTGCCTGCAAAAGGATATTGTCCTGTCCAGATGATTTTACAGAATCCGGAACTTGCCGTTAACCCGAAATGGCGAATCCGGAAAATCATTCAGGAAGGCAACAGCCACGCGGATGCATTGATAAAAGAGCTTGGACTGGACCCGGAATGGTTGACACGATTTCCCCATGAATTAAGTGGCGGTGAGTTGCAGCGGATCATTTTTGCCAGGGCACTTGGACCAGGAACCCGTTACCTGATTGCAGACGAAATCAGCACCATGCTGGACGCCGTAACGCAGGCTCAGATATGGAACATGCTTTTAAAACTTGCAAAAAAGAAGAACATCGGTGTTCTTGCCATAAGTCATGACAGCGCGCTGCTGGAAAGGATCTGCGACCGTGTGCTGGATATGAAAATGCATCAAAACATATCGTGATACAGATTCAATGGTCCAGACATTCCAGGTTCAATCGGAAATCCTTGACGCTTATCGCGATGACTTTTCCAAATATACGCCACAGATTGACAAAACCTGCCTTGATTCGGTTTTTCTGAACGTGGCAAGACACGCTTCCGAATAGATTAAGTACACCCGTCTGGATGACGGGCATACGGGTCCGACAAATCGCAAAACCTTTGATCTTCTGGCAAAAGCAAAAGTCATTCATAAAATTCCGTCCTGCGATCCTTCCGGTCTTCCATTGGGTGCATCCGCCAATCCAAAAAAATTTAAAGCATTGATGCTGGACATCGGTCTGTTACAGCGAATGTGCCAGGTTCCGGTGGAATTGGAATTGAAACAGAAAAATCTTCCGGCAATGTACAGAGGCAAACTGGCTGAACAGTTTGTCGGCCAGGAACTCATGGTCTGGCACAGCTCCGAGTTGTTCTACTGGTCACGGGAAGCCCGCGGCAGCAATGCAGAGGTTGATTACCTTGTGGTTCGGAACGGGAAGATTTACCCGGTTGAGGTAAAATCCGGAACAGGTGGAAGTTTGCGCAGTATTCACCTGATGATGGAAAAATATCCCGATTGCCCGAAGGGACTGATACTATACAGCGGAACCTATAAGACAATCAAAGAACAAAAACTGACATTTCTGCCATTGTATTGCGCGGCAACCCTTGGTGATAAACGAATCAACTTCCTCTGAGTGATTGATACTACCCTTAGATCTTTCCATAATCAGCATGCTATGTTATTCCCCTGGCATTCAAAAAAGGGCTGTATTTCAGATCGCTCTTCTTGATATGGTTGATTATCCAGCTTTTCAGAAACTGGATGATATCTTTGGAAAGGGTCTTTTCTCCCTGATCAAACTCATTTTTAAACCGGGTGACCTCTTCTGCAAAATATTGATGTTCGTTTTTATGATGGGCTGATTCCGGGTATTGAAACTGATCCAGATATTTTTCTTCTGTCATGAAATGATAAAATGTGTAATCGACCAGAGCAGTAATGGTATTGAACAGTACTTCCTTGTCTCTTCCCTGCTTCATGGCATCATTCAGATCATTCAGAAGTGCAAACAACTTTTTATGTTGGTTGTCAATTTTTTCAACATGTACAAGCATATCTTCTGTCCAGGTGATTACCGGCATGATGATTTCCCTATGTATTTATGAATTGTTAAACTTTCGTAAATCAGGTAAATAATATTAGAAAAACAGATCATTGATTCCATTCAGTATATACACAGAAAATAAACTGGAAACAAGAATAAGGTTTTTATAAAAAAAAGAAACACACCCCTACCTCCCTCAAGGTGGGAATAAAAACGGATTAAATTCCAAATGAGGTTACCCTGTCCTTCAAAAGTGGAAAGGTTGAAAAATACAAGCATTCTTGTTATAACCTGAATGTAGTTCAATCCACGTTTTTTATTACTGAAGAGCCAGTTTCAAAAGTTGCTTGTTGTCATTCCGGCGAAAGCCGGAATCCAGTATTTTCAATTCTTTTCTGGAAACCGGCCTTCGCCGGTGTGACGGTTTTTCATCGTTTTGAAATTAGCTCTGAAAAAATGACTGGGAGGTACTTTACTATAATGGCATCAGAGGAATACTCTTCAGCATATGAGACGTATCAAAAGATTTCCGGCAATATTCAGAAAGTCATAAAAGGGCAGTCAAATGCCATTCGATTGCTGCTGGCTGGTTTTGCCAGTGGCGGGCATGTATTGCTTGAAGATTTCCCTGGAACCGGAAAAACCACACTGGCCAAAACACTGGCCCTGTCCATTGATACGGATTTCAAGCGCATCCAGTTCACACCCGATCTTCTTCCGTCGGATATTATCGGTGTTTCGATTTTCGATCCAAAGGAGAGGCTTTTCCGGGTTCATAAGGGGCCGATATTCACCAATATTTTATTGATAGACGAAATCAACCGGGCCTCACCACGCACTCAGTCCGCACTTCTTGAGGCTATGGCCGAGCGGCAGGTCAGTATTGACGGAAAAATTTTCGCCTTTGATTCTCTATTTTTTGTGATTGCAACGCAGAATCCCATTGAATCCCGCGGAACCTACCCGCTTCCCGAAGCTCAAATGGATCGTTTTGCGCTTCAGTTAAGCCTGGGATATGTTGATACAGCAGAAGAAGTGGCGATATTGACCGATCAGAATATAACACATCCGATCGAAAATATTAGCCCCTGTGTCACGATTAATGATGTACTATTATTAAAAGCCGCTGTCCAGAAAATTTTTATCAAAGAGGAGTTAAAACAGTATATCGTCGAAATTGTGAAAGCTACCAGAAACAAAACCAGCGTTCAACTGGGAGCCAGTCCGCGGGCATCTCTTTCCCTGATGAAAGCGGTCAAGGCCCTTGCGCTTTTTGATGGATATGATTTTGTCTCTCCGGATCATATCCAGGAGATTGCTGTTCCTGTGATTGCTCACCGGCTTGTCATGGACGCACAGGCTCAATTTTCCGGGCAGACTCCGGAAAGAATCGTTGAGGAGATCATCTTCTCCATCCCTGTTCCGACATGAAGAAAATCATCTCGTTCTGACAGGGACTATGGGACTTAAAAAATTGCCAACCCTATGAAACACTTTTTGTATAAAAGCTACAGTGCTTTTTATTCATCATCCCGTTGGCGCAAAAGACGGTTCACCAGCGCCGGTTCATTGGTTCTGGTCACGATCTTCATAACAGCAGGACTGGGAATCGATACCGGCCAGAGCCTGATTTATCAGATATTTTCATTTCTGCTTCCGCTCCTGATCTTTGCGATGATCCTCAGCCTTTCCTTTCGGATACAGTTCACCGTTGATCGAAAACTCCCCAGGGTCGCCACTGTCGGTGAACCATTGACATATGATATCCGGATTCGCAACCTGACCGGCAGAAAACAGAAAGGATTATATTGTTATGAAAATACGGAGGATCCCCGCCCTTCTTTCCAGACCTTTATCCAGGCAAGAGAACCGGGTGAAGAAAAGCGGAATATCTGGGATCGAAAGGTGCTTTTCCACAGGTGGATATGGCTGATCGAAAGGAATACCAAAACATGGATCAAAGAGACCCCGATTCCGGAACTGTTGCCCGATGCTGAAGGGAAAGTGAGTGTAAAGACCATTCCCAGGCAACGGGGATATCTCCGGCTGGCCGGGATCACTATTTTTCGTCCGGAACCATTGGGTCTCTGCAAATCTTTTCATGTCATCCCAAACCTGCAAAAGATCCTTGTATTGCCAAAGCGTTATAAAATTCCGGATATTTCACTGGAAGGAACCCGGAAATACCACTCCGGTGGAATCTCCATGGCATCATCGGTCGGTGACTCCAATGAATTTCTTTCTCTGAGGCAGTACCGCCCTGGTGATCCCATGAAACAGATTCACTGGAAGAGCTGGGCCAAAACCAATGAACTGATTATCCGGGAGTACCAGGATGAGTTTTTTGTCCGGCATGCCCTGATCCTAGATACCTTCCAGAAAAAGCTTTACAGCGATGTTTTTGAAGAAGCGGTCTCGATAGCAGCATCGATGGTCTGCACATTACAAACCCGGGAATCGTTGTTGGATCTGATGTTTGTCAATACAGAGGCGTACTGTTTTTCTTCCGGAAGGGGAATGGCCGGTACAGAAAAACTGATGGAAATTCTTTCCTGCGTCCGGACATGCAGCGATAAAACCATTGAATCGCTGCAACCTCTGGTCATACAATCCGTTTCTTTGCTGAGCGGGTGTATCTGCATTCTGCTTTCCTGGGATCAGGAAAGAAAAAATTTCATCCAAAACCTGCTGAATCATGGTTTACCATCGATCGTCATCGTCGTAACCGAAGATGATCCGGGCAGCATCCAGCAGGATCCCGGCCCCATGAAAAACAACATCCATCGTTTTCATGCAGTTCAGGTCGGTGATATTGAGAAAGGGCTGACCTTGCTATGAAAACGCCCCCTTTCCTCATCGGCGCGGCGCTTCTTCTCTGGGGCTGGCAAACCGGTTTATTATTTCTATCCCTTCTCATGATTCTGGTTGTTGAGGGTGCCCGTTTTATCCAGTCCAGGTGGGTGTTATCTCTTTCCGACTTTTACAGAATTTCGGATATCACAACCCTATTTTTGCTTGGTATCGCTGTCTATGTTTTATTCACTCATCCACGTGCCATCATCATGCTTACTATCCAGTGGCTTCCTTTGATCACCCTTCCGCTGCTTGCAGCTCAGGAATACAGTACGGAAGGGAAAATCGATATCCGGGCATTCTTAATGCTTACCCGGAAAAATACATTGGATAAGGATCAGCGCGTAGCGGCAATCAATTTCTCCTATCCCTATTTTATTCTCTGTATCATTGCTGCCGCTTCTTCAAATCATCGGACAGCCGTGTTTTACTTTTGTTTATTGCTTCTGGCTGCCTGGGCTCTATTACCGCATCGATCCGGAAGATATCCGTTCACTGTCTGGTGTGGATTGATATTCATGGCAGGATCTTTGGGGTACATGGTGCATATTGGTTTGAATCACATGCAGGGGCTCCTGATAAGCTGGGCCAGTGATCTGTTTCTAGTCGATACCAATCCGGAAAAAAGCACAACAGCAATCGGTGAGATTGGCGAGGTAAAGCAATCCAGCCGGATTGTTTATCGGGTTGATGGGAACGAAGATGTATCACCCGGAATATTAATGCGTGAAGCATCCTACAACCGTTATTTTTCATCGACCTGGTTTGCCGGAGGATCTGAATTCACAGAGATAAAACCGGAAAAATACGATAAGACATGGAAGCTGGGTGTCAGACAAACGAATGCGGATACGCTGACAGTCAACTCCTATTTGCAACAGGGCAACGGTATCCTGAAGTTACCTGCTAGTGCATTTGAGATGGAAAGCATGGCCGCCGGGCTGAGACTGAAAAAAAACAATCTTGGAGCGGTGATGGTTGAAGAAGGACCAGGACTGATCCAATACATGGTTCGATATGGACGGGAATCCGCAGACGACCGGCCGCCGGATCATCAGGATTTGCAGGTTCCGCTGGAGGAACTGCCGGGAATATCCCGGTTCATTGCCGGGCTGGGATTGTCCGGCAAATCATCGGATGAGGTTTTGCCGGTATTGAAATCTTTTTTTCAGGAAAAGTTCACCTACTCGCTTGATCTTGCAACCCAACACGCAGAGCATTCTCCCATATCCCGTTTCCTCCTGTCTACCCGATCCGGGCATTGCGAATATTTTGCGACAGCAACGGTTCTAGTGTTGCGTGCTTGTGGAATTCCCGCCCGGTATACCAGAGGATACCTGGCCCATGAATACAGCCGGATTGAAGACAGAATTGTCGTCCGGTCCAGGCATGCCCATGCCTGGACCCTGGTTTATGTAAAGGGGAAATGGCAGAATTTTGATACAACACCTTCCTCCTGGGTTTTAGAAGAAGAGGAAAACATATCCGGACTGAACAAGATTTCTGACATGTTGTCATATGTCTTGTACCGGTTTTCGGAATGGCGATGGAGCAGTGAATCAACAGTATGGAAAAAGTACAGCCCACTACTGCTGATAATGCTTGCGGTCATACTGCTGAGAAGAATCTATTCAAAGAAAAAGATACAACGTGTTCAACGATTATCTGATCGGAAAACCGGTATGAACGATCGGATTGAAGCCCGATCTGAATTTTATCAGGTTGAGAAACAATTAAATGAATTCGGTTTCCAGCGTCATCCCTGGGAGACCCTGCGTCACTGGATGATCAGAATTGAGGAAACCGCACCGGAAACAATTTCTCCTGCTATGCTCTTGCCGGCACTTCATCTTCATTATCGTACCCGCTTTGGTCAATATGGATTGAATCCACAGGAAAAAAAAGATCTGGTTATCCGTGTGGATGCCATAATGACAAACCTTATGGAAAAAATTATATAAAGAGCGATATTTCGAAATCTGAAATACAAATATACATAAATTCATATGATCAATTCTCTCAATCGCAAATTTCTCTCAATATTTAAAAATTGATTTTACAAAATGAATTGACATTTATACTTTGATTGGATATGCGACTATTAATAGCTGAAAAATTGACCAATCATCCTGCTGCGTTGAAAAATTTTTAAAAACAGAACTGTACAGATCATCTGATGCTCCTGCTGAAATGTATAACTACTTGTTATATTTTTTAATTAAAGAATAAGACAAAGCCAAACCTGTTGTGAAGCAGGGACGGAAAACCACGGATCTTTCCGAGAAAGCCGGGTTGCCTTAATAAGGTGGCTCGGCTTTTGTTATTAATCTTTATATAAAGGAGATAAATGCAATGAGACGAATTTTATTCTTTTTAATCAGCTTGTTTTTTTTCTTCTCTAGTATTGCCGCAGCAGCTCTCAGTGAAGGTTCCTGGGATACAACTCAGATTGGAGCAATGCCCGGAGGTGATACCTTAAGAAATGGAGAATATCATCAAGATTGGCATGGCACATGGCCTATAGGCATTGGTTGCGAAATTGTCTGGACAAGCATAGGTGATAGTGGCGCCCAATGGACAATTCAAGGTACAAGAACTTCCGGAACTGTAGAGGCTGGATGGTTTGCTGTTGAAGGTGCCAATACTTATTACTATCAGCCAATGGAAGCTACGTATATAGGTGATGGGCAACTCTTGTTTGATGGGGATTTGCATTATGGAAGTGGTTGGACACAAAACTTCGCATTTAACAACAAATACTTATATTATAATTCTGTGTATTCTTATGTAGGCTCCGGTAACTTGACGGTAGATGGATATGGGGTATTTGAGAATGAACCATTTGATATTACTTTCACAATGGAATTTCAGCAAGATACATTTAATTTAATTGAAGCATGGGATGAAGGACATTCAACCTTTTTTGAAATCGAAATCAGTCAGGTTCCAATCCCTGCGGCTTTCTGGCTTTTTTCTTCAGGCTTGATGGGTCTTATCGGAATCAGGCGGAGGTTGAGCTAATAACCAGACAAGCAATACTGCAATTACATATCAGGTTCTAAAAAGATAAGTATTTTTTATGTATCAGCAAAAAGGAGGGCCACATGAAACGCTTTGCATTTTCTAAGATCATTCTGTATTTTTTATCGTATTTATTAATTGTTTCCACGGCTCTTGCCGGTGGTTTACCCGGTGAATGGACAGAAATAGATCCTGCAGACTATGGGTTTGAGCTGAACGGCCTCTCACCGGCTTGTACAGGTGCTCCAGGCACTACTTCTGACAAATTTACTTTCTTTGTAAAAGGCGGAACAACAAACAAACTGGTTGTTTTTTTTCAAGGCGGCGGTGCGTGCTGGGACCCGCTGACATGTGGGGCTTACTCAGCTCTTGGTTTGGAATCAACATGCACTCAGCAACAACAGGAAGTATTGCCCATGTTTTCAGATGAAAACATCGGAATGGGAATATTTGATACAACAAAAAGCGATAACCCATTTAAAAACTGGGGATTTGTTTATATCCCCTACTGCTCCGGAGACCTGTTCTGGGGTGCTCAGGATACAGTATATGAGGGAGATCCATTGGGATGGTTGGCGGCCTATGGAATACCCTCTGCCCCGTTTACAATACAGCATCGCGGTTTTGTGAATTTTCAGGCTGTCCTGAAATATTTGAAAGACAATGTTCGTATGCCCGGTAAAATTTTTGTTACCGGTTCCAGTGCCGGAAGTTACGGGGCAACACTCTCTTATCCATACATCAGGAAAGCATATCCACTTTCAATGGTTTATCTCCTGGGAGATGCCGGCAATGGTGTCATGGGAGGAACCTTTCCTACGGAAGGCATCCCGAACTGGAATGTACAGATGCCTGACTGGATTTTTCCGGATGGATATGATCCAAGCATGAACATGGAGTTTCTGTTTACTGAAATTGCTGCCGAATACCCATGGAGCAAATTCGCTCAATACACAACAGCCTATGATGGAACGCAGATTACTTTTTTAAATATAATGAAGAATGTAAACAACCCCCTTGCATGGTTGGCGATTCCACCGGAGGTCATAGGTGAATGGCATTACACAATGATAGATTATGCCTATAACACAGCAGCGGATTCACCGAACTATCGTTATTACATAGCTGCAGGAATGGATCACACCATCATGATGTCTCCCAAATTTTATACCGAGGAGTCCGCAGGCGGTGTTCGTTTTGCAGAATGGGTACGGACAATGGTGAACAATCCATTTGGCACGCATTCTCCATGGCTTGAAGGTAAATGGAAAAACCTGGAGTGTGAAACCTGCCTTCCATAGCAGGTGCCATGAAGCTGTTCATTAAAGGGTGTTGCAAACAAGCTTAGAAAAAAAGGGATGAATTTCCTATCAACCATCCCGTCATTCCAGTGAAAGCTGGAATCCAGTATTCTCAGCAGCCTTCCTGGATTCCGGCTCTTCGCTTCGCTCAGGCCGGAATGACGTATTCATTTGCCGAGTTAATACCACCTTAACAAAAATAGACGAATTGCGTTATACCGGTACAGGATCGGAGTCCTGAATGATGGATCCGGCATAACGCATTCTTATGAATTATAACGCCATTTCCTTTTGAATGGCCTCCAGAACGCTCTGTTTATCCGGAAATCTGAACAGACCTTTAGTCACAACCAGTTTATCCTCAACCCAGACGGTCAATTCACCCATTTTCCCTTTGGGATCGAGTGAGGCATGTATCCCGGCATTTTCCTTGATATAATCAGCCACACGGGCTGCATAGATCCGATTGTGGAGTCAAATCCGGCAAAACCGGATAGTTACTTTTTTCATTTTTCCCCTTTCATTGATCAGAACATTTACTTATTTTTGCTTCTCAGTGTTATATGTGAAATTTCACCCGGGTGAAAGAGGCGCATAAGCGGCCCCCATGTTCCGGTTCCACGGGATATGATAATCGTCATTCCGTTAATCCGGAACTCCCCTTCCAGCAAGGGGAAAAATCGCTTTGTTATATAATCAAAGGGCCAGATCTGTCCACCGTGGGTATGTCCGGCAAGCATCAGATCAACTCCGAAGCCGGCTGCTTTTTCCATCTGATCCGGTCGATGAGAAAGAAGGATGGTCGCACCTTCAGGACGATCAGCCAGGGCTTTTGAAAGCAGATCTGTTTTTGTATCTACGTGTCTTGAAAAACTTCGAAGATCATCAATTCCTGCCAGAACAAGCCCGGGTTGTAATTGAATCCATCGGTTCCGCAATACCTGAATCCCATTGGTTTCCATCAGGCGGGCTATTTCCGTTTCATTGCTGTTGAATTCATGATTCCCCAGAACAGCATAGACTCCAAAGGGTGCCGACAGTCGAGACAGAACGGTCATGATGGCCTGATCCGGAAGGCCGTGACCTTCAAAAACATCACCCAATAAAAATACCAGATCCGGGCGGTGAAGCTGAATCTTTTCAACACAGGCTTTAAGCCAGTTGCCGCCCCGTAAGGAACCGATATGAAAATCGGAAACAGCGATGATCACCTTTCCATCCAGATTTCTGGGTAATCCCGGAATGGGGACTTCATAATTTTCAATGACAGGCAACCGGGTTCCCTGAACAAGCGCGATCAGAGAAAGCATGATTCCGGCAATCAATGCTGCTTCACGGATTTTCAAAACAGCTCCGGAAAAAAGAAAGCCAAAACCGGTCAGAATGTCCGCGGCGAACAGCGTGAAAAAAATCAGAAAAAGGATCCCCAGCCAGTTCATTCCAATCAGTTCCAGAATATAGGCGAGTTTCCCGGAATGGTCATGACCATTAAAACGGGATAGACATAACACTATCCAGAGACTGATACCCAAGCCTGCGATCTGTCTGCCGGACAGACAGTGCATGATCATAGGCATGGATAGCATACGCCAGAAAACATAAGCATGGATGATGGTGCTGATCAGTATCAGTGTAATTCCGAACATCTGTCGTTACATCCCCCTGTATCCCCCTTCAAAGGGAATTGTACATTAAAAAGTGTTTTATTATATTCACCAAAAGGGAAAAGATTTCAACCGCTGAAAAATTAAAATACAGATCCATTTGACAGAAAAACATGGCTTTAGTATCTATTTTCGCATGCATCCAACTTCTTTCATGATTGTGATCTGATTCAGAAAAAGCCAGACATCCCCATGGCGGGAACCCTTCGGTGTGTCCAGTGCGATGCGGTTTTGCAGAAAACCGGAAAAGGCAACACCGATACAACACTGGCGCTGATCCTGGCCGGAATTATTTTATTTATTCTGATCAACTCATTCCCATTTCTGACATTCCGCATGAGCGGTCAATTGCAGGAAACCACTCTGATCACCGGTATTGAGATGTTTTTTATCCAGGGATGGTGGCCCATCGGACTTCTGGTTTTTCTATCGACAATACTTTCTCCGGCATTTCACCTGCTTGGGCTGCTTTATATCCTGCTTCCGCTGAAATTCGGACTGAAAGTTCCCGGAGTCCCCCGGATCATGCGTATTGTTACAGTATTTCAACCCTGGAGCATGGTCGAAATCTTCATGCTGGGTATCCTGGTAACGGTTGTTAAGCTTTCCAATGACGGGGAAATCACGGCTGGAATTTCTTTATTCGCGCTCATGGCTTTCACTTTTGTCCAGGCAGCCATCTTTTATACATTCAACCCTCTCCTGATCTGGGAGAAATGTGAAGTGGTTGCAGATCATCCGTTAAATAAAGAAAATTGTGATATGGATTTGATACAATGCCATATCTGCGGTCTGGTCTGTCCGGATGACCAAAAAACAGAGAAATTTATCTGTCAACGGTGCGGTGCCAGACTTCATAAACGAAAACAGGACAGCATTTCCCGTACCTGGGCACTCATACTGACGGCTGTCATTTTTTACATTCCTGCAAATGTTTTTCCGATTACCAATATTATTTCGTTTGGAGATTATACAACCGATACCATATTGAGCGGAGTAATCTATTTTATCAAAACCGGAATGTGGCCCCTTGCATTGATCATTTTTACAGCCAGTATTTTCGTTCCGTTGCTGAAACTGGTCATTTTAAGCTTTCTGCTGATCAGCGTCCAGTTGAAAACAACCTGGCGTCAGAAAGACCGGACACGGATTTACCGGATCACGGAAGCCATCGGTCGCTGGTCCATGGTGGATATATTTGCGATCACCGTTCTGATTGCTCTGGTCAATATGGGGGCCAT
>CAYTGW010000077.1:0-670 GCA_964437395.1 uncultured Desulfocicer sp.
AGGGGGATGTCCGTGGGATCAAGTTCAGCATCTGGTTCTTCGCCGACCATTTTTACATACCCGCCAAGAGGGATGGCGGAAATTCTGTAATCCGTGATTCCGATCTTTTTTCCAAAAATCTTCGGCCCAAAGCCGAGAGAAAATTTTTCAACGCCGACTCTGAACAGACGGGCAACCAGAAAATGCCCCAGCTCATGAACAAAAATTAAAACCCCCAGGACAATGACAAATGAAAAAAAATAACTCATATTGAGACCAGTTCCGATACAGGATTTTCTCCTGTGTTTTAAATGTTTGTGATGACCTCCCGGGCCTGATTCCTGGCCCATTGATCTGCCTCTGTAATATCAGACAAGTTCGGTTGTTTGTCAATCCGATGGAGATTTATGGTTTGTCTGATGACATCCGGAATTTGAATAAAGGCCAGTTTTTGATCCAAAAAGGCTTGAACAGCGATTTCATTGGCCGCATTCAATACTGCCGGAAGGGTTCCTCCAATCCTGCATGCCTCAAAAGCATGGGCAAGGCAAGGAAACTTTTCCAGATCCGGGCGTTCGAAATCCAGTCTACCGATGGCGGCAAAATCCGGCACCGGCTGGTTGATGGGGAGTCGTTCAGGCCAGGACAAGGCATAGGAAATAGCCCCTTTCATACCCGGGATACCCAGTTG
>CAYTGW010000077.1:680-13360 GCA_964437395.1 uncultured Desulfocicer sp.
AAATAAAAGGGAGGGGAATTTTTTTGTATCCGGTTTTTCAAAGGTCAGGGAGCCGAGCCCCGTGAAATCTGGAAAACCCATGTTCAGATCCAGCCGTTCCGGGTTGGACAAGGCATAGGAAATGGCCCCTTTCATATCCGGGATACCCAGTTGCGCAATTACGGAACCGTCCTGAAATGCAACCATGGAATGGATAATGCTTTGGGGATGGATAACTACTTCAATCTGCTGCTCGGATATATCAAAAAGGTGCTTGGCTTCAATCACTTCCAGACCTTTGTTCATCAGCGTGGCAGAATCAATGGTGATTTTTTTTCCCATTTCCCAGTTGGGATGATTCAGGGCGTCTTTGATCTGAATGGAATCAAATGTCTTCCTGGGGCGATGCAAAAAAGGCCCACCGGATGCGGTTAACAGAATTTTGGCAACGTCGGATTTCCGCTGGCCGGAAATGCACTGAAAGACCGCACTGTGCTCACTGTCAACCGGCAGGATTCGGACATTGTTTTTCTTTGCCTCCTGCATGATGATTTCTCCGGCCATGACAAGTGTTTCCTTGTTGGCCAGAGCAATCTCTTTGCCAGCTTGGATTGCTGCCAGCGTTGGCAGAAGTCCGGCAGATCCCACCATGGATGAAACCACCATATCAACTCTGCTGTGGGTTGCAACGGTATGGTAACCTTCATCTCCAAACAAGATTTGTACAGTGATATCCTTTGGCAATCTTTTTTTTAGTTGATTTGCAGTTGATTCGTCAAAAAGGGAAACCAGTTTTGGACGAAACTGATGAATCTGTTTGACCAGCAGATCTACATCACTTTTTGCCGCAAGCGCTTCAATGATGTACCGGTCCGGAAACATTGCAACGATTTGCAGTACATTTTTACCGATCGAGCCGGTTGAACCTAATATTGAAAGATGTTTGATGGGGCAGGTCCGATCCATTGTCAGACAATATGCTCCTTAAAAAAATAGAGTACCGGAAGTACAAACAGGATTGCATCAATTCGATCCAGTATCCCACCATGCCCAGGAAGAATGGAACCGGAATCTTTTATATTTCCGACACGTTTCAAGGTCGATTCAAAAAGATCTCCGGTAGGGCCGATGATCCCGACACAGATGCAGAGACAGAATGTAATCCAGGTTGATATGCCCGGCAGGAAAAAGGATTGAAACGCCATACCGACAACGATGGTCAGGATAATTCCTCCTAAGCCGCCTTCAATGGTTTTACCCGGACTCACCGATGGACAAAGTTTATGTCTGCCAAAGAAAGAGCCTGCATAAAATGCCCCGATATCGGCTGAAAAAACAAGAAAAAACAGAAAAAAAATCCATGTTGATCCTTCCGGGCTGTTGCGGATCAGTATGATACAGGTCAGCAGAAGAGGTACATAAATGATTCCAAGGGCTTGTTTGAAAACATCCTGGAGTATGGACGGATCATTCTTAAAAAGGACAATTGCCGCAAAAGCAGTAATAATCAGGTTGATTATGATCATCCCCTGAATAGCATGTACATGGTTTCCATGAGCGGCGTAAATCATCATTGGAGCAGTTAAAAAACCGGTAATGGTTATCGGTGTGATCAGAGATTTCTGTTCCGGATTGAAAACAATCCGGTAATACTCCCATAATGCAATAACAGACACAATCCCGATAACAATCGTAAATGCCATGCCCCCCAGATAAATGATTCCAGCCAGAAGGGGTACAGCGATAATCCCTGTGATCCATCTTTTTAAATGCATAATGTAACTGTTATTGTTCACCTGCATGAGAATGCTCATGCGCTGTGAATCATAAAAAAGTTATGTTGTTATGTTACCGAACCTACGATCACGACTCTGGTATTCTTTTAAAATATGAAGATACTCTTCCTTACTGAAATCCGGCCAGAGTGTTTTTGTAATAAAAATTTCAGAATAAGCGATCTGCCAGAGAAGGAAGTTGCTGATTCTCATCTCTCCACTGGTGCGGATCAGGAGGTCTGGGTCCGGCATGTCGCGGGTGTAAAGATGACTGGAGATAAGATCTTCCGTGATCAACTCTGCTGATATTTTCCCTTGGCAGGCCTCCCGTGCAATATTCCTTACCATATCCAGAATTTCCGTACGACTGCCATAACTCAGAGACAGTGTAAGCTGCATACCGGTATTGTTTTGGGTCAGGGCAATGGTTTCTTTCAGCGTAGTGCTGACGGGTTGGGGCAGGCGATCCAGTTGACCGATGGCAAAAAGGCGAATGCCATTATCCTGCATCTCCTGGAGTTCATTTTTTAAAAAACGGTTCAGAAGCATCATAAGGGCAGACACTTCCGATTTTGGTCGTTCCCAGTTTTCAGTGGAAAAAGCATACAGGGTTAAATACTGAATGCCTATCTCACGGCTTGTCCGGACAATAGTACGTACGGTTTCAGATCCTTGTTCATGACCTTTGACCCGGTTCAACAGCCGTTTTTTTGCCCATCGACCATTGCCATCCATTATGATGGCAACATGAACAGGCAATCGGGCAGGGTCAAGATCATCATTCCCCTGCTTCATTGTATCAGAATTCAAGGATCTCTTTCTCTTTTTTATTGTAGGCGTCATCAACGAGCTTGATGAATTCGTCGGTTATCTTCTGAATCTGATCCTGAGCCTTGAAATTATCGTCTTCTGAAATCTCCCCGTCTTTTTTCAGCTCTTTTGCCATTTCATTGGAATCACGCCGGACATTTCGAATAACAACCTTCCGATCTTCACACATTTTATGAACCTGTTTGACAATCTCTTTTCGTCTTTGTTCCGTCAGGGGCGGAATTGCAATTCGAATTATTTTGCCGTCGCTGGAAGGCGTCAGTCCCAGGTTTGATTTTAAAAGGGCTTTCTCAATCTCTTTGATGACCGTTGCATCCCAGGGCTGTATGGTAATCATACGACTTTCCGGAACAGCGAGAGAGGCCATCTGGTTCAATGGCGTCAATGTTCCATAGTAATCGACACGGACACCATCAAAGATATTCAGGGATGCACGACCGGTCCTGACTTTTTTCAGGTCATTGTCAAGGGAAGCAAGCGCTTTTCCCATTTTTTCTCTGGTCTCTTCAAAAATTGAATCAATCATAGCGGTTCACCATCCGATTGTTGTTGGTTTCGTTTGTCTACTAGTGATTGTCAACGTTTATCCAGTAATTTTGGTTCCGATGTTTTCACCGCAAACAACCTTGCGCATGTTCCCTTTATCCGTAAGTTTGAAAACAGAAAGGGGAAGCTTGTTATCCATGGCAAGAGAGATTGCGGTCATATCCATTATATGCAGCTGCTTTTCCAGAACATGCATGTATGTAGTTTCCTTGATAAACTTTGCATTCGGATTTTTAACCGGATCAGAATCATATATCCCGTTTACCTTGGTTGCTTTTAGAAAAATTTCAGCGTGGATTTCCTGGGCCCTGAGAACGGCTGCTGTATCTGTCGTAAAATAGGGATTTCCGGTTCCTGCTCCAAATATGACAACGCGCCCTTTATCAAGATGCCGGACAGCCCTTCGTAAAATATAGGGTTCGGCAACCTCATGCATGGAGATTGCAGACTGGACCCGGGTCTGGATCCCTTTTTTTTCAAGAGCATCCTGCAGTGCAATGCTGTTGATCACTGTTGCCAGCATCCCCATATGGTCCGCTGATGTTCGGTCCATTCCATATGAACTTGCAGCAATACCTCTGAAAATATTGCCGCCGCCCACAACAATTGCAACCTGAACACCAAGGTCGTATATCGACCGGATTTCATCTGCAACAAACTTGATCATATCCGGGCTGATTCCAAAGCCCTGATCTCCCATCAGGGCTTCTCCACTTAGCTTCAGCAGAATCCTTTTGTAATTTGGGGTTGCCAAAAAGCCTCCTATCCTCCGATCTGGAATCGGGAAAAACGAGCGATTTTTATATTTTCACCTATCTTTGCGATTACTTCATTCAGAAGATCTGAAATGGTGATATCCGGATTTCGCACATAAGCCTGATTCATCAGGCACGATTCTTTATAAAACTTGTTCAGTTTGCCATCCACGATTTTATCAACCATATTTTCAGGTTTTCCCATCTCAAGGGCCTGTTCCCGGTAAATTGCTTTTTCCCGGTCAAGAACCTCTGCAGGAACATCTTCGGGTAGAATTCCAGCAGGGTTGGTTGCGGCAATGTGCATGGCGACGTTTTTTGCGAATTCAATAAAATCATTATTTTTGGCCACAAAATCGGATTCGCAGTTAACTTCGACAATAACACCTATTTTCCCACCTAGATGGATATAGGATTGAATGGTTCCCTCCGATGTCCCGCGACCTGCTCTTTTCAAAGCAGTTGCCATACCTTTCTTTCTGAGAAAGTCAACTGCTTTTTCAATATCCCCGTTGCATTCGGTAAGGGCTTCCTTGCAATCCATCATACCAGCTCCGGTTTTATCCCGAAGCTCTTTTACTATTTTTGCACTGATTGTTGACATGAAAATTCTCCTGTAATTTAAACATCAGCCGATTCTGATTCACCAAAGGTATCGGTTTCTTCGATATAGTCAGCTGTTGGTTTTCTGATGATTTCTATCACCGGGCCTTTTGATCCATCTGAAATAACCTTTCGTTCACCAGGTTGCAGACTGGAAGATTTTGCCTTCGGTATTGCTGTTTCTTTTTTATCTGTAACAGCTTGCTGTTTCTCTTCATAACGCTGACTCCCTTCAATGCACGCATCTGCAATTCGAGATGTGATCAGACGGATGGAGCGGATCGCATCGTCATTACCCGGAATGAGATGGTCAATATCATCCGGGTCGCAATTGGTATCGGCAATCGCGATGATCGGAATGCCAAGTCTGCGACCTTCACGGACAGCAATGGTTTCATTTTTGGGATCAATAACGAAAATTGCTCCGGGAATGCCGCGCATGTTTCGAATCCCGCCAAGGCTGCTGTCAAGTTTTGTTCTTTCTTTTCCGAGTTTCAGTCTTTCTTTTTTGGGAAACAAGTTAATGGAGCCATCATTTTCAAGATCGTTCAGTTGGTTCAAACGATCGATACTTTTTTTGATGGTCTGAAAATTGGTAAGCATTCCTCCGAGCCACCGGTTGTGGACATAAAACATCTCACATCGATTTGCTTCTTCATATATGGATTCCCGCGCCTGTTTTTTAGTGCCCACAAACAGAAGGGGTTTTCCCTTTGCGGTTGTTTCGACAACAAAATCATATATCCCTTTAAACATGCGGACGGTTTTCTGCAGATCGATGATGTAGATTCCATTTCGTGCCCCGAAAATGTATGGTTTCATTTTGGGGTTCCACCGTTTGGTCTGATGTCCAAAATGAACACCAGCTTCAAGAAGCTCTTTCATTGTTAAGTAGGCCATTGTTTTCTCCCTTTTCATGTTGGTTGTTTCCTCCGCTTCCGTCAACTCAGTTCCCGACTTTTTTCTGATCTGAAAAAAGCACCGGGGAACGGATCAAGAAACGTGTGGATGATATGTAAACCTGAAATGAATATCAGATAATCAGATGTTGTGCAATCGTTTTTTACTTCTTTTTCAGCGTAAGGACACGGTGATGGCCTGAATAATCCTTAATGAATTCTATGCAGTTGTAAAAGTTGGAATTCCCCGCGATTTCAAAAACTGAATTCATTTGATCAAAACCGATTTCCAGAAGCAGATATCCTTCATTTATTAAATAATCAGGAGCGGCGTGGAGGATTTTTCGAATGTCTGAAAGTCCGTCGTGATCGCCATCCAAGGCGATATGTGGTTCATACCGGTTGATTTCCGGAGCAAGTGTAGGGATGATATCCGTTGGAATGTATGGCGGATTGGAGACGATGATATCAAAAGGTTGTTTATTCGGGTTGATCGCATCAAACCAGTTGCTGCATAAAAAATGAACGGTATCGGAAAGCCCATGCTTTGCAGCGTTTTTTTGGGCAAGGATAGCTGCTGCGGGAGAACAGTCGGTCGCAATGTAAAAATTATGGGGACGTTCGGAAGCCAGGGAAATGATAATAGCGCCTGATCCAGTACCGAGATCAAGGATCTTTTTGGATTGGTCTGAGTGCTGGTTTGGCAAGAGGGCGAGAGTGGCCTCTACGATACATTCCGTATCGGGTCGGGGAATCAGGACATCCTTTGTTACTGTAAAATCAAGTGACCAGAATTCTTTTGAACCAGTGATGTAGGCTACCGGTTCCCGATTGATTCGTCTTTGAATCAGGGTTTTGAATTTTATTAATTCTGAGCTGGAAAGGGGTTTGTCGTGTTGAATATACAGATTGATCCGTGTTGTCTTGAGTGTGTGAGCTAACAGTATTTCCGCTGTCAATCGCGGACTGTCGATTCCGTGTGAATCAAAGTAGGATTCGGTCCATTTCAGCAGGCTGATAATGGTCCACTCAGGTTCCATATGAATTGGCTGAGCTTTCATTCTGCATTGCCTGGGCCTGATAATAGGTTGTCAGACCTTCGACCAGTTCCATGATGTTACCTTCTAAAATATGCTCCAGTTTGTAAAGTGTCAGGCCGATCCGGTGATCTGTCACACGCCCCTGTGGAAAATTATAGGTCCGGATTCTGCCGCTTCTGTCTCCTGTACCGACCTGACTTTTTCGTTCTTCAGACCGTTCATCATGCAGTTCCTGGGTCATTTTGTCCAACAGGCGGGCCCGAAGAACTTTCATGGCTTTCACTTTGTTTTTATGCTGGGATTTTTCATCCTGGCAGGTAACAACGAGTCCGGTAGGCAGATGGGTGAGTCGAACGGCTGAATCGGTCGTATTGACGCTCTGTCCTCCGGGACCGGATGACCGGAAAACATCGTATTTGATTTCACTCAGGTCGATATTGAGTTCAACCTCTTCCACCTCGGGAAGAACAGCAACCGTTACCGCAGACGTATGAATCCTGCCCTGAGCCTCTGTGGTGGGTACACGCTGAACCCTGTGGGTGCCGCTTTCATATTTAAAGACACTGTAAGCCCCTTTACCATGAATCATGGCAATCACTTCTTTGAAACCACCCGCGCCGGAGATGTTTTTATTCATGATTTCGACTTTCCAGCCCCGGTTTTCCGAATACCGGTTATACATCCTGAACAGATCAGCGGCGAACAATCCAGCTTCATCACCGCCGGTTCCTGCGCGGATTTCAAGGATGATGTTTTTTTCATCATTAGGGTCTTTGGGGGTTAAAAGTTTTTTTAATTCAGTTTCAAGCTTTTCCTTTTCATTGGTTAAAGAGTCGATTTCCTCTTTTGCCAGAGCCTTCATATCCGGGTCGCTGTCCTTAAGAAGTTCCATGCTGTCTTCGAGGTCTGCCAATATTTTTTTATAGGATCTAAAGGTTGTGACAACCTCGCTGAGATCCGCATGTTCCCGGCTGTACTTTTGATAGGCTGATCTGTCCTGGAGTACATCAGGATCACTCAGCAGTTGTTCAACCTTTAAAAACCTTTCTTCCACCCCTAATAATTTATCAAACATTTTGATTTCTCTGTAACTTCAGCGTTACATCCCTAATAAAAACAAATAATATCACAAGGCGTTATTGATTTTTGGTTCTGCAAGAGAGAACATCAAAACAAAGCCACCTGGTTTTCAGGTGGCTGTATTGTGTGATCATATCTTTATCTGGTTTCAGGTTATTTTTTATTATATTTTTCATATTTTTTGTGAAATCGTTCAATTCTACCAGCCGTATCTACCAGTTTTTGTTTTCCGGTAAAAAAAGGATGGCATTTTGAGCAGATTTCTACGCTGATATCTGTTTTTGTGGATCCAACCTCAAGTGTGTTCCCACAGGCGCATTTAATGACCGTTTCTGAATATTTTGGATGTATTTCGTTTTTCATTTTTATTTCAACTCCCTACGTAAAAAATTATGTATTCATAGCATCTAAAAATTGTTGATTATCTTTTGTTCCGCTCATTTTATCAAGTAAAAATTCCAAACTGTCAACAGGATTTAATGTCGCAAGTAATTTTCTTAATATCCAGACCCGATTCAGAACAGCTTCATCAAGCAGCAATTCTTCTTTTCGAGTACCGGATTTTTTGATATCAATTGCCGGGTAAAGACGTCTGTCCGATATTTTGCGATCCAGAACAAGTTCCATGTTGCCGGTACCCTTGAATTCTTCAAAAATTACTTCATCCATGCGGCTTCCCGTATCAATCAATGCTGTGGCGATGATTGTGAGGCTTCCCCCCTCTTCAATGTTACGTGCTGCTCCAAAAAATCTTTTAGGCCTGTGGAGTGCATTCGAATCCACACCACCAGAGAGGATTTTCCCACTGGGTGGCATAACTGAATTGTAGGCCCGGGCAAGTCTTGTGATACTATCAAGGAGAATAACAACATTTTTTTTATGCTCAACCAGTCGCTTGGCTTTTTCGATTACCATCTCTGCGACCTGAACGTGACGCTCTGCCGGTTCGTCAAAGGTTGAACTGATGACCTCGGCATCTACGGTGCGCGCCATATCGGTAACTTCCTCAGGACGTTCATCAATAAGCAGAACAAAGGGGACAACATCTTTATGGCTGGATATGATTGCATTTGCAATGGCTTGAAGCAGCATTGTTTTGCCGGAACGGGGAGGCGACACAATCAGCCCTCGTTGACCGAAGCCGATGGGAGTCATCAAGTCCATGATCCGGGTTGAAAAATTATTGCTATCGGTTTCAATTTTCATTTTTGTTTCTGGGTATAAAGGGGTCAAATTGTCAAAAAGAATTTTTTCTCTTGCAATTTCAGGATCTTCGAAGTTAATGGCTTCCACTTTCAGGAGTGCAAAATACCGTTCGGTTTCTTTGGGTTGTCTGATCTGGCCGGATACAGTATCTCCTGTGCGCAGATTAAAGCGGCGGATTTGGGAAGGGGAAACATAAATATCATCCGGACCTGGGAGATAGTTATAATCCGGTGCCCGCAGAAATCCAAAACCATCTGGGAGGATTTCGAGTGTGCCTTCACCATAAATAAAACCATTTTTTTCAATTTGAGCCTGGAGAAGTGCAAACATCAGCTCCTGTTTTCTTAATCCTGCAGCTCCTTCAATTTTGAAATCTTTGGCCATCTTGGTGAGTTCGCTGATGCTCTTTTCCTTTAACTCGACGATGTTCATTAATTCTTACCCCGTTAATAGTTTTTATGTATTATGTAAAGTAACCGGTTTCCCTGTTCCGTCAGACATTCAGTCATCATCCCCAATGCATCAAAGCCCTCTGTCCTATATGCTCCTTCGTCTTCTGAAAAAAAATTTCAAGTATTATGTGCAATGGTGAAATTGATTTTTTTTTTAAGTGGTCAATAACGAATCCAAGATTTTTAGAAGAAGTGTGCGTGTTTTGTGATTTTTGTTCTATGATTGTAGAATGTTAATTATTATCTCCAAGCACGGCAGGCGCCTTAATTTACTAATAGACGCTATAACATGAATATTTTTGTGTCAAGGGGTTTTTTTGATTGAGCATAAAATTTCAATAGACAAGAGGTGGCGGTCAGGAAAAAAGGTTTCGAGTCCAGCTCTTGACAAAATACAACCATTTTAATACTAAGGCCGTTGTGCCAATAGACACTCTGATTTTGATATGAGCCATTTTATCAGTTTTATTTCTATTAATTCTAAACAGTTGTATGAATTTAATATACATTGAACAAAAGGAGATTTTATGAACATTCTATTTTTTGGGCCAAACGGCAGCGGCAAGGGTACACAGGGAGCAATTCTAAAGGAAAAATATAGTCTTCCCCATATCGAGTCCGGTGCGATATTCCGTGAGAACATAAAAGGCGGAACCAAATTGGGTGCAGAAGCAAAAGCCTATATTGATAAGGGTGATCTGGTACCGGATGAGATCACCATTCCTATGATTTTGGATCGTCTGCAGCAAAGTGATTGTAAAAAAGGTTGGTTGCTCGATGGTTTTCCCCGGAATAAGGTTCAGGCAGAAAAATTGGATGAATCTTTGAAAAAGGCAGGGATGGGTCTGGATATTGTTGTGGAAATTATTTTGGATAGAGAGATTGCCAAAAACAGAATCATGGGCCGGAGGCTCTGTGCAAATGACAACAATCACCCGAACAATATATTTATTGATGCGATCAAGCCGAATGGCGATAAATGTCGTGTGTGTGGTGGCGCATTGACCACAAGAGCCGATGATCAGGATGAAGAAGCCATTAACAAACGCCATTCCATTTATTATGATAAGAAAACCGGAACCATGGCTTCTGCCTATTATTTTAAGGATGTTGCAGAGAAAAAAGGAAAAATAAAATATATTGAACTGGACGGGAAACCAGGTGTAAAAGAAGTTACTGCAGAGCTGGTTTCAAAACTGTAATCTGAACTCAGCAACCCTGTCAGGCCGGAATGCGTTTGAATAGATGGATGGAGTGACAGGGGAAAAAATTCTATTGCAAAGGTTTTATATTTGGAGTAATAAACAAAACTCTATTTGATTCAAATAACCATCATGAAAAATCTGATGGAAGAAAGGGGCGAGGAATTTGAAGGAGATTGAAGTCAAGGTTCTTGATAACGACTTGGAAAAAGCAATGCGGATTTTAAAAAAGAAGATTCAGAACGATGGTCTTTTTAAAAGATTGAAGCTCAAAAAAAGTTTTGAAAAACCGAGCGAATATCGGCGGCGCAAGGAAAGAGAAGCTGTGAGAAGGCAGCGCATCGCTGCTTCCAGAAACCGATTTCGAAAATCTAGGTAACCGCCCGTTTTTTAATGTCTAACAAACCCGGCATGGACCTTTTTACCTGCCGGGTTTTTCTATTTCTTTATGATTCAATTTTTGACTCGTAGGGGCAGGCCCCTGTGCCTGCCCTTTGTGTGATATTATATCGTGTCAACATGAAAGATAGTCCGGATGAGTAGCAGCATCGAATTTGATAAATGCATTTCTGAGATGTACGGATTGCGTCGTTTCGGCATTATTCTGGGCCTTGAGACCACAAAAATTATTCTTGAGGGATTGGGTAACCCTCAGGATCAATTTGCCTCCGTGCATATTGCCGGAACAAACGGGAAAGGTTCGATTGCGTCTTTCATCTGTACAATACTCAGGGAATCGGGTTTCAAAGTTGGTTTGTACACCTCCCCGCACTTGGTTCGGTTCAACGAGCGAATAAAAGTCAACAACCAGGAAATTTCAGATCAGGAGGTGTTGGAAGCCTACAAGGCGGTTAAAAAAGCTGGATGCGGTGATCGGGAACCAACCTTTTTTGAATATACTACGGCAATGGCCTTTTACCATTTTGGTCAACAGGATATTGATTGGGCTATTATCGAGACCGGAATGGGCGGGAGAATGGATTCGACCAATGTCATCCATCCGGCTGTTTCCGTAATTTCGAATATTTCACTGGAACATCAGAACTATCTAGGCGATACACTGGAACAGATCGCTGGTGAAAAAGGCGGCATTATCAAAAAGGATACTCCTGTGGTTACCGGCGCTACGCAAGAAAATGTTCTTTCTGTTTTTCAGAAACTTGCAGATGAACGGTCTGCACCGCTTTACAGCCTGGGGAGGGATTTCAGAACAGAGCCAGGAGGGCAAAATAGATTCACATATATCGGGCTTCATGAAACATGGCATAACCTTCAGACAGGCCTGCAAGGCAGACATCAGGTTGATAATGCGGCGATTGCGTTATCCGCTTGTGAAATTTTACAGACGGGGTACGGGAAACAGCCTTCCATTGCCATTCCAATTAATGCTATAAAGGACGGCCTCAAGAAAACGAAATGGCCGGGCCGGCTGGAAAAAATAATGGATTCCCCGCTTGTGATTCTGGATGGGGCTCATAATCTGGATGCAGTAAGGATTTTATCAGAATATCTTACAGAAGAACTTTTCGACCGGAAGATTACGCTGGTTGCCGGAATCCTGGATGACAAGTCCTACGAAGCCATGCTTCAGAATTTGCTTCCCCATTGTGCCCGTGTGATCCTCACCCGTTCCAAGATTGATCGCGCCATTGATCCGGTGATCATGAAGCCCATTGCAGAACGATATATATCAGATGTGAAAATTGTAGATGATGTGAGTGCGGCTGTCCAGTATGCGCTGGAAACAGTATCACAGGATGAGGCAATTTGTATTTCCGGTTCCCTGTATGTTGTTGGGGAAGCAAGGGGTTTTTTTGAATCCAGGGGAATAGTTTAAAAAAGGCTTTCATGCTTGACTTCTGTTAAACGGTATTCTATTGAAGTGTTCAATTAAAAAAATGCGCCCGTGGCCCAGGGGATAGGGCGTCGGCCTCCGGAGCCGGAGATCGTAGGTTCGAATCCTACCGGGCGTACCATTCTAAATTACTCTCTAAATCACTCAAAAAAAACCTAAAATTAAAGGATTTCCAAGCAGACTCTGTTTTCTTGGGCTCCTGAAGCACGCCTTAACTTCTCCTAAAAAACGGTCTATTTTCCCCTTGTGTGTGGGGAAGGGTGAGGGGAAGAATGAGGGGAAAATCCAAAAAACGGGAAATTTGGAGGGGGTGAAAATGAGTGAAAAAAGACATCATACAAGATACCCTGGCGTTTATTTTATCTCTGGGACTTCACCGACTGGGAACCCTGAAAAAATTTATTACATCCGATTTCGAAAGGATGGAAAGCAGAATGAGGAAAAAGCCGGTCACCAG
>CAYTGW010000077.1:13370-16393 GCA_964437395.1 uncultured Desulfocicer sp.
GAGGCAGGGAATTCCGGCCTTCTTTATTTGTTACCGTTGTTAATGATAAACAATCATTCGAAGATACTGATTTTCACAGAAAATATTCCACCAGTAATTTGCCCTTAGTACCCTTAAAGAAAGCATCAGATGAATTGTTGCTGGATGCCAACTGGCACCCGGAAGTTTCACCTGTTTCTGAGAATTGATCGATGAGCACTTTCTACTTTTTCTGATCCAATAGGATACATGCAACATGAGTTCGGAATGGACCATTTGTTTCATGTCCATAAGATATAAATCCAGGCATATGCTTTTATTTTTGAAAAATATGAAAAGGCATTGATATTTGCATTGACAAAGGATTGATGCCAATATATATTCCTTAAAAGGAATATAGAGGTTTTTCATGAAAGAATTTTTAAAAGTTACGAAAGCTCTTTCGGACCCGAACAGGGTTAAGATCATCAAGATGCTTCAGTATAAAAGTCTATGCGTATGCGAAATCCAGGCTCTTCTTCAAATTGCCCAGCCGAGCGTCTCAAAACATCTGAAAATTCTTGAAAATGCCGGGCTGGTTTGTTCTGGCAAAGAGGGCTTGTGGGTAAATTATTATCTTGCGGACGGAAGCAGCTCCCCATATGCAGCAAGTCTTCTGGGCAACCTGAGGCACTGGCTTCTGGATGATTCTGAGATTGCCAGAATGATCGCTAAACTTCCTGAAATACGCAGAGAAGATATTTGCAAAGTATAAGGAACTCTTATGAAAATTGCTGATAAAGAATCCTGTTGTACCGTAATGTCGGACGATTCATTAAAAACGACTGTTCCGGGCAGAAAAAATGCAACGCTCAGGAATATTCTGTTTGCCATACCGGCTGTTCTCATCTGGTGGCTTGTATATAACCGGTTGTCGGATTTTTCACGAGCAGTTACATACACGTTTCTGAATCTTGCCCAGGGAAACCATCTGAGCAGTGCTGTTGAATTCTTTCTGTTTGAAACTCCTAAAGTGATTATGTTGTTGATTCTTGTGGTTTTCGGGGTGGGCGTCATACGCTCTTTCTTTACGCCGGAAAAAACACGTAAAATTCTTGCAGGTAAAAAGGAAGTGGTCGGGAATATCCTGGCCTCTTTTCTCGGCATTGTAACGCCGTTTTGCTCCTGCTCAGCAGTCCCACTTTTTATTGGTTTTGTGACCACCGGCGTTCCCCTGGGCGTGACTTTTTCTTTTTTGATCTCCGCTCCCATGGTGAATGAAATCGCACTGGTGCTTCTTTACGGATTGTTCGGCTGGAGGATCGCAGCTATTTATCTTGGCACCGGACTGCTTATTGCCATGACCGCCGGATGGGTTATCGGAAGGCTCCGCATGGAACGTCATCTTGAAGACTGGGTTTTACAGATTCAGGCGGGCGGAAGCGGAATGGTTGAGGAAAACCTTACTTGGGGGAACCGGATTCAGTATGGCATGGATGCGGTAAAAGAAATTGTCGGGAAAGTCTGGATTTATGTAGTATTGGGGATCGCGGTAGGTGCCGGCATTCACGGATATGTTCCTGAAGGATTCATGGCTTCCATCATGGGAAAAGGTGCATGGTGGTCTGTTCCGATCGCTGTTTTAATCGGAATTCCTATGTATTCCAATGCAGCGGGAATCATACCTGTGGTTCATGCCCTGATTGAAAAAGGTGCGGCTCTTGGGACTGTGCTGGCCTTTATGATGTCCGTGATTGCGCTCTCCCTGCCTGAAATGGTGATTCTGCGCAAAGTGTTAAAACCCACGCTGATCGCAACATTTATCGGTGTTGTCGGTTTTGGAATTCTGATTGTAGGATACCTTTTTAATATGCTGATATGATACAGGAGGAGACTTCCATGGAAATTAAAATACTGGGCCCCGGCTGCTCGAAATGCAAGCAGACAGAAGAAATTGTAAGGCAGGCTGTTGCCGAAGAAGGAGTTGCGGCCAATGTAGAGAAAGTGACGGATATCATGAAAATTGCCGAGTACGGGGTTTTCGGGACACCGGCCGTGATTGTTGATGGCGAGGTCAAAAGCATGGGGAAGATTCCCAAAAAAGAAGATATCAAAAAGTGGATAAAAAAATGACAAGATTATTAAACCGGACATTTGAGCTAATTTCAAAACTATTAAAAAGCGTCACACCGGCGAAAGTCGGTGCCCAGAAAAGAGCCGAAAATACTGGATTCCAGCTTTCGCCGGAACTACAACAACAGACTTTTGAAATTGGCTCATTTATAAAGAAAAATATCTGTATCTTGGTGTTAGTGATAGCTGTTGCATTATTTGTTTTCTCAACAGCCGCTTTTGCAGAGAAATTTGAAAATATACCTGCCAAGGGAATGGTCACGATGGTGGATTTGGGCGCAGACAAGTGCATTCCCTGTAAAATGATGGCGCCTATCATGGAAAAGATGGAAAAAAAATATGTAGGAAAAGCGGTCATACATTTTTATGATATATGGAAAGATCGTGAACCTGCCGTACGATTTGGAATCCGGGTTATTCCAACACAGATTTTCTTTGACAAGGAAGGAAAGGAAATCTACCGGCATGAAGGCTTTATGAGCGAAGCTGATATTGTGAATCAACTTTCCAGAATGGGTGTAAAATAGAGTTGTCAACGGATAGCTTATGATCGAGTCATTTTTTTTGACGGTAAACCAGTGGATAACCGGCGGTACTGACCTTGCTCTTCTCGGGTGTTTTTTATGGGGCATGGTCAGCGTGCTGTTCAGCCCGTGTCACTTGGCATCCATTCCGCTGATAGTAGCTTATGTTGCCGGGCAGGAAAAGGCCATTGATCCCCGGCAGGCCCTGACAATTGGACACACTTGACACCGGGGGTATTTTGTGATATTAAAAGGTCATGAAGGTATGTGGTCTGGAATTTACATCGGATACGATCCATCGAATTCAACAGACGTTGCAGGAAACGCCGTTGATTTCGAAGCGGTTTTTGTCACGGAGCATCTGCGAATGGATGAACTGGAGATCCAAAAGCGGCAGGCCCAAAGAAA
>CAYTGW010000078.1:0-16275 GCA_964437395.1 uncultured Desulfocicer sp.
TTTCTATTTGTCAGGAGGACTGTTTTTCTCTACAGAAAACCAGTCCTCAACGAAAAAAAATCTTACCCCCTGAAAGCAAACAAAGGAGTTTCCATGAGCCTTTTACCCAAAACCATCCGACTCAAAGACTATCGGCCTTCTGATTATTTAATTGATACAACTGAAATCCGTTTCAAGCTGGAACCACAGAAAACAACTGTAACAACCCGATTGGTAATGCATCCGAACATGGAATGTAACCCCCAGGCCCTCAAACCTTTGATATTGCATGGCAAGGATCTTTTTCTCACTTCCATTGCCTTGAACCATCAGCTTCTGAACAAGTCGGAATATACAATTGATGAAAACAATTTATTCATCCCGCATATATCTCTTATGGGAAACAATCTGTTTGTCATGGATATGGAAGTTGAAATTCAACCGGAAACCAATACATCCCTTGAGGGCCTGTATATGTCCAATGGTATGTTCTGCACTCAATGTGAGGCAGAAGGCTTCCGCAGAATCACTTACTATCTGGACCGGCCAGATATCATGAGTAAATTTTCCGTATATCTGGAAGCAGATCAACAAACCTGCCCGATCCTCCTGTCCAATGGGAATAACACCAAAAATGGAAAACTACCAAACAACCGGCACTTTGCCCATTGGGAAGATCCATATCCCAAACCCTGTTATCTGTTTGCGCTGGTGGCAGGAGATTTACAATGCATGGAAGATGAATTTATTACCAGGCATGGAAACAGGGTTACACTTCGAATATTTGTTGAAGAAAAGGATCTGGATAAAATTGATCATGCCATGCAATCCCTTAAACAAGCATTTGCCTGGGATGAAAAAATCTATAACCGTATATATGATCTTGATATTTTTAATATTGTTGCGGTCAGTCATTTCAACATGGGTGCAATGGAAAACAAGAGCTTGAATATCTTCAACACCTCCTGTGTACTGGCCAGCCCTGGAACAGCAACAGATGCAGCTCATGACCGCGTTCGGGATGTGATCGCTCATGAATACTTTCACAACTGGTCCGGGAATCGGGTTACCTGTCGGGACTGGCATCAATTGAGCCTGAAGGAAGGTTTCACGGTCTTTCGAGATGCTTCATTCAGTGCAGATCATGGCAGTCCGGTCGTAAAACGAATTGAGGATGCAACCCAGCTTCGCACCTTTCAGTTTAAAGAAGACAGCGGGCCAACCGCTCATGCTGTGCTGCCCCAGGAAGTTCAATCGTTTGACAATTTTTATACGCTGACAATTTATGAAAAAGGAGCTGAAATCATCGGGATGTACCAGACCCTTCTGGGAACCGGTCCTTTTTTTCAGGGAGTGGAGTTATATTTTAACCGGCATGATGGTCAAGCCGTAACCATTGAAGATTTTTCTAAAGCAATGGAAGATGCAAGTGGAAAAGACCTGTCCCAGTTCAGACTTTGGTATCACCAGGCAGGCACGCCCCATGTCGACATGACCGGAAAATATGATGAGAAAAACAAGAAATTTTCACTCCATATCCGTCAAACCTGTCAACCCACACCAGAGACAAGTGAAAAAAAACCATTTGTCATTCCCCTTCGCATGGGGTTGCTCGACCCTAACGGGTCTGATATTCCGCTCCCGATAACCCAAGACGGTGTTGTGAATATTACAGAAGCAGAACAAACCTTTACATTTGATCATGTGTTACAGAAACCCATACCATCCCTGTTTCGCCATTTCAGTGCTCCGGTGACCTATTCCTATCCATATACCCAGGAAGAACTTCTTTTTTTAATAAAAAATGATCATGATGGATTTAACCGTTGGGATGCCTGCCAAAAACTCGCGGAAACCATGTTGCTGAAAATGATTTCAAATGATCGGAAAGAAGTAGATGAATCCTTTATCGAAGCCTGTCGAATACTCTTAACAGACAAAACCCTGGATCAAGCCATGGTCGCAGAAATGCTCAGGCTGCCAGGTGAGACCTATCTTTCCCAGAAAGTGGATGTGATCAATCCGGATATCATTCATGAATGCCGGGAAAAAGTCCGCAGGAGCATTGCAGCGCATCTGGAAAAAGAGTTTCTTGCAACCTATAACTCCAATACAATCAACAAACCGTATGACCTGACCATTTCAGGCAAAGCAGAGCGTGCATTACGGAACATATGCCTTTCCTATTTATGTGCGCTGGAACAGCCGGATTATATCGAACTGGCAAAATCACAATATTATTCAGGCAATAACATGACGGATAAACAGGCATCCTTTATCAATCTGGCACATTGTACAACAGACACTATCAGAGAAGAAATCATCACCGATTTTTATGAAGCCTATAAAAACGACAAGCTGATCATCAACACATGGTTTCAGGTACAGGCAATTTCCCCATTGAACAAAACCCTGGATAATGTCCAGAACCTTCTGCTTCACCCGGCATTTGATCCAAAAAGCCCGAATGATATCCGGTCACTCATTGGTGCGTTTGCATCCAATTCCAAACATTTTCACAACCCCAACGGACTTGGTTATTTATTTCTCAGCAATCATATTATCCAGTTAAATAAAACAAACCCGCAAATTGCTGCCCGGCTAGTGGCTCCGTTTGCCCAATGGAAAAAATATACCGCCAATCGGCAGCAATTGATGAAAAAAGAGCTGGAACGGATTCAAAACCAGGAAGGTCTTTCAACAAATGTTTTTGAGCAGATATTCAAATGTTTACAAAATTAAAAAACAGATGGTTGAAGATAAAACAAAAATGTCTATGGCAGGGATATCATATTCATAAAAAATTGAATGTATTGAGATTCTGTTGACATCATACCAGGGATAGCCGGTGCTTTGTAGGAAATGGTGCCATTGAAAAGTTTTCCTCCGGCAATCTCCCACTTCCCGGCATAAATGATGATATCTGCATGGTTCATTGTGATGTTCTGTATTTTCCCCGAGCTGATTGTTTTGGTTTCACCACCCAGAAGAAGATGAACAGAATCAAACAAGCAGTTCGAGAGATAATTTTTCTCGCCATAGGCCAATACAACATTGCCCTTACCGAAAAACCGGACTTGATCTGCAATGATCCTTCCTGAATAATGGGTGTGACCCTGAACAGGTTGACCCCCCGCTATAATTCTAAACCCCTTCAGGTTCACCTCAACACCAGGTTCAATTTTCAATTCAACGATTTCTGCTGATTCAGATCTCTTCCAGATCTGGACATCTCCTTTTAATTCAAAGGGAGAATGCTTCAGATCCCACGTCGAACTTTCCGTGACCTGACCACTGACCTCTGCACTCTCAGCTCTTGTAATTATAAAAGCCAAGACAAAACCCAGGATGAAAACCATTCCCTTGCTTGCTCTTGTATAATTGACATTTCTTGGGGAGTGCATCGGAATCATCTCCTGTAAAGCGATGATAAATAGCAAAAAGACCAACTGTTGGTTTAATCACACTTCTATCGTATTCTTTGCATTTTAATTAAATTACAGGGGATTTTCAAAACAAATCACACGTTGCGTGGAAAAAAATAGCTTGACAGGAATTCAGTATAGTGTCCCTCTAATTCACAGCGTTAAGAATCTTATCAATTACCCGGCTTGATACAATGCTATATCAGCCTGTCTTGATCAAGTCAATATATTAAAATTACAAAGAATTATTTTAAAATCAAGGATGATTAAAAAAGTCTGCACCATGTGATAAAGCTTTAGTCCCCGCAAAGCATAATTTCACCGCCAGGGAGAAGTGAAATTGGGGTTGGAGAGGTATTATTTTTTTCCCGGACAATACTTATCGTAGATGCCCCTGGTATTTTAAAGTTTGTTATCTGCCTGTCGTCATATTTTGTACAATTTATCAACAACGTCCCCAAAATTCCCAAAATTCTGGCGTTAGGGCTTACATTTCGCATCTCCAGAAAATATTTTTTGAATATTTATCCGGATCTTCAGAAAAATCAATCATGTTTCCTTAAACCGCCACCAGTTATCCGGGAGTCGTGAGTAAACCGAGTCAGGGATTTCCAGTAATCTGTTGACTTGTTCATGCAAAGCACTAATCCCTTTCACCAATGCTTGTACGATCAGCCTATCGTGGATTATTTCAGAGTAGTGCACGTTTCGGTAAAAGTATCGGATGTTGTTCCAGGTCGGCTTTCTTGAATTCATCCCCTGCGGCAAGATAGACAACTTTTCTATGTTTTCCCTTGCCATATTCATGCGTATTTTCCGCTCGATAAGCGACACGATCATTAATGCTACAAAATATAGGAAAAGCATGGCTTCAATGCGCTTCTCCTTTTTTAGAAAAACAGGGGTGACTTCAAGAACTGTCTTTTTAGTGTACATTCGCTTCTCAAGGAACGGTTGGCTTTTATATTTTCTCAAAATCTCACTGGCGATAAGTCCTGTATTCGTGATCAGCGGGAAGATTCCATCTGTTTTTGACGCCTCAGCAAGGGCTTCTTCGTTTAATTCCCACTGAAGACTGTAGGTAAATTCCCATTTGTTCTTGTAGACACTCTTTGATAGTGAAGGCCTGCCGGGCGATATCTTCACTTTAACCTGCTTACGTTCGGTTACGATCTTAACGCTGACGAAATCTTTAACCTCCTTGCAAATGCCGGTTACAGCCGTCTTGATCTCTTTCCTGGTTTTTAGATGATAGGCATTTAGTTTCGGTGATAGCTCTTCTAATTTTGCAATCGCTTTCTCTATTTTCCCCCGTCTTCTGCCTTCATCGTCTTCCTGTTTTGCACTGCTGTGAACAAAAATGATTCGGAAGCCATCTTTCGTACGTTCGGATTCATATGTTTTGTAGATGTTCATCTCACCTTTTCTACGCGAGCTTTCAATTTTAAATGCCTCTTTCCATGTTACATCGTTTCCTTTCAGATGATTTAAAAAGCGTTTGACCTCTTTTCGGTCCTTCGGGACGATTGTAAAAAAAGCCGCCATTGCCTGAAATATGGATTAAATTTTCATGGCTGCACAACTTGCAATCGGCCACGTAAATAAAATCTTCTTTTTCCAATAAAGTCCGCAGGGCGTTCCAGTTCGGTATATGCGTGACGTCATCGCAGGTATTGCCGTCAAAGAGTTGGTAGCTCAGCGGCACATGACCATCGGCTGTGATATTCAAACCAAATACAATCTGCTTGCAGTCAGGCCGGAAATCCTTATTGTGGCCGCGTTTAAGCTTGACCGCTTCCGAATCGGAAGTATCGTACTTGCCAATGAACGTCACTGTTGTGCTGTCATTATGGATTTCATCGGTAAGCAGTTTATGGACAGCAATAGCGTTACCGGATACCTCGGTCAGTAACGAATGGCGGTCTGATCGGAAAAGGGCTGAAAGGGCTTTGGCAAGCCGATCATCATTAAAAAGATTCGTCGCTACCGGATCTGTAACCATACCATCGGAATATCTGGACAACCACTCTTGAACCTTGTACAGCGGCTTGTTATCGCATATAATATTCGCTATTAATATGCATAGACTTTCGGCATGGTCCGCAAGACTTCCGGCATTTACCGGAACATATTTTGTAAAAAGATTAAACAGGTCAAGTTCATCCATGAAATGTTTGACCATCGGCAATACATCGACCTGTTTGAACCGGGCTTCAAATCCCTCCATAGCACCTCCTCATTTATCGTTTATGAGGTGTTATAAAGGAATTGAAGAAAAAAGTCTAGATTTATTATATCGTTTTATATCAGTATGTTATATGCAATTTTGAGCCCATGTCATTTTAATGGTAAATTTATTTTGTGACGTGCGAAATGTAAGTTAGGGGGGGCTTTATTTTTTTCCGGCTTTAATTTGCAAAATGGCATCATCCAGAGATAAATCACCAAGCCACTTCTCACGCTCTTTTGTATAGTCTCCTCGGCCTATCGAGAACTGATTCAGAAACCTAATGGTGTCAACTACACCCATCTCTTTAAATAGAATGTTGGTAGCTCGACGGCTAATTTCAGATATCGGTCTTGTTTCTATATTCATTTGTCTAACTCCATCACCAATTCGGTGGGATGGGGCCCTTTGCGTTTTTATATTTTTTGTTCCGGACAGTAGTATAATATTGGAATCATTTATTCCAAATACCAAATGTAAAAATATAATAGGCGCCTAAATCCCTTCTTCCAAGGACTATCTACCCAGTGGCTGGCTCACCTTCCGGGACGGGCTTCCCACCCGCTGGACTACACGACCTTGACCTACCACTCTCAAGATGTGCCCCCAACCTCCTTTTTCCCCTCATTTTCCCACGCTCAGAGGGCCTTCTTCTCCGTGAGGACTTTCAGTGCATCACTACCTTCGAAGTGTCTGGCGTCATGCGTTACCAGCGGCACCCCATGCCGAACGGTACAAGCCGCTATCCATGCATCGTTGGGATCAATCGGACTACCGCCCCGTTCCCTCTCTGCGACAAGTCGCCCATAACAACGGGCGATTTCATGGTCATAGGGGATGACCACAAAATTCCTCAGAGTCGTTTCGAGTTCCTTGCATTTTTTTTCGCCCCACCTGGCTTTCTCCGCACCATAATACAGCTCACCGACAGTGATAAACGAAATAGCGAGCAGACGGCCTTGGACAATCGGCGCATAAACCTCGGCCAAGGGGCCGCCCTTCATCAAATAGGAGACAACGCAGGTGTCGAGAACAATTTTAGCGTCGCTCATGGCGTACCTCCGGCCACCATGCGTGAATGTCGCAATTCGTCAATTGACTCCTCGAACCCATCACCGGCCTCTCCCGGCCAGGTGCCGAAGAGCGCCCGCACGTCTTCCAAGGGCTTGATATTCTGAGCCAACGCCAATTCGTCCAGCGTCGGGGACTCCCAAAAATCCCGTGAGATGGGCGTCCCTAATGGTAGAAGATCGATAGCCTCATTTTCACGATCTTCCAAGCGCTCAATGTCATGAATCTTGATGCTCGCAATTTTCCCGGAGACTGGATCTTCCTTCGCCTCACCCACGATACGGACAAAATGCAAAATATCTTCCAGCACCTCGTCCTTCTGCTCCTCATTAAAGAGACAAAGCACTGGTTCTCCGACGGATGGGTGTATACGGCAACGCGTGCCGTGTTCCTTGAAATCCGCCATCAGAAGCCGTCCTTCAATAGTGCGAATATTGGTCTGCGGCCCTTTGATCCGCTCCTGTATCCGGCTGAATCCTTCGGGCGTGAAACTTGCCGCCATCGGTATTTTCCGATGGTTTAACGTAAATGAGATCTTCTTGATCCCCTGGCTGAAAAGTATTCCAGCGTCGCGCCATGCCAGCAGAACCCCGGCATCGCAGCCGGACGGAAGCAAATCGCCGGATGTCTGGACATAATTCAAACCATCAATAGCCTTTTCAAGAATTTCCTGACCGAAATCCATTCCAAGCAAGGATGTTTGCCCCCGCCGCCGCTCAAATCCAAGTACCGCAGCAGGGCTGCCATGGGTCAGCAGAACCAGATCCATGGCTAACTCGTCCTTGATATTACGCGGCTGCCGCCCACGGCGCACGCTTTCCGTCTCGCCCAGCAATACCCGACCCGTACGTTGGAACGCCTTATTAAGATTGATAAGAAACCTTAACAAATGTGGCACCGGGATTCTCCCCGGCCCGACCGCCTCACCGTCAAAACGGACCTTTAGTAAGAGTTCATGATCATTCATGGTTGATCCTCCATATTTTTAAACCAGGTTCGTAATCACCAATGACAACAGCCTTACAGTCAGATGTGCGATATTGGTTTGAATTTTCGGGCACTTTTGCCTTGATAAGTTGATATTCAAGAGGATTTTCGGACAATTTTCCCCTGATATTAACCAAATCAATTTTTCGCAACAAATCGCTTGAAAAAAAATCAACCGCTTCCTGTATAATATTGCCTGATTAACAAAAACTCAACTCTTGCCAACCATAAAGATTCACAATCAGAATCATTTTATTTAAGCCATGTCAACACAAAATGACCGAAGGTTCAGGGTAACCGTAGCAGAGCAAAACACGCACCGTGATTTATAACGGTTTAAATTTTATTGGTTCTGGATTCCGGGTCAAGCCCGGAATGACGGCATACGGGGTTATAACAATAACGATTATAGGCAATCCAACTGTATTGACACCCCCTTAAATCCCCTCACAGGGAATTGGACAGTTATTTTTCTGATTATTCGGATAATTCAGAAACAATCTCCTGATAGTCGGATGATCCCCGGATGTTGTCCAGATCCCGGTCTGTCTGAATCAGCGACCGGTTGTTGTATCCTTTTTCCACCCCAGACCGCAGCCAGTCGGTTGCTTCCTTGACCTTATTCTGTTTTGAATACAGACAGGCGATGTTGTAGTAGGCGCCGGCCAGTTCCGGTTTGATCTGTACCATTTTTTGAAAATACATAATGGCCTTGTCGTTCTCCTTCGCGGCGCTGTAATGGAGCGCCAGATGATTCAATGCATGAATAAAATCCGGCTGGATGGAGATTGCTTTCTCCAATTGGGTAATTGCCTGGACAGTCATGCCTTTTCGTTGAAAAAGGACTGCTATGTGAAAATGAAAAGCAGGATTATTTTCATTGCCATTTCTGAGAAGCAGTTCCTGAATCTTCTTCTCATGTTCATCCGGCTTTTGGGTTTTCAGCAGGGCTTCTTTCAAAAGGGTGTTGGTTTCATGATCATCGGGTTTGGTCTGAAGCACTTCCAGAAAATAATGGATGCTTTCATCGATCCGGCTGTTATGAAAACAGAGCCATCCCATATAGTAAAAAAGAGGAGCTTTATCCTTTTCTTTTGAAAGATTTTTTCCAATGGTTTGAAGATGGGTGTCCATGCACTGTTTCTTCAGGGATTCATCCTGAAGGAATCCAAAATCGGATATGATGCTGGTTGCAGAGTATTCCAGCATGATCCGGTTGTACCGCTGCTGCTGATCCAAAGTCGCGTGCTGAAGATCCACCATGTTTTTCGCATGGCTGTTAAACGAAAGGCTGTACTCGGCAAAATTGAGCTGGGCATCCACATCCTGCAGGTCTGCTTGCAGAATCTCTTTTGTCGTTGGACTCAGCCATCGATTCGCAGCCAGTTCCCGGTTGATCCGGGAATTGGCCGGGTCGTAGTGGATCAGTCTGGGTGCTGAAAACTCCAGGATGGAGTTGTTGTCTGTATTGACCGGGCCATCTTTAAAAAGTTTTGGCAGATCCTCACTTACGATCAGATGATAAAATACACGGTAATCTATCAGTTTCATGTTTCTGGATTTCATGGCATGGGACAGATTCAGCGCAGCAACCGATGGATCAAGCTGCTTTTTGCCGGTAAAGCCGACCAATAAAAAATCCGGCCCCAGTTCTCCTCTTGGATCGGTTGTCACCAGGATGCTGTTTGGAAAAACGTTTGAAAAGGTCCGGCCAACCAGGGAAAAGGTGGGCCAGTCCATCTGGTAGGAGTGAATCCACTGAACATAGATGCCGTCGTCCTTCAGCCTGTTCTTTGCAAGGTTCATGAATTCATGTGTGAACAGGGTCGCCAGCCCGGCCATCCATGGATTGGAGGGTTCGGAAATGATCACGTCATATTTTCTTTTGGTCAATTCCAAGTGGGCCCGGCCATCCTGAATAATCAGTTCGGTCTTGGGGTTATGAAGAACATCATAATTCCAGGGGATGAAAAAATCACTCGCCGCAACCACCTGGTTGTTGATTTCAACCCCATCCAACTGTTTTACCGAAGGGTACAGCAATGCCTCGCCCGCGGTTATTCCGCTGGCAAGCCCCAGCACAAGGACATTTTCCGGATTTGGATGAAAAAGCATGGGGAAGTGTGCCAGCAGGGTCTGGGTGAACATATCTCTCCGGTGGCTCGAAGCATCGGCCTTTCCGGAATTCAGAAGGCTGTAAGTGGTTTCACCAATGGCGTCCGGAGGTGATTTGAGCACGGTCGTAAATCCGCCGATCCCGTCGCCAAAATACACCAGCTCATAATTTTCCGTTCTGGAAAAAATTTCCGTCCCGTTGAAAAGCGCTTCGATCCAACCGATATTTCTTTTCTGAATGTCATCAAAACGATGGTACTTTCCCTTGGAGAGCATCTTGCGATCCCAGTGTGGGAACTGGTGAGCCAGAATACATCCGATGAATATTAAGGCCAGGAGCGGAGACCATTTCAGGAAAGATGCACTGCCTTTCAGCAGAAGATGAAGGGTGATCAGCAGCAGGGTGACCAGTTGAATCAAGACGACCAGGGAGATACTGTTTTCCTTCCCCAGCAGTGGAATCAGGATAAACCCTGCACAAAAAGATCCCAGCACAGCGCCGACCGTGTTGATGGCATAGGCAAAACCAATGGACTGCCCTGTTTTTTCCAAAGACCGGGTACAGATTTTCCCGACCAGGGGAAAGGTTGCCCCAAGGCAGATCGTTGGAATGAACATGAAGGCAAAAAGAGCAAATGTCTTGGAAATCTGAAGAAGGGCAAAGCTTTCCTTGAAATGAAAAATCAGTTTTGCAAAAAAGATCTGGCTGTTGCCCATCAACTGACTGAGAAGAAGTGCAGAAACTGCCGCCAGAAGCTGTGTCATCATCAGAAGGGAAAGCGTATGTCTGGTTTTATCCGCAAGCCAGCCAAAAAAGATACTCCCCATGGCCAGGCATGTGATAAACGTAACCAGCACGATCGTAAACGAGTAGGTTGTCGGGCCAACAATCAGGCCGAAGAGTTTCACCCATATGACTTCATACGCCATGGCGCAAAATCCGGAGACCGCAAAAATAATCAGGGCGTATATGGTTTGTCTTTTGATTGGCTCCGGAAGATTCCTGTCCCACAACATATTCATTGTATTGGGTGCGCTGGCTGGCGGGTCATGATGCATCGCTTCTGTTTCCTGCCTTTTGGCGTCCCTGCTGACCAGAAGGCAGATACTGCCGATGACGGCATTCAACAGGATGGCCAGAACCAATGTGCCCCAGACCCCCAGCCAGTGGATCATCCAGAAACCGCAAAGAAGGGACCCGGCTGCGGCCCCGATCGTGTTCAGCCCGTAAAGCCGGCCCACATGGGTTCCAACCCTGGATATGCTGGTAACAAAAAACCGGCTCAGCACCGGCAGGGTCGCGCCCATGCAGGTGACCGGGAAGATCAGAAGCAGCGAACATCCGATAAAGGTTAAGAGGTTGTATCCCAGAAAATAATGAAAAAGATGATTGTACAGCAAGGCATACAGAGGTTTAAAGGCAATCAGCAGCAGAGGCAGAACAAGCCCATAAGCTCCGATGGAAATTTCAAGGATACCGTAAAGCCGAACAAGAGACATAGATTTTTTAATCTTATCAACCGATCTGCCGGCAAGGTAGCTCCCGAACCCCAGTCCGCCCATGAATACAGTTAAAACAATACTGACGGCAAAAGGAGCGCTTCCAATGATTTTTACAATCATCCGCGTCCAGAGAATCTCATAAATCAGTCCGGTCATGCCGGAAACAAAAAAGCAACTGAGTACCAACAGGAAAAAATAGGGAGAGGCAGGGGCTTCCATTCTTTCCGGATGACGGTGTGCTGCTGGTTTCACTTTCTTGGGCATCTGCTTTTTTCCTTAATAAGGCGTTGACGTCGAACATTCAAAACAGATAATCAGAACAACACGATACCCGTCAAGAAAAAAAGGGATTGCGGCGGTTGCTGCAATCCCTTGAATGGTTCTGGCTGGGGGACAAGGATTCGAACCTTGATGGACGGAGTCAGAGTCCGTAGTCCTGCCATTGGACGATCCCCCAAGAATACGCCAAGCTACATACACAATCGTTTACAATGAGTCAATAAAAACTTACCCCTTGCTGTTCGATTTAATATATTCCACAGCCCTTTGCAAGCGTGAAAGCACACGATCCCTTCCCAAAACCTCGACGGTCTCAAAAATTCCAGGGCTGACGGTTTTGCCGGTTAAAGCAACCCTCACCGGCTGGGCGATCTTTCCGAGTTTCTGGCCAGTCGCCTCCATGACGACCGTAAAAGCCGCTTCAAGATTTTTTTCTGAAAAATCAGTTAGTTTTACCAGTTCAACAACGAGGATTTCCAGAGCAGAAAGAAAGGACTGGTTTAAAAATTTTTCCGCAGCCTTGTCATCATATTTGAAATCATCCTGATAATAAAAGTCAGCACTTGCCGCCATCTCCTCAAGGGTTCTACTTCTGGTGTTCAGGGTCTTGATCACCTTTTCCAGATATTGATTCTTCTCCGCAACATATCCTTTTTTTTCCAGAAACGGCAGAAGATGATCCGAAAGCTTATCCAGAGGGGCGACCTTGATATGATCTGCATTCAGGGATTGAAGTTTTTCCTGATCAAACACACCTGGAGACTTTCCGATATTTTTGATCGTGAATTTTTCAATCAGTTCATCCCGCGTAAAAAATTCCTGATCACCGAACGACCATCCAAGCCGGACCAGATAGTTCAGGAGTGCGTCCGGAAGATACCCCATATCGCGGTATTCCGTAACAGACATGGCTCCATGCCGTTTGCTGAGACGGGTCTTGTCTTTCCCGAGAACCATGGGCACATGTCCGAAAACCGGAAGGGCTGCCCCAAAAGCCTCATATAACTGAATCTGTTTTGGCGTATTGTTCACATGATCATCGCCCCGGATCACGGTATTGACGTTCATGGTGATGTCATCCACCACAACCGCCAGATTATAGGTCGGTGTCCCATCACTGCGCTGGATAATGAAATCATCCAGTTCTGAATTCTGAAACACGATATTCTTCTTGATGATATCCTGCAAGACGGTTGTCCCGGAGAGGGGCGCCTTGAAACGGATCACCGCGCCATCGGATGCGGATAACCCCTTTTCCCGGCAGGTTCCATCATATTTGGGCTTCCCCCCTGAAGCCATGGCCTGTTTCCTCATCTCCTCGATCCGTTCGGAAGAACAGGTGCAATAATAGGCATTCCCGGATTGAACCAGCTTTTGAATATATTCCCTGTAAAGATCAAACCGTCTGGATTGAAAATAAGGCCCGTCATCCCAGTCAATGCCAAGCCACTCCAATGCTTCAAAAATGGCGTCAACCGATTCCTGTGTGGATCGAACCGTATCCGTATCTTCAATCCGTAAAATGAATTTTCCTTTTTGATTCCGGGCATAAAGCCAGTTAAACAACGCGGTCCGAGCCCCTCCGACATGAAGATAGCCTGTCGGACTCGGCGGAAAGCGGGTAATGATGGTTTCCATGATAATTTCCCTCTGATTTCGCTATTATAATAAAACAATCGGCGTAAACAATAAATAACCGGTTCCATCTATCATATACATTCATAGATAACAATAGTTGCAGATCTCCTGATTGAATATTTCTTGACAATCCAGGGCATATAAATTAATAGAAAGGGTTTCTAATTCCAGGATAATTTTTTTGAATTATCTTTTTATTAACTATTTAGGAGATTGGTCATGGCTGTACCAAAACATAAAACCTCGAAATCGAAACGGGACAAACGAAGAACCCATCAAAAAACAGAAGCACCAGGTATATCAACCTGTTCTCAATGCGGGGAGGCAAAATTGCCACATCATGCCTGTTCAGCCTGTGGTGATTACAAAGGTCGCAAAGCAATTGAAGTGGATGATGAATAACCGTTTATTTTTTATTCTATCCTGAAACAACAATTTGTGCCGGCAGAAGATCCATATACCGTTATTTTGTAAAATTTTTTATAACTTATTGGTAATGCTATAGATATGGCGTATTGTGAAATAAACATGCCGGTATTTCCCTTGACAATCTTATCATTACCGATAAAAGAACAGGAACGCTCAATTTCTGTCAGCGGTAAAATGATCATATAATAAGGAGACGCACATTATGTCAGTTGAAGATAAAATCTTTAAAATTATTTCTGAGAAACTTGATGTTGATATCAAAGAAGTCGTACCCAAGGCCTCCCTGGTGGATGACCTCGGCGCAGATTCACTGGATCTGGTGGAACTGGTGATGACAATGGAAGAAGAGTTTGACATTGAAATATCGGACGAAGAAGCGGCAAAACTCATCACCGTTCAGAATGCGATTGACTATATTAAAGCCAATTCATAATCTTACCATAATATATATGAATGGATGCACGGTTGTGAGCCATTCTGATTGTTGATTAAATCATCTGATCCGGAAGGGGAGGCTGTTTGAATAGAAGGGTCGTTATTACAGGGGTTGGGTTGGTCACCCCCCTTGGTATCGGGACGGATGAATCCTGGAGTGCAATATGCAGCGGAAAATCAGGAATCGGACCGATCACTAAATTTGATTCTTCTGATTTTATCACCCGGATTGCCGGTGAAGTGAAAAACTTTGACCCGGCTGATTTTCTTCCCAAAAAAGAGGCAAACCGGACAGAACCCCATATCTCCTATTCCGTTGCCGCAACCCGGATGGCTATGGAGGATGCTGCCCTGAAAATCGATTCATCCAATGCAGAGAGAATCGGTGTACTCATTGGATGCGCCATGGGCGGACTTGCCAGCCTGGAAAGAAACATTGAGCTGATCCAGAAAAAGGGCCCCAGAAGAGTAAGTCCTTTTTTTATACCCATGATGATCACCAATATGGCTGCCGGACAGGTTTCCATCCACGTGGGCGCAAAAGGTCCGAACGCATCCGTCGCAACTGCATGCGCTGCCGGCACACACGCAATTGGTGAGGCATACAACTTCATTCAAAAAGGGTATGCGGATGCCATGATCGCCGGTGGCGTTGAATCCGTTATCACCCCCACAAGCATTGCCGGTTTTAATGCCTTGAAAGCCCTTTCCCTGAGAAACGATGAACCGCAAAAAGCTTCCAGGCCGTTTGACCGGGATCGGGACGGATTTGTTCTGGGTGAGGGGTGTGGTATCGTCATTCTGGAATCACTGGATCATGCGCTGGAAAGAGGAGCGCCAATATATGCGGAAATCGGCGGATTCGGCATGAGCGGGGATGCCTATCATATCACCGCTCCTGTTCCCAATGGTGACGGTGCTGCCAGATGTATGCAGGCTGCTCTTGATGATGGTAATCTTCAACCGGAAAGCATCGGGTATATCAATGCGCATGGTACCGGCACACCCATGAACGATGTGTGTGAAACATTAGCTATTAAAACAGTTTTTAAAAACAATGCTGCGTTGATTCCGGTTTCTTCAACCAAATCCATGACCGGTCACCTGATTGGAGGCGCGGGCGGAGTTGAAACCGTCTTCACAGCCCTGACCATAAAACACGGGATCATTCCACCAACCATCAACCTTGACAATCCGGCAGAAGGGTGTGATCTTGACTATGTCCCGAATGTTGCGAGAAAAAAAAATGTCACCTGTGCCATGACCAACTCGTTCGGGTTTGGTGGCACCAATGCCTCCCTGATCCTCAAAAAATTCCTTTCCTAGAAAACAATGCCTGTGTACCCCACAAAACTGTCGCCCGGACTTTTATCATAACTGGTGGCATACCCGATTTCTGAAGCATGGATGGCCCCCATTTTTTTTCCTGCGGCAATGGCAGCAGCTGCTGCACCTGCACAGCATGCATTCCCACTTTTTCGGGCTTCCTGAATCACACCTGTGGGGTTCATGGCCAGCATCTGATCTATCACACCCCGATCATTTTCCCGGGTCACCCAATCAAGCGCCTTGCTGCCAATCCCTTTTGGAGAAAAACCATAATTGGGCCCATAATGGGTTAAATCTGTGGAACCGATTACCTTAACAGAAACCCCGAGACGCCCTGACATCTCTGCAATGAATTCACCTACCTCCACTGCCATCTGTGATGGTGGAATACCGATGGCCACAATCTTTGTATCCGGGAAAAAATATTTTACAAACGGAAGCTGCAACTCGATGGTATTATCTCTTTGAAAATCATCCGGTGTTTCGATTGTAAAAGAAAAACGGCTGACCAGTTCCTGAGCCAGGTTCTCATCCACCGGGATGTTCCCTAAGGGGGTTTCCCATGCTCCAGCCGGCATGATATATCCAGAATCCCCCCTGTGAAGATGCATGCCAAAAACAATCATGACATCGCAATCCGATCCGGTCTTCAAGCACTGAAACACATTGCAGGCGATTTTACCGGAATAATACCACCCGGCGTGGGGAACAATCCCGCCATAGTATTTTCTTTCCATCGGTTTCTGGCTGTTCTTTGCATCCATAAGAAATTGCTGAATCATATCCTCACACTCTGAAGCTTTGGAAGGATACCAGCTCCCGGAAAAAACAGATTTTCTGATTTTCATATTTCACCTC
>CAYTGW010000079.1:0-16271 GCA_964437395.1 uncultured Desulfocicer sp.
CGGCAGGAGGGATGTGGAAGACAGATCAAGAGAAAATGAGAATTCAGCTGGCGGCATTTTCTCGAAATAAGCAACCGCGGACAGGGGATCTGTAAAAAGTTGCCCCAGATCCGCACCCGAGGCCACAAGCAGAAAAACCGGCGCTTGGACATCGGGAACAGCGGGAGATAGGGAAACCGTCCCTTTCAGGAAAATGGGTTCGTAGTCCGCAGGTTGATCCATGAGGTCAGTCGTGGTGATATCCACATAAAAATCAATATCGACAGAGGCATTGACACCCGCGAGGACGGTCAGAGGAGCCGGCAGACCGCTGCTGCTGCCATGATAGCCGATTTTGTCACCGGTATTCATCAGACCATTGCGGTCAACATCCAGCCAGGCCAGAATAAAGACGTTTTCAATGGGTGCATCATATCCATAGGGAAGGATGGGCAGTTCATACTCCAGGCTCGATTCACTCTTGTCCATTTGCCGATAGCCGACAATGGCGGACGGATTCAAGGTTGAAAAATCCGAAGACACAAACTCCCCGGCATAGGCGATGAGAATCAAATTTCCAGTATCATCTCCCCGTACCGTTCCCGCGACCCGGGCTTGAAAATTATAAATTTCCCGGTCAATATGGATATCAATATCGCCGGTTTCCCCTTCCTGCAGTTGCAGACCGACGGAAAGAGTAGCTGCATTGACATAGATGCCGATAAAATCTCCGGGATCAGGATATGGCAGGCCCTGACGGTAGTTCATATCCACAAAAGCCGCCAGCATCACTGTATCCCCGGCTGTCAGACCTTTATCGGTAAGGTCGATGCGGAAGGTGAGCTGATCATGATCGACAGGGATGTATGCGATAATGGCGCCCATGGGATCTGTCTGTATCCGATTCAGGTCCCCTCCCCGGATCACCGCAACCAGGATGGGCTTGTCCGGATGATCTACGATGGCTTGTCCGCTGACGGTTCCGGACAGAGAAAGGGATGGCGGCGCAGCTGATTCTCCGCAGCCGGCTATGCCTGCTGCGATCATGATCAGCAGCAGTTTTTTGCCATATCTAATAGTCATAACGAATACTTCCCATCAGGATGTCGTTATCCCTGAAATAATAGAACATGGGCTCCAGCAGCCCCTGATTGTCTGTTTTGCCGTCAATGGCAGCGTAAGAGAGTTCAATCAGCCAGCCGTTTTGAAAATCATATCCGACCTTGGGCCAGAAAACCGAGCTGTTGCTGCGCGTGTCGAAGAGGGTCTTAATGGACACGGGGATATGTCCCTGGTAATAGGTATCTTCCAGCTTGCAACTGATGATATCGGTCAGATAAGCCTGATACACATCCTCTTCAAAAAATTTGGATTGATACCATTCAAAGGTGAAGACGGTTTCGCCTTCATGGGATTCGATGAGTCTGGTCAGGGGAATGAAATAATTAAAGCCGACTGCATAGGCAAAATATTGGGATTTGCGGGACTCGAATGGAAATGTGATCTGCTGAAGCTGGTTCATATTCTGCTCAACCAGATTGTGCTTATCCGGAGAATAGGCCAATTCGAACTGAATGACAAAATCGTTGATCGTAGCGGAAAAATCAGCACCCAGCATGTTGACGACAAAATATTGTGGATCCAGTTGAAGCGACAGCGTTTGGTTAGGCGTCAGGGAAACACCGACCGGCGTGAAAATCGCGTCACGATCCGGGCCGTGGAAAGCACTTAAGGAAAAATCCGCGCCGCGATAGCTGGAGGAGAGACGGGTGCCTATTCCCACGTTCTCCATTTCCACGGGCATGCCGTCGGTTCTCAGAAATTCTGCCGTATATAAATTTTCCTGTATGTTGAGATACCAGAAATTCCCACTGGGTGCCAGGAGCATGGGAACGTGTACCGGCATGAAAACCGTCTCCAGGGTGTAATTATCCATGAACAGCATGGCGGAAAGGGAGGGTACACTGGACTTATCTTCGTCATCATCCCTGAAAATAAATTCCCGGTAGTCCAGGGCATTGAAGTAGGAAGTGGGATTGAAGACGTCGGCCGTGCCCCAGGCATAAATCTGGTTGCCCAGACGGAAACGGGTTTTTTCAGAGCCGAGGTTCAGAAATAGTTCCCTGAAATCGATTTCATAATGACTTCCGGACATGCGCAGATTACGCTCCATCCGGGTTTCATCAGCGTACCGATAGGTTTCGCCGATGTTATTGTTGAAAAATGTGGGGGTGAGATAAAGATTGGTGACAGAGAAGAGATACCGGCTTTCCGTTCCGTAGTTGATCTCCAGCCGGTTTCTCAGTTCATTTTTCTTGTTTGCATCCGAAAAATCCTGATCCGTGTCCGTGCTGAAGATGGACTCCCATTCAATAAAGCCGTTATAGGTGAATTCAAGTGCGCCATCTTCCCGGGTTTCTTCTGCCGGATCTTCCGAATCAGCAGCAGCTTCTTCTTCCGGGGTGATTTCGGATTCGTTATGCTTTGTTTCAACCGGCGAGGAATCCGGGTCGATTCCAACGGCTTCCGTGCTGTTATCCTCCGCTTTGGAGATTTCCGCACCTGTTGCATGGCAAAGGGGGAGGTAGACGGTTGGAAACCCTTGGAAGCAGAACATCCCCCAAAGAACTAAACCTGTGAGCAAAGACCGCCGAATTTTCAGAAATTGTCTGATGGTAAAGAAAATCATGGGAATATCGGCTCCTTTTTTTTTAAAAAGCATACTAATAGAATTATCATAAAATGATAATAAAAACGATAGTTACGTACCATTTTTGGGTCGGATGTGTCAATGGTCAGGTCACGGCAAAACCCGCTCAAAATCTGTCTGAACCATATCATGATTTAGGATAGATCCACTAATCCAGCCGTTTTTTCAAGCGCAAGGTAGCAAGAGTAAAAACAACAACCCCGATTCCAACCATGGCCAGATATTGAGGCCAGAGAACGTCGATCCCCACACCTTTTAAAAAAATCCCCCGGATGATGACCAGAAAATAACGCATGGGATTCAGATAAGTGATCCACTGCACGAAAACCGGCATGTTGCGGATGGGAAATACAAAACCGGAAAGCATGAAAAAAGGCAACATGAAAAAAAAGGTAGTCATCATGGCCTGCTGCTGGGTTGCGGCGATCGTTGAAATAAACAATCCGGTGCCGAGCGTGCTCAAAAGAAAGATGCAGGAAGCGACAAAAAGCAGGAAGATGCTTCCCCTGAAGGGCACATCAAACCAGAACTTGGCAAAGGTCGTAACCACTGCCATCTGACCAATCGCAATGATGATATAGGGAATGGTTTTACCAAGGATCAGTTCCCGGCCTTTGATCGGAGTCACAATGAGCTGCTCCATGGTTCCCGCCTCCTTTTCCTTGATGATGGCCATCGAGGTCAGGATGAGTGAGATCAGCATGATCAAAAAAGCGACGATCCCCGGTACAAAAAAATTCTGACTGTCCAGGTTCGGGTTATACCAGGCCCTCAGCCGGGCATCGATTCCGGCATAATCCATTCTGACCGAATAAATCTCCTTGATGAGATTTTGATTATATCGATTCAGGATCTGCATCAGATACATGATTCTGATGGAAGCCATGTTGCTCATGCTTCCATCGACCAGAATCTGAATTGCCGCGCTCTCCCCTTTCCGGATCGTGGCTGAAAAACCGGGCGGGATATTGATGGCAAGATCCGCTTTCCTCATCAGAAGCAGTTCTGTAAGCTCTTTTTCGTCTGAAACATGATGATGGATCTGAAATATCCGGTTGCCTGTTAACGCTTCGGCAAAATTCCGGCTTTGACTGGTATGATCCTGATCAAACAATGCCACCCGGATGAGTTTGATATCGTAATTAACGACATACCCGAATAAGAGCAGTTGTATTATCGGCATGACAAAAAGCACGGGCCGGTTCTTCTTGTCCCTGAAAAGCTGGAGAAACTCCTTACGCGCAAGCTCTCTGATCCTGAGAAAATTCATTTGCTACAGACCCTCCTTTTTGAGCAGCCTTATATTCAAACCAAAAAGTACGGCAAGCATAATGAAAAGCACCAGAAAATCCTGCCAGAAATGAGTAAGAGTAAGATTCCGCAAATAGATCCCGCTTAAAATGTTGATATAGTATTTGGCCGGCACGATATTTGTGACATATTGAAGCGCGTCCGGCATATTGATGATGGGAAAAACAAAATTGGACAGCATCAAAGAAGGCAGATAGGTGATCAGGATTGCTGTCTGATTTGCGACAAGTTGTGATTTAACAGCGTTTGAGATAAAAAGACCCAAAAAAACCGCAACCAGAATATATAAGGAAGATGCCAGAAGCATCAGCCAGAAGCTCGCCTTCATCACCACGCTAAACAATACCTGGCCCATTAAAACCGCGATCAAAACATCGGTCAGGGTGATAAAAAAATAGGGAATTGCCTTGCCGATTAAAAATTCGGCACCACTTAAAGGAAGAGATTTGATGGTCTCCATGGTACCGTTTTCATATTCACGGGCAATAATGAGTGAGGTCAGCATGGCTCCCACGATCATGATGATGATCGCAGTGATGCCCGGAACGATAAAATTACGGCTGATAAGCTCTTCATTGAACCAGACTCTGATGCGACCGTCAACCGGGGCATTGATCTTCCTTCGCCCCTCACGGTTTAGAAACTCGAGCAGAAACTGCTGATTTTCACGATCGATGAAACCGGTAATATACCCTTTTACAATGCTTGCAAAATTCGGATCGCTGCCATCGATTATAATCTGGATCAGCGCCTTACGGTCCGCCTTGATCGTGCTTGCAAAGCCGGGGGGGATGACCACAGCCAGCGAAGCAGAACCGTGATCAAGAATATCCGTCATTTCAATGGTGTTTGCAAGGTGAGCTTTTATGGAAAAATAGGATGATGCATCCAGTTCCGCGATCAGATCCCGGCTTTCTCTTGTCTTGTCCTGATCAAGTACCACCATTTCGATGTCGTCCACATCCAGACTCAGAGCATAGCCAAAAAGCAGGATCAATAGCAAAGGAATGGCAAAGGCCAGATAAAGGCTTCGAAAATCCCGTATCACATGCAGAAATTCCTTGCGCATGACCGCTTCGATGTTCCTGAGCCTCAATCAAGCCCCCCTTCTCATTAAGGCCACAAAAGCATCATGCAGCGAGGCTGTCTCCCGGCCCGGCAGGATATCTTTGATAATTGCGTCCGGACTGCCGGTAGCCACAATTTTCCCCTGGTTGATCATCACAATCCGTTCGCAAAAACGCGCCTCATCCATGTAATGTGTCGTCACAAAAACCGTTACACCCTCTTTTGCAAGTTCGCTGATAAGCCCCCAGAAATGCCTCCTCGTGATCGGATCAACTCCTGCCGTGGGTTCATCCAGAAAAACAATCCTGGGCCCATGCAGCAAGGCACATCCCAAAGCCAGACGCTGACGCAAACCCTGCGGAAGATCTTTGACAAGTCTTTTCTTAAACTCAGACAGCCTCGTCATCTTAAGAATATAATCCATGCGTTCTTTCCATTGATCACGCGGCACATCATAAACCCCTAAGTAAAACCGGATATTTTCAAAGGGTGTCAGGTCTTCATAAAGCGAAAATTTCTGGGACATATAGCCAATGGACTGCTTTACCGCTTCCGGATCTTTGTTGATGTCGTATCCGGCAACATACCCTGTACCGCCGGAAGGTTGTAAAATTCCGCAGAGCATGCGGATCGTGGTAGACTTTCCGGAACCGTTCGGCCCCAGAAAGCCGAAGATCTCGCCCTTGGCCACGGAAAAAGAGATTTTGCTGACAGCTTGAAAAGCGCCAAAGCGTTTTTCAAGGTTTTCGACAAAAATCGCTTCAGCAGGTTGATGTTTCACTTACGTCGGCTCCTGGTCAACTTCCCTGATTCGACTGATCATGGCTTCTTCAAGGTTGGCAAACGATGCGGAGATTTTTTCAGGTGTAGAATAATCAATAAGTTTCGACTGGTGCATCAATCCCAGGGTATCACATTTTTCACCTTCATCCAGATAAGCGGTAGCAACCAGAATCGTCATACCATGTTTTTTCATATCCGCCAGTATCTCCCAGAATTCCTGTCTGGATACAGGGTCCACACCGTTTGTCGGCTCATCCAGGATCAGAATTTCCGGCTCATGCGCCAGCACACATGCAAGGCCGAGCTTTTGTTTCATCCCGCCGGAAAGGTTACTCGCCAACCTGTCCTTGAAAGGCAGAAGGTTTGAAAAGCCCAGATAGCGATCCTGTCGTTTTTTACGCTCCTTACCATGGATGCCGAACACATCCATAAAAAACTGGATATTCTCCTCCACCGTAAGATCCTGATAAAGCCCGAAACGTTGAGGCATATAGCCGATCATATGCTTAATCCGCTTTTTATCATGCTGAACGTCAAGTCCGTTTATAAAAATCCGTCCTGTACTTGGGGGAATCATGGTTGCGATGGCCCTGAGCAGGGTGGTCTTGCCTGCGCCGTCCGACCCCACCAGACCGAACATTTCACCTCTTTTTATTGAAATGGAAATTTCGCTGACTGCCTGGATTTTGCCGAAATGCATGGAAACATTTTCAACAAGCACGGCAATGTCGTTATTTAAAATAGGCATCTGCAGGCATTCCAGACTTCAGGTAATAATCATTGTTTTGTATTGAAACCTTGACCAGGTAAACCAGTTTCACCCTTTCCTTATGCGTCTCGATGGTTTTGGGCGTAAATTCAGATTCAGGAGAGATAAATGCGACCTTACCCTTGAAAATTTTATCGGGGAATGTATCTACTTTTACATCAACCTCCTGTCCTGGAATGACCTTACCGATTTCCGTCTCCGCCACAAAAATTTTCAGATCGACACGGGATAAATCCGCAAGGCTCAATACTTCACGGCCGGGAGTTACAACTTCACCAGGCTCTACATTCCGGCTCACAATAACCCCTTTCATGGGGGCTTTTAAATTTGCATACCGAAGTTGAATCGCTGTCTGTTCAAGGGCGGACATGGCTGCATCGATTTTCGACTGTGCGGAATTGATATCTTTTAAAGCAGCATCAATTTTATCCAGATTGCTTACAGCCTGCGTCAATGCAGCCTCAGCTTCTTTAAATCCGGATGCGGCATTTTCATGGGTAAGGCGAACCGTATCCCATTCTTTTTCCGTAGCAACACTCTTCTTGTAAAGTTCGGCATATCGGTCATAATTTTTTTTGGCATCGGCCATGACATTCCGGGCGATGCTTAAACCAGCTCTGGCCCTTTCCACTTCGGCCGGAAGGGATGTTTTATACATTTCGAAAACGATTTCAACCTGCTCTTTGTTCCTTTGCGACAAATCGAGATTGGCTTTGGCCTGGATCATACGAGATTCCAATTCCGAAGCGTCCAGTTCGGCCAACAATTGATCTTTCTCAACCGATTCCCCCTCACGGACCATGACATTTGCCACCTTGCCGCCGATCTGAAAGGCAAGGTCGGCCTTTGTCGCTTCAATACTCCCTGAGTAGTAAAGCGCCTTGTCCTGATTCTTTAGCTGTCCGTAATAAACCATTGTCCCGACACCTGCCAACAGCATGAAAAAAATAATCAATACAATACGTTTTTTCAAAACTCCCCCTCCCCTACTCCTGTTCTGTGCCAAGAGCTCTTTCAAGTCTGGCGTAGCTGATATGGCTGTCACAGAGCGAGTTGACATATCCGGATTGGGCTCTTGTCAGCAGGGACTGGGCATCCAGAACATCAGTTGAGGTCGAAAGCCGCTCCTGATATCGCTCACTGCTGATCCTGTAATTTTCCTCCGCCTGTTTTACAGCGGTTTCATCCGCCTCAATCTGTTTTTCCGCCTCCTTCAGCTCATGCCAGGCAACCTTCACCTCGAGTATGACCTGATCATGGATCAGCTTGATGGAATCATCTATCTGCGAAACCTTGGCATTGCTCGCCTCGACCCTGTATTTTGTTTTTCCCCATTCAAAAAAATTCCAGTTTACTGCGCCCCCCACATACCAGCTCTGATCATCTTTGTATGGACTTCCCGAAACATCCGGGCCATCCCCAAATCGCTCGAAATGGCCGATAAGGTTGACTGTCGGATAATATTCACTTTCAGCCACAAGCTTCATTTTCTGCATATATTTCTTTCTCATCTCATACACTTTAATCTCAGGACGGTTCAGAAGTGCAATTTTTAGACACTCTTCGATCTGCTTATCAAAAGTAAATTTTTGAAGCTGGTCTTCAATTTCAAAATCTGCATTAATATCCCGGCGCAGCCATGTGTTGAAATTCGCCTTGGCAATTTCAACCGCGTTTTCCGCCTTCAGCAGATTTTTCTGTCCGTTGATCAATTCAACCTCGGCTCTGAGCAGATCGTTCTGCGGAATCATGTGGACATCAAAAAAACCTTGAGCGGTTGACCGGTGCGCTTCAAGCTGTTTCAAGGATTGCCTTGCAACATCAAGTGTACGCCTTGCTTTAATGACATTCAGATAGGCAACCTTGACCTCCTTGACAACATCCAGAACCCGGACGCGTTCCTCAATCTTTGTTGCTTCCTCTGAAATCTCGCTCGCACGGTAATTTTCAAGAATCGCGCCGCCGGCAAATACCGGCTGTCTGACCTCAAAAGCCCAAGTATAATTGTCTTCCGTACCCGTAGCCATGGTGCTGGGAGGAATCAAAGGCGGCACTCCCGAAAAAGTAAAGGATGGCTCATCATTCAACCGGGTATATCCATAGGAAGTACTGAACTTTGGAAGAAACCCGGTATAGGCTTCCTTTTTTGCAGCAGTGGCGGCCCTGACTTCCTGTTTTGCCGAATCAACGGTCGCACTTTGTTTGAGCGCAATCGCAATGCTTTCCTCAATGGTTATGATCGATGTACTTTCCTGGGCATATGCCTGAGAAAATCCCTGACTAAAAACAGGTATGGTGTAAATCAAAAACAGCGATAAAAAAAATAAAAAAACATTGTATTGGTGTACTCTCTTTTTAAAAGCCATAATTTCCTTCATCTGTTATGAGTTCAATGATTCCTATTCTTTTCTCTTCTGTTGGATTGACCGCAAGACAAGCTTTTCAAACTCTTCGACTGCAACTTTCGCATCCGGCACTTTTATCCCTTTTGGAAATGTAAACCTTGCCCGAAGCGGACCGGAGATTGAAAGAAAACCAAATACACCAAGAGTCATCATATGGATGATGACCGGAATGGTTTCGATAAAAACACCTTTCTCACTGCCTTCCTGTAATATGCCGGATACGATCTTCAATATCCGGATGATATCCTGAATCGCAGACTCGGTATAGTTTTTCCCACCGGAAATCAGTTCTCTTAAAATCAATTTTGGAATTTTTGGATTTTCCGCTACAATGCCCGCGATATTCCGGATATAGGTAACCAGTTTTTCTTCCGGGGTTGCTGTCTCCATTATATTTTTCGCGATAGATTCGGCTGCATGGTGAACAATCTGATGAATAACTTCCGAGTACAATGCCTCTTTCCCACCGATATGATAATAGAGCATGGCCTTGTTGATGCCTGCCCTTTTGGCGATCTCATCAATCCGGGCACCTTCAAGGCCTGACTCGGAAAATACATCAAGCGCTGCGGCCAGAATCCGATCGATTGTCTCACCCTGTTTTTCTTTACAATCTGTATTTGACATTCCATACCCCGGATATAATTGAATCCATAAATCTTTTAACCAACCATTTGGTTTTAATAAATAGTTGGTTAACTTATTTTACAGAATAGATCAAGCGTTTTTAAAACTTTTTTAAGATTTATTGACACACAATTGTTCTTTCCATATTATAAAAAATAATACACTCAGCCTTCTCTCCGAATTATATCAAGGTTGAGGAATGAGCGGAACGAATTTTTCATGATATGGGATATCTCCTAAGAAAGTTACATTGTAATAATGAAGAATAAAAATCGTCAGTTGTATTTTAACGAACTTGGGGAAAATTTTAACGGCTACATGAGCGACTATGATGTTAATCAGCGAAAGTCATTAATTTTTAATCAACTTATTAAAAAAAATCTAAATGGAAAAAAAATATTAGAGGTTGGTTGCGGGACTGGCCGATTTTCTGAAGAAATTAGAAAGGCTGGCGGGAATCTTATCGTCCTTGACATTGGGCAAGATCTTGTAAAAAAAGTATCTGAATTATATTACTGTTCCGGACCGGTTGGGGATGCATGCTGCTTACCTTTTAAAGATCATTCATTTGATATGGTTATAAGTTCTGAGTGCGTTGAACATACGCTTAATCCTGAAAGCGCCATTAAAGAGATGTGTCGAGTTTGTCGCTCTGGAGGATATGTTTGTATAACCACACCAAATCGTTTATGGTATCCGCTGTTGATATTGAGTCAACAATTAGGAATCCGTAGGTTTTCCGGAATCGAGAATTGGATTTATCCTCAACAGGCAAGAAAAATTTACATAGAAATGAATATGGTAGATATACAGTTTGGAGGTGTTCATTTACTACCTTTTCAAATAAAGTTTTTAAGGACATTTCTTAATTATATTGATTCTTATGGTAAGTATCTATATCCTTTGATGATTAATTTTGGCATCCTTGGAATGAAGTCGGATAAGCATTCGGATTTTGAACCTTCTGTAAACCCTTGATATTCGTTTGTCGGCAAGGATTATACAATTATACACCCTGTTTTTGAGAAGTATAATGAAAAATATAAAATACACAATTATTGTACCCTGCTTCAATGAAGAGGGAAATATTGAAAAAATTTACCATCGAATTCAAAGCACAATGAAGCATGTCGGTGAATTTGAAATTCTCTTCATTAACGATGGCTCAACAGATAATACCCTAAATCAGATAAAAAAAATTCGAGCAAAAGATACACGAGTTAAATTTTTAAGTTTTTTAAACAATTATGGACATCAAAAAGCAATTTTTGCAGGGCTTCATTTTTGTCAACATGATTTTGCAATTACAATTGATGCAGATCTCCAACACCCTCCAGAGGTAATTCAGGAATTAGTAGGTAAACAAAAAGAAGAGCATGTGCAAATCGTAGCCGCCCGCCGAAGAGGAAGTCAAAAGGGTACTTTTAAAAATTTGTTTTCTTCCAATTTTTATCGAATATTCGGATTATTAACAAGACTTGATATGCAACCCGGTATCTCTGATTTTCGACTTTATTCTCGTAAGGCTATTGATATAATATGCAGCATCAAAGAACATGAGCCCTTTTTAAGAGGAATGATTGCAAATCTTAAACTAAGTGTTTCCATAATCGATTATGAGTTGGACGAACGTAACGCAGGTATCCCTTCATATACTCTTGGAAAATCATATAGAATGGCTTTATATGCATTTTTAAGGTTTAGTAATTTTCCGGTCAAGATAGGAATCTTCATTGGCCTGGTTGGCATTCTGATGAGTTTTGGTCAAGCGGCTCACTATCTGTATTTGAGATTGTTTACTGAAAGTCTGATCCCTGGGCAGGCAGATCTCATGGTTTTTCTTGGAATCGTAAGCAGTATGATATTGATACAACTGTCATTACTGCTTCGAATGAATATGCAAATCATGGATGTTCAACGATGCCAACCTGCCTACATTATCGAAGAAAAAGATATCAATGATTGATTTTATGAAAATGAATTCAATTCTTTTTCAACGTCTTTTTTTTTCATCCTTATTTTTTATTATTCCTTTTCTTCTTTTTTTCTGGATGGTTCCCTATATCTCGGATAAAACCATGGGGAGGGACTATGTCCTTTTTCCAATCTTTCAACAGTATGAGCTCCTGTTTTCCCTTAAAACAGGTTCATTTCCGCTTTATGCGCCAGGATTCGCAGGAGGACAAACTGCAGCGGCATTAACTTTAGCCCAGATATATCATCCTATTAGTCATATAGCACAGTTTTTACCGAATTATTGGAACGGTCAAGTCGAAGATTGTAATACTTTAATCAGATTGCTGACACTAGGTTGTGCTCATTTATTATTGTACCTATATCTTTGTAAATTAAGAGTTGGAAAAACAATCGCTTTTGTCCTTTCTCTTATCACTGTTTATAATTTACGAATGCTGGATCTGTTTCGATATGGAGCATCTCTGGAAAGCTGGACAGGGCAATTATTTCTTTGTTCAGTCATTGGATTATACAATTTACATCCTACGAAATATGTTGGCCCTTTGTCGATAATCGGCGCGGTGTACTGGCTTATTTGCAGTGGGCATCCTCAAATGATGTATTATGGATTATTATGTGCCGGCCTTTTTACATTGGTAGTACCCTACTTTAATGCAGTAATGTTATCGAAGGATTTAAATCATAGTGAAGTGAATAGATTTTGGATACGAGTTGGTTTGTACAGCTGTTTGGGGATAGGTTTGTCCTCACTATATATTGTACCTTTTTATTTTGATTTTATGCTCTCAAATACTGAGCGAGTTGGGCAGAATTATTTATGGGCCGATAACTTTCGAGATACACTTGTCGGAACAGTTAATAATTTTGTCTTCCCCCTTCGGTCAGATGTTCATGGGGCTTTTGGGGGATCAGCTTTACTATCTTGTGTTATCTTTTTGCCCATTTTGAGATGTTTCGGAGTTAAAATAAAGCCGGTTATCTGGTTTATATGGGGCATTATAATCATTTGTTTCTTACATATGCAGGGGGGGCGTACCCTCGTGCATTTTTTAACATGGAAATATCTACCATTTGCTTCTTCTTTTCGTATTGCTGGAAGGATATCCATGATAATGCCTGTTTTTTTTCTGTTAATGCTGACATGGATGGTAAGCGCCGAAAAGTCTTCTTTTACTTTTTATCACCGAAAATTTTTCATGAAACCTCAAATGCCTGTCTCAATCATATCTCTTTTGGTTTTCGGTGTATATGCATGCTTGCCCACATCAATAACAGGCCAAATGACACAATATAGTGCGTTAAATATTCGTGAAATCCCACAAACAGTAGAAATTTTGATTTTACTATATGGCATGCTGTCTTTGCTAATTTTTTCAATTTATGGTCAATTTTGGAATAAAACAGGTATTCGGATTGTATTTGTTTGTTTAGTCGGCATTCAAATCATATTCACGATGCAATACGGAAACTGGACGAGTCCAAAAATAAAGCTACTTAGCCTTAATCAAATGAATGATAGCAAGAAAAAAAGTCTTGACTATTTATGGCAGTCAGGAGCTGGATTGTCGAATGCATCTGTAGTTAAACAATCTGAAAGATCATATTTAGAGCCTTTTTTAGGAAAAATATATCGTAAGCATATTTCTGCCAAGGATAATGAACAAGCGTTTTCACTAATGGTGAAAGGACGTACAAGTAATCAGGTTGTAATTGAAGGTTTTTCTCCTGACATGAAAATTTTAAAAGAGTGTGAAAGCGATAAAGAATCATTATTTGATATCGTAAAGTTAAAATATAGCTCATACAATAAGCTTATTTTCGAAGTTGATTCTGCATGCCCTGGTTTTTTCGGTTTTGCATATCCGTATTCAAGCAACTGGAGGGCCAAAGTAAATAATCACTCTGTTAAAATCTATCGTGCAAATGGTGGTTCTCATGCAGTTCAGATTGAAGCCGGGAACAATCAAATTGAGTTTTACTATTGGAGTAATGCGGAATTTTGGGGAAAGCTGTTGAGCTGCTTTTTCTTTGTATTAACAGGTTTTATCATTTTCCGTTATCCAAATAAGTTGTTTTTTCGGCTTTTTATATCCGGATTATTCGTAGTCACTGCAGGTAGTGTATTTTTTTTATGGTACAATAGTCTTTACTCTGGTAAAAATCTAAAAACAAAATATACTTTTATGTCAAGACCGCCTTCTCCCCCTCTAAATATTGCGTACAGTAAAAAAACAAATATGACGCCAATCCGTTCTGATAAGTCTAAAATGCTGCAAACATACCCTTACTTGTTTAACAGTGGACGAGGCATTGATGGGAATGTACAACCCGGGCATGGTTTTGCAACTGATTTACAACCGAATCCTTATTGGCAGGTGGATTTATATGAAACACAACTGATTCAAAAAATAATTTTATATGGTGGTCATCAATATGAATCTTATAATGAAAAGTATAACAGAAGACCTTTGATAGTGTATGTGTCAAATGATAGTATTAAATGGCAAAAAGTGTTCTCCATTCAGAATCAGAAACAACGGATTCAAATAGAATTCAAAAATCCCATATCAGCGTGTTATATTAAAGTTGGAGCTTCAGGTTATAGCAGGTTGTCATTTGATGAAATTGAAGTATATCCACCAGTCAATCCGTAAAATAAGAGACAAGTACCCTGCAACAGAAATCCGGATCATGCCACCAAAATAGATCTTGACATTGGCTAATATTTTTGACATCTCAAAACATACCGGCTGGTTTGTTTTTATAAATTCGGAATTTTTTCGATTCTGATTTATTAACCATTTCATGAGAACAGGAGGAGATAAGCCATGTTGCAGTTTGGAGCTGTAGAAAAGGTGTTGTTGCCCATTATGTTAGCCGCCATCATGCTTGGAATGGGGCTGGGTCTGACCGCCAAGGATTTCAGACGCATTCTGGAAACTCCTTTTCAGGTGATTCTGGGAAGCTTCGGCCATTTTGTGATCATGCCGATAGCGGCATTCTGTGTCGTGCTCCTGTTGAATCTTCCCTATGAACTGGCTCTTGGCGTCATGCTTGTAGGCTCCTGTCCCAGTGGAGCAACTTCCAACTTGATCAACTATCTGGCAAAAGGGGATGTCGCCCTTGCCGTTACCATTACGACCCTGTCAACCTTGATCTGTCCCGTGTTCACCCCCCTGATTCTTTCCCTGTTCACTTTCGTAATGAACGTGCCGGGAAACGAAATCAGCATCTCCTTCGTCGAAATGCTGAAACTGGTTGTCGTCATTATTGCCATCCCCATCAGTCTTGGAATGACGATACGACATTTTTCTGAAAATTTTTCCAAGGCCATTGAAAAGCCGTACAAAATCTTTTCCATTCTTTTCCTGGTTTTTGTGATCTGTTTTGTAATATATAAAAATCGAGCGGATATGTGGAATACTCTGACCCTTGTTGGAGCCGCTGTCATACTTCATAATCTTCTGGCATTTGCTCTTGGATATATCATTCCGAGAACCCTGCGCATCCCGAAATTACAATCACGAACAATCGCGATCGAAATGGCGATTCAGAACACCACACTCGGCATGACCATTGCCGTGACTTTTTTCTCGCAAATGCCGGCAGTGGCTCTGCCGTCGGCTGTTTTCAGCCTCTGGATGTACCTGACAGGACTGACCATGGCCTACATATGGTCACGCCGGTTACCGGCGTCACCTTTACTTGATGGCAATCCCCTGCCAGTGGGAGCGGAGCAATAGCCCACAATAGAGACGAGACTCCATAAAGGAATGAGCGGAAAGCCGAAGTATAAGAAGATCAGGACATCATATTGACTTTCCTGAGCGAAACACAAAACAAGCACTTAGAAAAATTTCTAAGTGCTTGTTTTATTCTGGTGCCCCTGGCGTGAATCAAACTTTTATTCTGAAAAATATCATCGATGCCATCCTGCTCAAGGATATCGTTGCACGTTACGACATTCGCAATGTATCTTTTTTACAGCGGCTGACACGTTTCCTGGCAGACAATGTGGGCAGCCTGGTCACTGCCAGAAAGATCAGCGAGTACCTGAAATCCCAGAAGATAAATATTTCCCACAACCTGGTAATTGACTATCTGTCCTATCTCTCCAATGCCCTGCTGGTATTCCAAACTAAACGCAGTGATATTGCCGGAAAAAAGATTTTCGAAATCGGAGAGAAATACTATTTCGAAGATCTCGGCATCGACCACGTCCGGCTGGAGGATTTTCTGCTATCCATTTGAAATACGGCCGTCACTGACATGGAAAATCCTGTCGAACCCTTCCACCATACGATGGTCATGGGTGACGACGAGGATGGCCGAATGTTTTTCAACGGCTAGTTTTTTCAAAAGGTCCATCACGTTTTTGCCATTCTCGGTGTCCAGCGCTGCGGTCGGCTCATCAGCCAGAATCACCTTCGGTTTGTTGGCCAAGGCCCTTGCAATGGCCACCCGCTGGGCTTCGCCACCGGAAAGAGCTGTGGGATAGCTGGTCAGTCGGTGCCCGAGATTAAGGGATATGAGGAGTTCCGTCGCCCGATTCCTGGCTTCACTCCTGGTCAGGTGGTTTATCTCCAACGCAATCATGACGTTTTCCAAAGCAGTCAGAAAGGGGATAAGATTGTGAGCCTGA
>CAYTGW010000080.1:0-7559 GCA_964437395.1 uncultured Desulfocicer sp.
AAGCTGACCAACACGATGTTGACCCGATTGAAAAAAGAACCCGCAGATACTCCGCACAAGCGAAATGCGCTGAGGGCGGTTTCATTCTGGCTCGGGTATGAGAGGCATGATCTTGATCCATCCTGGAATTATGAAACCCTGTTAAAGCTTTGTCACGAAACCAACCAACCCCAGAGTTACAATGAAGGCGTGAGGATCGGGCTGACTCTGTCCAGCCGGGGGGATGTCATTGGTCATGATGCCGTTGTATGGCTGAAAAACAATGTAAAAAATTATATCCAGGGATCGATCCATCTTTTTCCTTACGGCAGTTGGGGAAAAGTAAAATCCCACGATATCACAACAATTTATATTGATTTTCCCAAGGAAGGCAGAGCCAACTACCCCACATCGTATAAACGGAGCATCCGCAATGCCATATCGGTTGCCCATCAGATGGCCATCCGCTGGGCATTGTCTGATTATTGCACGAAAAATCGGTTTTTATCCATTGGTATTGCCACCGGTGACTTTGCCAATCTGGATAACTATCTTCTGCCCATCCTCAATGCCAAACTTCCCGGAGACCCGGTGATCCGAATGACGGATTACACCCACCAGTGCATCCTGATCAGTGATATCCGTACGGTATTTTGCCCGAATCCAAAGGAAGCAACCCTCTTTAACGGTGAGACCCTGAATATATGGTGGGTGTCCGGACTCTGGAGCTCCATTTACTGGGATTTTATTCCCCATCTCCTGGAAGATGAAATCATGCAGAACAAACCCTCTTCCGTGGATCTGTTAAACCAGTTTTTCATGTTTCCGGAGCAGCTTGAAGAAAAGATCGAACCCAACGCCGTTACCCGATTTTTCTCCTTTCCCCACAACACGCTCCTCGGAATTGAGATCGCAAAAACACTCTACTACAGACAAAGTTTCTGGGAGGCAAACGAGATCCTGCGTATTGTGCTCAGCATTGATCCGACCAATCTCAACGCCAGGGCCCTTCGAATGGTGATCTTTCGAAATCTCGCCATTGAAGCCCCTTCTCATGCCATTGCCGGGGTTCAATTCAAGCGTGCGGAAGAGGAGGCCCAGTTCATTCTTGAAAACTGCAACACCCTGGATGAGGATTTTTACTGCGAATATGCAGTGATCAATCTATCCAGGGCCTTGAATATGGTCCGTCGCATGCGTAATAATGAAGATTCTGATGCGCATTTTCCGGATTTCAGGCAATTGCAATCCGAGGTTACGGATCTATTTACCCGGGCTGAAAAACTGTTTGAGCGGGGAATCATGGTTTCACCCACAGGGTACCGGTCCATCTATCTTCTGGTATGCACAAAGATTGTAAAGGATATCCTGCAAACCCATGAGGAGCTCTTTACCGACCCCCGTAAACCGATCAGCGCTCCCAAAGGGGAATACCGGCAGAAGGCGCTGGATATTTTTGTGGCGTTAAACTGGGTGCGAAGGGATACTTCCGGTCAAATCCAGTATGATTACCTGGAAAAGATCCTGACCCAGAGCTTCAGCAGACATGATGAATCCGTGACCCTGAAGGCGTATCGCCCTACCCTGTTTTTCTGTTTTGCTGTTGTACTTTGGGATTTTTTCCCAATCCGGACTGTCAATATCGTGAAACACGTTCTTCAATTCCTTCAGGCAACCATTCCCATGGCCCGGGAGCTCGCAAAACAAAACCTGTGCATCTATTCCTATACCCGTTGCTATGGAGAAATCCTGAAACCTGGAACCTTTATTCAGCACATTGAAAAATCGATTCAGATGATTGAAGCCTGTGCCGGGTCAATGAAGGAACTGGAAAAAATGGATCCATCCCAGTCCATTGACGAGGAAGGAGATAAAAATTTCACGTTGCTCACCATTCATATATAAAAAGAAGGCTATTAGGTAACTGCAAAAGAAGGAGTTGAAATTACAAACGAATTTAAATCTGCTGATCTGGAGGGCTGGGATGAAAATCGAAAGAGCCATTACGATCCATTTAGAACTCATCGCGAAAACCATATGATCAATTAAAAACCCAGATCAATATGAGCTAATTTCAAAACTATTAAAAAGCGTCACACCGGCGAAATCGGTGCCCAGAAAAGAGCTGAAAATACTGGATAGCGCTACGCTTCACTGCGTGTCTAGTTTTCGCCGGAACTACAACAACAGACTTTTGAAATTGGCTCAATATGTATGATAACGGAAAATTAATTTGACTTATTGTTAGACAGTTGTTAAAATCTATTTACTTATAAGATAGTTTGATTCAAGCTTTACTTTCTCTACTCCATGTTTCCTGTGAACTGATTGATTCATACAATTTTGACAAACTACTTTTAAATACAGCAATTCCTTATCATCATAGCAACCATTGTTTTATTTGCCATTTAAAATCAAAACGATAACTATATGCTTTTCATAATTGGAAGCACATAACATCCTAATGATTATAAAGGAGAAGATTATGAAAATCGGACCAAAAATGATTCTATTTTCAACCCTGCCAACCCTTGCTGCATTAATCCTTTTACTGTTCATTCAAATATTGATTGTAAATCAGCAAACGGAAACACAGATTGCCAGTGTCCGTAAACAGCAGGAAGAGGCTGTTGTGGAGAAACTGAAAGGAGAAATTGATGTTGCAGTTACCATTGTAAACAATCTTCGGAAAAGCGAGAAAAGCAAAGAGGAATGCAAAGATGTCATTAAAAATTTATGGTTTGGTGAAACAAAAAAAGATTACATTTGGATACACTCATATAATACGCAGCATATAGATAAACCAGAAATGGTTATGCATCCTGCTCTTCCCAGCCTTGATGGAAAGGATATCTCAGATTTCAAGGACCTGGAACGATTTGAAAATTTTTTTTACCGCGGTAAAAAATATACGAAAGGCGCATCAGAGCTATCCGGTATACCGGTTACCAATCTGTTCAGTGATATGAATAGAGTCTGCAATAAATCCGGAGAAGGTGTTGTCCGGTACTATTGGAACAAACCAGGTGAAGATAAAAATACTGCTTTCAGTAAATTTTCATATGTCAAGCTCATTCCGGAATGGGGTTGGGTTCTCGGCACCGGTGCCTATGCAGACCATATTGATGTGCTCGTAGCTGATATGGAAAAAGAGATTTTATCCAATAAAAAACGGTTAATTAATTCTACACTTGCATTAGCTGCAATACTCATTACTGTTTTGGCTGTGATTATATCCTTATTTGCACGGAAAATGACAGGCGCCATTAAAAACCTTACAGATGCTGCAAAATGTATGGCAAAAGGGGATACGCAGAAGATGGTGGAGGTCACTTCCAGGGATGAGCTGGGGCAGATGGCTGATGCATTCAAAAATTTGACTGAGGTTCAAAGAGAAAGAGCCACTCTTGCAAGTGCTATTGCAAAAGGGGATCTTACAATGGAGGTAGAATTAGCTTCGGATGTCGATACCCTTGGGAATGCACTTCGAACAATGAATCTTAGTTTAAATGAAATCGTTAGTGAATTGAATCTTGCAGCTCAACAAGTCGATACAGGGGCTCGTCAGGTTTCAGATTCCAGTCAGTCACTTTCGCAGGGGGCTACAGAGCAGGCTGCTTCACTGGAAGAGATTACAAGCTCGATGACCGAGATCGGCGCCCAGACAAATACAAGTGCTGAAAATGCATCTCAAGCAAATCAACTTGCCATAGCAATGCGTGAAACAGGGCAAAGTGGTACGCAGCAGATGAAGGAGATGGTTATTGCCATGAAAGCCATCAGTGATGCCAGTAAAGAAATCAATAAAATTATAAAGACGATTGATGATATTGCTTTTCAGACAAATCTTCTTGCCTTAAATGCAGCCGTAGAAGCAGCCCGTGCGGGTAAGCATGGTAAAGGTTTTGCTGTGGTGGCCCAGGAAGTCCGGACACTGGCAGCACGAAGTGCCAAAGCTGCACAGGAGACAGCGGAGTTGATCGAAAGTGCGATCAAAAAAGTCGATGATGGAAATATTATTGCGGAGAAGACAGCAGATGCCCTGAATGAAATCAATAATGGTGTAGGTAAAGTTGCTGATCTGGTAGGTGAGATTGCTGTTGCTAGCAATGAACAAGCCCAGGGAATTTCACAGGCCAACCAGGGGCTTTCTCAGATCGATAGCGTGACACAGCAAAATACGGCTAATGCCGAAGAAACCTCCGCTGCTTCTGAGGAGCTTTCATCACAGGCGACAATGGTTCGTGAGCTTTTAAAGCGTTTCAAGTTAAAGGAAAGAGCTACAGCTTTTCAGCCGTCCGTCTCACAAAAAAGCAAGAAGCAAGATCCTATTTTCCGAAAAACAGTCATGCCTCATTCATGGGGAAATCCGGCAACGACTGATCAAAAACAAAAGTTTCCTTCCCCAGAACAAATAATCGCTTTGGATGATAATGATTTTGGAAAATATTAACTTCTTGCGATGTAGTTATTGCTCACCGAACATATAGAAAAGAAAATCACGAAGCCCTTCTTCGCTTAAACACCTTCGCACCTCGATGGGCAAACAGTTGAAAAATCGTACGATATACATTTTCATCCGGATCAGGGTCCTGGCCATTTCCTATGTATCTCATCTGATTTTCATACCAGGTAATTTCGAGCATGGCCATTTTATCGATAAACCTGATTCCGGTTGTGCGTGGTTTTACCTGACTGACATAAGGCTCTCCGGATAAAATCCTGGCCGGCATATCCGGGTCGATTACCAGCGGTCTTGCAATGCCTGTCATGGCAACACCGGAATGCTGGATCGCATCCGCCATCATTTTGCTGCTTCGAAATCCGCCGGTCAGAATCACCGGTGTATGGATCGACTGTACAGCTTTTTCGGCAAAATCGATAAAAAAAGGCTTCTGCTCTTCGGCTTTTTTCCCGCCACCCATCATGACCGGCGATTCATAGGTTCCCCCGGATATCTCAATCAGGTCGATCCCCTCGTTGGAAAGCGCCTGCATGACCGTCAATGCATCCTCCTCAGAAAAACCCTCTCTGTGAAAATCAGAAGAATTGATCTTGATTCCGATTGGAAAATCCGGGCCAACCTGTTTCCGCATTTCCCGATAAATCTCCATGACGAACCGCATCCTTCCTTCGATGTTTCCTCCCCATTTATCGGTTCTCTGGTTGTATATAGGAGACAGAAACTGACTGACAAGATACCCATGGGCGCCATGAATCTGGACGCCTGTGAATCCGGCCTTTTTCACAATGAAAGCGGATTTGCCGAACTTCCGGATCAATTCTCTGATCTCTTGATCCATCAGCTCACGGGGCGTGTTAAAGGCATATTTCAGGGAAGATTTATAAGGGATGGCTGAGGGGGCCACAGGTTTTGCGGATAGAAAAGAGGGTGACTGCCGTCCAGGGTGATTCAACTGCACCCAGATATGGGTATCCTGTTTCTTCCCGCTATCCGCCCAATTTTTTAACATCTCCATGTCACTGTTTTCATCAATCACGACATTACGCGGTTCCCCCAGCGCTTGTTTGTCGATCATCGCATTGCCGGTTATTAACAGTCCGACACCGCCGGATGACCACCTTTCATATAGGTTTACAAGGGCTGATGTGGGCTGATGGTTTTTATCTCCCATGATTTCACTCATGGCTGATTTTCCAATCCGGTTTTTTATTGTCGCCCCACAGGGAAGTTCCAGTTTTTTCGCAAGAACAGATACACCATGATGTGATTTCATTTTATTGTCTCCTCAATCTGCCGGAACAGGGTTATCGATCAGTTGCGCTTATTTGAAATTTTTCTGATATCCGGAAACTAAGCATGTAATGCAGGATTTCAAGTCGATTGTCCGAATCTTATTTTGATTTGCTTTCATGTTGACACTGTATATGGTCACATAAAGGGCAGGCACAGGAGCCTGCCCCTACGAATCATGCCATCTTGATCGCAAAATGGAATTGCAACAACAGGTCACCATTCCCCTTCGATTGTTGATCACTCATTTCATAACGGCCGATATACCGGCACTGAAAAACCTGGCACCTCTCTTGCTCTGATAGCAAGCAGGTGTATCGAAATGAATGATACTACAAAGGACAAATCTGATGAAAATTCAATACTCTGTATATCAAACTTCCTCCCCTGCCAAATCGCTAGACCCGCTGACAGGGGAACAAAAAAAGACACTTCAGGAAATTCTTTCCAGCTATAAACCGGAAAACTTTTCCAGTCAGGATCAAATCGCCTTGGGTCAGAATCTGAAAGAATCGGGAATTCCCAAAACCATGGAGGTGGAAAAAATAATCCGGGAAAAAGGGTTTCCTGTCCGGTCATCCCCGCCAAACAGCGGAATACCGGACAATATAGGTTATCAAAACGATCAACTGATCACACCCCGGATCATTTCCCTGTTTAAACTGCACGATGCAGGAGAACTTACAGACAAAGAGTTCCATGATCAATTGGAGCAGGTAAAACAGAGGTATCCAAAAGCTTCCGGAAACCTGATCAACCGGCCCATATGATAAGTAACCCCGGATTTCTTACAAAAGCGCTCTGATATTCATCCAGCTCAACACGGTTCCCTTTTTTCTTTCATAATCAAAAAGAACAATATTTTTATGGTTACAGGAATTCATATAGTGTGATAGGCAGCACGACATTCTGATTGGCTCTCAGGCTTTTATCCAGATTGATCACATATCCCCGGGTATAGTTTTTCTCCGGATGGTCAAAACGCAAAATCTTTTTCATGATCGGGCCCACCACAGGATATCTTGAAACACCTGCAAGTTTGTCCACGGTCTGAAAAAGGACAGTATAGATACCCCAATTCCTGTTGTTAATGGCGAACTTTTCTTTTATAATGGCCTTCAGCCTGTTTCCGGACACAAGATACCTCCGCATTGTCTGGACGGACTGTACATAACACGATTCGACAATTAGGAGTATGCAGCTTGTTTTGTCAAGACATTTATCCGGAATCAAAAGAGGACGAGCTATAAATGAGTTTCTTATCCGCCACCCTGATTCTATTCTTTATCATGGACCCGCTAGGCAACATTCCCATCTTTCACTCCATACTTCAGAAAGTTCCGGATGAAAAAAGAACCGGCATCATGATACGGGAGCTGATATTTGCCTATCTTATTCTTCTGTTTTTCCTCATAGCCGGAGAACCGATGCTGAACCTCCTCGGTCTGAAACAGTCATCCCTCAGCATAACCGGCGGGATTGTGCTTTTCCTGATTGCCATCGGGATGGTATATCCCCAGCATGGCATCAAAGGAGATAGTGAACATGAGGACCCATTTATTGTCCCGCTTGCAATGCCGCTGATCGCCGGGCCGTCCGCTATTGCAGCCCTGCTGCTCATGGCCAGCAGAGATCCTGACAGGATCGGAACCTGGATTGGCGCGCTTTCTCTGGCATGGGGAATATCTTTTCTGATTCTTCTTTTATCCGGGATCATGATGCGGTTTGTTGGAAAAAAGGGACTCCGGGCCATGGCAAGGCTTATGGGCATGCTTCTGATCATGATGTCCGTACAGATGTTTCTGGATGGCCTGGAGAGTTATAT